>JACRGY010000102.1 GCA_016212165.1 Nitrospirota bacterium
GTGGGAGATGTCGGAGTTACGATAACATCAACCTGATTGAACGCTGTTTCAAAATCCTGTTTTATCAGGGTCCTTGCCTGCTGGCCTTTTTTGTAATATGCGTCATAGTATCCGGAAGACAGAGTAAATGTGCCGAGCATGATTCTTCTTTTAACCTCAGCGCCAAAGCCCTGCGCCCTTGTGTTCATGTACATGTCTATGAGGTCTCGGTTGCGAGTCGTGCCGACTTTGCCCTCTGCCCTGAAACCGTATTTAACGCCGTCATATCTTGCCAGGTTTGAACTTGCCTCTGATGTTGCAAGCACGTAATATGTGGCAACAGCATATTCAGTATGCGGAAGTGAGATTTCAACAGGAATAGCTCCGAGAGATTCAAGCTTTTTAATAGCATCTCTTACGGATTTTTCTATTTCCTTATCCATTCCCTTGATGAAATATTCTTTTGGAATCCCAATCTTTAATCCTTTAATCTCCTGCCCGAGGTTTTTTGTAAAATCAGGCACAGCAAGAGGCGCGGATGTGGAATCAAAAGGGTCTTTGCCTGAGATTATGTTCATAAGGATTGCTGAGTCTTTTACATTTTTTGTTATGGTGCCTATCTGGTCAAGAGATGATGCAAATGCAACCAAACCGAATCTTGAAACGCGTCCGTAGGTAGGCTTTAAACCAACAACACCGCATAAAGAAGCAGGCTGTCTTATCGAGCCTCCGGTGTCAGAACCGAGAGCTGCAATGCATTCATCCGCAGCAACAGCAGCAGCAGAGCCTCCGCTTGAACCTCCGGGAATTCTTTCGAGGTCCCAGGGGTTTTTTGTCGTAAAGAATCCGGAGTTTTCTGTTGAAGAGCCCATTGCAAATTCATCAAGGTTTGTTTTTCCAATGAGGATATATCCCTGAGCACCGAGTTTTGATGTCACTGTACTTTCATAGGGCGGAATAAAATTCGAAAGTATCTTTGATGAACATGTTGTGCGGATGCCCTTTGTGCACATGTTGTCTTTTATGGCGATTGGAATGCCGGAAAGAGATGAGGGTTTCCCTGCATCTATTGCCTGCCTGGAGGCCTCAGCCATTTCGTATGCCTTTTCTTTAGGCAAGGTGATAAATGCCTTTACCCTGTCTTCGACAGCATCAATTCTTTTATATATTGAATCGAGCAGTTCTTGGGCCGAGACTTCTTTTTTATCAAGAAGTTTTTTTGCCTCAGAAATGCCAAGCTTGTATAAATCCAAAATCTTACCTCATGAAAATTTGATTTGATAAGTTTAGCATAGAAAACAGAAACACATCCAGAAGCATTGGGTACAGCCTTAGCTCATTCTGTCAATACTCTATGCAATACCTTGCCTAAATCCTCGACCGTATAAGGCTTGATGATAAAATCTCTAAACCCATGTTTTTTGAAATCAGCCATAACAGGGTCATTGGAATAGCCGCTTGACACAATTGCTTTAATGTGAGGGTCTATTTCGATTAATTTTTTGACGGTTTCTTTGCCTCCCATGCCGCCCGGAATTATTAAATCCATGATGACAACATCAAAAGGATTCCGGGATTCTATGGCTTTTTTGTATAGTTCTATTGTTTTAATGCCGTCTTCAGCAAGGCTAATCTCGTATCCCAGAAATGTCAGGGCTTCACCTGCGGCTTCTCTAATATCTGCTTCATCATCCATTATCAGGATTTTGCCGGTGCCGGTCATGGGGCCTTCTTCTAAATCCCTTTTTGCCAGGACTTCTTTCCCTGAAGCCGGAAGATAGATATGAAAAATTGTTCCGATTCCCAATTTTGATTCAACCATAATATGTCCATCATGGTTTTTTATAATGGAGTAGGTTGTTGCAAGGCCAAGCCCGCTTCCTTTTTGTTTGGTTGTAAAGTAAGGGTCAAATATCCTGGATAGCTGTTCTTCGGGTATCCCAATCCCATTATCCTCAATAGATATCTTTATGTATTTCCCGCCTTTCAGCAGGAAAGGGTTATCAATATCCGCAGTAATATTTTCAGCCCTTACCTTTAGTATCCCGCCTTCAGGCATTGCCTGCTGGGCATTTATTGCAAGATTACTGATGACCTGATTTATCTGGCCCTCGTCTATTTCGACAGGCCAGAGGTTTCTGGCAATGGAATAATTGCACCTGATATTGGAGCCTTTCAGCGTAAAATCAATTGATTCTTCCAGAAGTTCAGCAATTGAAATTATTTGCTTTATCGGCACTCCGCCCATCGCAAAGGTAAGCAGCTGATGGGTCAGTTTCTGTGCCCTCAGTGTTGCTTTTTCTGCGGATGTTAATCGTTTGAAGATTTTATTTTCCGGTTCAACAAGCATCTTTGCAAGTGAAATATTTCCCAGGATTCCGGTCAGGGCATTGTTGAAATCATGGGCAATGCCTCCGGCAAGAAGGCCCACAGATTCAAGTTTTTGTGCCTTCATAAGTTCTTCTTCCATTTTCCTGCGCTCGGTGATATCTCTGATTACTGCTACTATGCCTGCTGCATTTCCTTCCGAATCTTTTACTCTTTGCTTGACTACATGAAACCACCTGTCTCCAACGAGTTCTTCGGACTCGTTGGGACTTTCCGAAACCAGCGCAGCCTCGTCACCTTTTTTGCATGCCTCGGCAGCTTCTTCCGGCATAAAATCGAAATCTGTTTTGCCGATCACATCCTCTGCAGTAGAATTCAAAAACCCTGCGCATTGCTCATTAACTACTAAATATCTGAAATTTTTGTCCTTAAGAAAAATAATATCGCTCGAAGAGTTTATAATAGTTTCAAGCCTGCGTGAAAAGTTTATTATCTCCTCTTGCGCCTGTTTGTGCTCCCTGACCTCAATTTGAAGCAGGTCTATGCCTATTGCCATGTCAGCAGTACGCTCCCTTACTATCTCCTCAAGGTCTTCGCGGTGCTTCCTCAATTCTTCTTCCAGCCTCTTGCGCATGGTAACATCCCTGAATACTACAACTGCGCCAATTATCCTGCCATTTTCTTTAAGAGGAGTGCTTATGTACTCTACAGGGAAGCTGGTCCCGTCTTTTCTCCAGAACACCTCGTCTGTTACATGATGGACGAACCCGTCTTTAAACGCTGCATATATCGGACATTCTTCCCTGGGGTATGGAGTCCCGTCAGGTTTTGAGTGGTGCAGGATATCGTGTTGAAACTTGCCTATAATCTCCCCGGGTTCCCATCCTATCATTTTTGCCGCTGCAGGATTTGCAAAGGTTGTGTTGCCGTTAGTGTCTATGCCATAGATGCCTTCTCCTGCGCAATTCAGTATAAGCTCGTTTTTATGATAGAGCCTGTTAATCAGTTCTTCGGTGTGTTTGCGTTCAGTGATATCCCGGACAAGCTCTATGCCCGCTATTGTTTTGCCCGCGGAGTCTTTTAACGGTGACGCTGTGATTTCAATATGTGACATTTTTTTGCCCGGCGAGACACATTTTTCTATCTTGTGTACCAAGCCGTCATTGAATGACATCTCTACAGGACATCTTTCGCATATCTTTTCTCTGTCATTATAGGCTTTATAACAGTATTCCCCAACGTGGCTGCCGGCCATGTCTTTGTGAGTCTGATTCTGATACATAATTTTAAAGTCAGTATCCTGTATGCTCATGCCATTTCCTATTGCTGCAATGATTGCTTCTGACCTGGCTTTTTCCTCTGCGATTTTTTTTACGGCTTCCCGCAGCTCTTTTTCTGAATTGCTGATGGAGAAAAACAGGGGGGCAAGCCATGCAACTCCTGCGAACATAAAAACTGATATGCCAAGGCCAACCAGTTCATATGTCATGTCAGGCGGAGCAGACAAGTCGTTGGAAATCAGGCGGAGTAATGTTATAAGGCGGCGAATTGCTATAAGGAAAGCAGATATCGAAATTAATATCCAAGCTGTGTGCCACCTCGTGGCCCTCATCAGCCTTAAAGCAAAAGCGGCTGCCGCAAACTGAAATACGAGGGCAGCGCCTATAACAAATTTGACATCCATTTCTCCTTATAAGTATAGCGTAATCTCCGGATTTTTGACTGTATATCAAAGGGATTTTTTGATGGATTGTGCAATATGGAAAATCTCTCTTGCTTTTTAATCTTTTTTCTGTAAAACTATCTGGAGTTTCGGGTGCCGAAAGGCTTAATAGGGAATCCTGTTAAATACAGGAGCGGTCCCGCCGCTGTAAACGTGGACGAAAGCCAACCATGCCACTGTTCCGATGAGTCGGAATGGGAAGGCTGGCGAGTAGGATGAAGCGTAAGCCAGAAGACCTGCCGGAAAACTACAGCTATCAGCGGTCAGCATTCAGTAATTAGCTGATGGCTGACGGCTAACTGCTGAATGCAGTTATGTGCCTTTCCGCGGAGAAAGGTGAGGATGAAGTGAAACAGGGTGCAATCCTCAGAATCCTTATTTGGGTTCCGGGGATTTTTTATTTTTAGGAGGATAATTGATCACGTTCATTATAGGTGGTGCAAGGAGCGGCAAAAGTTCTTTTGCAATGTCTGAGGCATTAAAAACTAAAGGTAAAAAGGCTTATATTGCCACTGCACAGGCATTGGATGAAGAGATGAAAAAGAGGATAGAAAAACATAAAAGAGAGCGGGCTGCGGAATGGCATGCTATTGAAGAACCATTGCAAATTGCCGGAATAATAAAAGATATCTCCGGCAAATATGATGTAATTCTTTTGGATTGCCTTACCCTCTGGCTTTCGAATCTGATAATGAACAATAAAGGCATCGAAAAAGAGATTAAGCTTTTATGCTCTGCGCTGCACACTGCACCCTGCGCGCTGTTTGTTGTCTCCAATGAGGTTGGCATGGGGATTGTCCCGGGGAATGAGATGGCAAGGAGGTTCAGGGACATGGCAGGGATGCTCAATCAGAAAGTTGCAGAGATTGCGGATGAGGTTTATATGGTTGTGGCAGGGATACCTGTAAAGATAAAAAGTTCAACAAAATAAATGGACGGAGGATTTATGATTTCAGAGACAGGATTGCGGATTGCATCAATAAACGGAAAGTTCAATGAGCTTGCGCAGAAAAGGCTCGATAACCTTACAAAGCCATTGGGAAGCCTCGGAAGGCTTGAGGAGTTTGCAAGGAGGCTTGTGGCAATAACAGAAAACACGATGCCTGTTCTCGATAAAAAAGTGATATTTACTTTTGCCGGCGACCATGGTGTCGCAGATGAAGGGGTCTCTGCATTTCCGAGGGAAGTAACAAGACAGATGGTGTTAAATTTTCTTAACGGCGGGGCAGGCATAAATGTCCTTGCAAGGCACGCAGGTGCAGATGTCATTGTTGTTGATATAGGAGTTGATTTTGATTTTAACCCCTCTATGTCCCCCCTTGCCAAGGGGGGAATTAAAGGTGGGTCTTCTTTTGTCTCTAAAAAAATAGTAATGGGAACAAAGAATATGAGAAAAGGCCCTGCCATGACAAAAGAAGAAGCTCAAAAATGTATTGGAGTCGGGATTGAGCTTGCCAATGAATATTCAAAGAAGGGATATAAAATATTCGGCACCGGCGAGATGGGGATTGCAAATACAACCCCGTCTTCTGCAATTGTGTCGGTCCTTACCGGCAAATCAGTATCAGAAGTAACCGGCAAAGGCACCGGCATAGGCGACGATGCACTCAGGAATAAGATTAAGGTTATTGAAGATTCAATAGCTCTTAATAAACCGAATCCAGCAGACCCTCTTGATGTTCTCTCCAAAGTGGGGGGCGCTGAGATAGGGGGTATTGCAGGATTGATAATTGGTGCAGCCTCAAACAGGATTCCTGTTGTTATTGACGGTTTCATATCAACAGCAGGCGCTTTGATAGCTTACTGCATTGAACCAAAAACAAAAGACTATATGTTTGCGGCTCACAATTCTGTTGAGATTGGCCATAAGATTATGCTCGAAAAGATTGGGTTAAGGCCTATCCTTGATCTGGATCTCAGGCTTGGTGAAGGCACAGGCGCAGCGCTTGCAATGCTCGTTATTGAGGGAGGATTGAAAATATATAAAGAGATGGCGACATTCGGTGAAGCAGGGGTATCGAATAACGAATAGACAGGTATTTATGGATAAGAAAAGTATGAATACCGGCAAAATAAAACCGCTCAAATACCATATCCTGTCTTCTGTGGAATTTAGGATTCTATGAAAAAAATATTACTCGCATTTCAGTTTTTAACAATTATCCCTGTGAAGGTGAAGGGAGATATTTCTGAAAAGGAAATATCTCGGTCTGCAAACTTTTTCCCTGTTGCCGGAGCATTGCAGGGGCTGTTGGCTGCGGTTTCTGCCTTATTTTTATCTAAGGTATTCCCCCTGGAAATCGTAAGCGCTCTTGTCGTTTTGATTTTAATATTAAGCAATGGAGGATTTCATCTTGACGGCCTTGCAGATACATTTGACGCACTTGCCGTGAAATCAAGCGGAGATGAAAAAGCTGACAGAGAGAGAAGGCTCGCTGTAATGAAGGACAGTTTCACCGGCGCTATCGGAGTAGTTTCAATAACACTTACAATCCTTATGAAATATCTTTTCATAAAAAACCTCTTTTTAATAAATGCCCCGCTTCCTGTTGTTTTATCAATCCTGTTTCTGATGCCGGTATTTTCGAAATGGGCAATGACCCCTGCAATGTATCATGGAATATCTGCAAGAAGGGATGGCTTAGGCAGAATATTTATAGATAACAGCAGTGTGAACAATGTTATTTTTTCATCTGCGGCAGTAATTATCTTTTATATATTAATTGCTGTGTTTTATCCTGGCAGGTCATATGGGCCAGCCGTCATTGCTTTGTTTTTTGTGCTCTTTTTTGTGTTGTATGCATTCAGTTTTTTTTCGGCGAAATTCTGTGAAAGAAAGTTCGGCGGCCTTACAGGCGATACATTGGGTGCAATAGGCGAAATATCAGAAATACTATTTTTGATGGTGGTATCAGTATGGTTACAACACTCTATTTAATAAGGCACGGGGAGACAGAGGGAAGCGAAACAAAGCGCTACAAAGGCAGCATTGATGTGCCGTTGTCCGAGAAGGGAATTGAACAGGTTAAAAAAGTGGCAGTATTTATAAGAGAGCATCTCAGATTAGAATCATTCGCGAAATACCAGAGCTATTTGAGGGATATACACAAAACAAAAGGGTCGAGGGGCCAAGGGGTCTCGCCTCAGGCGAGTCGCCGAGGAGACAAGGGGTCAAGGAAGGCCCAAAGGCTTGCTGCTGTTTATACATCAAATCTGAGCAGGGCAGTGAAGAGCGCTGAGATAATAGCAAGGCCATACAAATTTAAGCCGGTGCAGATGAAAGAGCTCAGGGAGAGAAGTTTCGGTATTTGGGAAGGGATGTCTTTTACGGAAATAAAAGAAAGGTATCCGGAGAAATTCAGTGCATGGGCAGGTAATCCGCTGAAGTACAGCCCTGTTGAAGGAGAGAGCACTGTTGAAGTGGAGAAAAGGGTTATGAAGGCGGTAAACAGGATATTGAAAAAGCATAGAGGCGATGAAATTGCGATAGTCTCGCATGGCGGGGTGAGCAGAATAATACTCTGCAATATTCTCGGTATCCCTCTTGAGAATATTTTCAGGATTGAGCAGGACTATGCAGCAGTGAATATTATTGAATTCTGGGATAAGTATCCGGTTGTGAAACTTATTAATGGACAAGCTTATCTGAAGAACTATCGGCATGAATAATTTATTAAAGACTACAGATAATATTTATGTGCGTTCAATTATTGGCAATCAAGACTGCCTTTCGCTTCCTGCGATATTTTTCGACAGTTCTAAACTTATTACGCTACATCCTCGAAACTCGACCTGCGGTCTCAGACAGCCGAGGATGTGGCCGCTGCATTTCATTAAGAACTGTTACCGAAAAATCTCAAAAGTCGCTCAAGACAATCCTGCCTGCCAGTGCCTTGAGATTATGAGATTGTTTATGAGCAAAAAAAACCGCTCGAATACAATGCCCCGCCTTTTGTCTTATGGAGAACTCAATGGCTAAGGCATTGATGATTCAGGGGACCGGCTCGGGCACAGGTAAAAGCCTCATTGTAACTGCGCTGTGCAGGATTTTCAGGGATATGGGAATAAATGTGGCGCCTTTTAAAGCGCAGAACATGGCGCTTAATTCATATATAACCGGCGACGGCGGAGAAATAGGAAGGGCACAGGCATTGCAGGCGGAAGCAGCGCGGATAGCGCCGGCAGTAGATATGAATCCGATATTGCTTAAGGCTTCCGGAGATATGGGCTCGCAGGTCATTGTTCATGGAAAAGTTCATGCAACAATGAAGGCAAGAGAATACTATGCATTCAAAAAAAATGCGTGGCAGGCTGTAAAGGCATCGTTTAAAAGGCTTTCCGGCAGATATGATCTCATAGTCATGGAGGGCGCAGGAAGTCCTGCTGAGATAAATCTCATGGATGTGGATATAGTGAACATGGCCGCTGCAAAATATGCAAAGGCCCCTGTAATTTTAGTGGGTGATATAGACAAGGGAGGCGTCTTTGCATCTCTCTATGGAACAGTTAAATTGCTCGGGAAAGACAGCAGGCACATCAAGGCCTTTATCATAAACAAGTTCCGTGGAGATTTCGGGATACTCAAGCCTGGGCTTGAGATGATAAAAGACAAAACAGGGAAGCAGGTAATAGGGGTTTTACCATATATAAGAAATATAGGCCTGCCTGAAGAGGATGGGCTGGCGCTCCAGCGAATTTCAAATTTCAAATTTCAAATTTCAAATTCTGTAAAGATAAAGATTGTTGTCGTAAGGCTGCAATACATCTCGAACTTTACAGACTTCGATCCTTTTGTCTGTGAACCGGATGTGGAACTTGTATATTCCAGCAATCCTGCGGATATAGAAAATGCAGACATTGTAATCATCCCGGGCTCAAAAAACACAATTAAAGATTTTATGCTTTTGAAAGAGACCTTTCTTGATAAGAGCATAAAACGGGCCTATTCAAAGGGTGTTCAGATTATAGGCATGTGCGGAGGATACCAGATGCTGGGCAGAAAGATATATGACCCGCATAGTGTAGAAAGCAACCATAAGGAAATTAATGGTATCGGGCTTTTAAGTATAGAAACAAACTTCGGGAAAAATAAGACGACATGTAGAGTGGAGGCTGAATTGAATGGTAAATGGGTAAATGGGTTAATGGGTGAATCGCATAAGAACTTAAAAGGTTACGAAATTCATATGGGAACAAGCTCGGGGGATATTGGCCTGTTTAAAATAAATCGTTTTCCCTATTCACCGATTGACCGATTGACCGGTTCGCCGATTTTCGATGGTTCTATAAACGGCAACTGCTGGGGGACTTATCTGCACGGCATTTTTGAAAACGACCTCTTCAGAAGGGAAGTAATTAATAGCGCAAGAAGAAAAAAGGGCCTCCCCCCTGTTGCTTGCACTGTCAGGTATGCTGGAATAAAAGACAGTGCGATTGACAGCCTTGCAAATGTTGTGAGAGAAAATATTGACCTCAATTATATAAAAGAGGTTATAGGCCTATGACAGACAATGTTCGTTCAGCCTTCAGCCTTTCGCCTGCGATACTTGTGCTGGCATTTCTGCTCGACCTTGCCATCGGCGATCCGCGATGGCTGCCCCATCCAGTGAGGATTATAGGGAGGGCAATAACGCGCGCAGAAAATCTCCTGAGGAAGCGGGAAGGGAGAATATCGGTGACAATGGAAAGGGGCAAGGGTATTCTTCTTGTAATAATAATTGTTGGCGCTGTCTTTTGTGCTGCATGGCTTGCCGTTCATTTCTTATTATCCATGGATACTCCTTACTTCTTGTTTCTTGCTTCCTGCCTTTTGCTTATTTATCTTACGGCAACTGCAATTGCTGCCCGTGAATTAATAAACTCAGCAAGTCTTGTTATAGAATCGGTAAGGGACAAAGATATCGGCAGCGCAAAAAAGAGCCTGAGCATGATTGTAGGGCGCGATACAGAGGACCTCTCAGAAAAAGGGGCATTGAGGGCAACTATGGAGACCCTGTCTGAAAATTTATCTGACGGTGTTGTCGCCCCGGTTTTTTATCTTGCAGTCGGCGGGCTTCCCCTTGCCCTGACGTATAAGGCCATAAACACACTCGATTCAATGGTCGGCTATAAGAATGACAAATATAAAAACTTTGGTTGGGCGGCAGCGCGACTTGACGACATTGCCAATTACATTCCTGCAAGAATAACAGGGGCGCTCATTGTCATTGCATCTGTTCTGATTCGTCTATTCACCGATTCGCCGATTCACCCATTCACCGCAGTCAAAATCATGTTCCGGGACGGCGGAAAACATACAAGCCCGAATGCCGGTATTCCTGAGGCAGCCATGGCAGGCGCGCTTGGCGTCAGGCTCGGAGGGCCTTCCACATACGGGGGCATTGTTGCAGACAAGCCTTATATAGGAAGAGACACGGCGGTTGATTATCTGACTGCCTCTGAAAAAACAATTACTGTAGTAAAAATCACTTCATTGCTGGGGACAGGAATAGCAGCGGTTGTTTTATACGCAAGGAGCCTTGTATGACAGGGAGGAAAAGACTGCCAGAGCTTCACGGCGGGAATATATACAGGGCAGCCGGGGAAACCGGACTGCCTGAAGGCAGGATAATAGATTTCAGCGCATCCATAAATCCCCTCGGCATCTCAAAAAAAGTAAAGAGAGCGTTAATCAAGAACATCAGACATCTCATTAATTACCCGGACCCTGATGCAACCGAATTAAGACACCACCTTTCTAATCATTACCATATAAGCGTTGATTCTGTTTTGTGCGGAAATGGAAGCACAGAGCTTATCTATCTTGTCCCGAGGGCGCTGAAACCCGAAAAGGTTCTTATCCCTCAACCAACATTTTCTGAGTATGAAAGGGCAGTTCTTATCAGCCGGAAGCCAGCTATTAAATATCTTAAGCTTGATAGAGATAAAGATTTTGAAACAGATCCCGATGCATTTATTAAGGCCATGAAGGGCTGTGATATGGCTTTTCTCTGCAATCCAAATAATCCGACAGGCCGGCTGCTTAAAAGAGCTGCTATGCTGAAAATAGCCGGCGCTGCGAAAAAACTCAGATGCTATCTTGTTGTTGATGAAGCTTTCATTGACTTCTGCCCAAAGGATTCGGTGGTAAATGAGGTTACTGATAACCCTTATCTGATTGTCATGGGGTCAATGACGAAATTCTATGCCCTTACAGGGCTAAGGATTGGATACGGCGTTTTCCACCAAAGGGTAATTAAAAAAATAAGCTCATATAAAGAACCGTGGGCAGTAAATACCATTGCGCAGAGGGCCGGAGTTGTTGCAATGAGTGATACCGAATACAGAGATGAGACATTCAGCGTCATGAAACAGGAAAAAAAATTTATGGAAGACGGCCTTGGAAAATTAAAAATAGAGTATATCCCTTCAGCTGTGAATTATTACCTGATAAGATTAAATAACGCAGGAGAAATGATTAATTCACTCAGGCATAAAGGAATTCTTGTAAGGGACTGCTCCAATTTTGCGGGGCTTAACAGAGCGTATATCAGAATTGCAGTCAAATCCCGCAGGCATAATGCGCGCTTATTAAAGGAGCTTTCTTTATGGCACAAGGCCTAGTGATAGCCGGCACACACAGCGGATGCGGAAAGACAACCATTACTTTAGGCCTGCTTGCAGCCTTAAAGAAAAAGGGGTTAAAGGTGCAGTCCTTCAAGGCAGGCCCCGATTTCATAGATTCAGGACTTCACAGGATTATCACAGGCAGGCCGTCCAGGAATCTTGATATCCGGATGTGCGGAGAGGATTACGTCAGGGATTGTTTTTATAAACATTCGATGGATGCGGATATATCAATTGTGGAAGGCGTTATGGGCATGTATGACGGAGAATTCAGCACGGCAAATTTGGCAGGGCAGCTTAACCTGCCTGTAATACTTGTTGTAGATGCCTATGGTATGGCCGAAAGCGCAGGAGCAGTTGTGAAGGGATTTATGGAATTCACCCATTCACCCATTCACCCATTCACCCATTCGCCTCTAAAAGGCGTTATCTTCAACCGAGTGGCATCGGAGAGTCATTACCTCCGGCTTAAAGAGAGCGTTCGGGATGTTGCAGTCATGGGCTATCTTCCGAGGGACTTAAATTTCGAGATTTCCCACAGGCATTTAGGGCTGACAGTTGCAGAGGAAAATCCGCTTACGGATAAAAACATACAGAGGCTTGCAAATGCAATGCTGGAACATGTGGATGTTGATGCCATAATCACTTTGACCGGTGAATTGGTGAATCGGTTAATCGGTGAATCGGAAAAACGGCATTTTTTACCCCATTCACCCGTTCACCCGTTCACCCATTCACCAAGAATCGCCGTTGCCTATGACAAAGCCTTCTGCTTTTATTATGAAGACAATTTTGATTTATTAAAAGATGCCGGCGCAGAAATAATTACATTTAGCCCTCTTTCAGATTCTGAAATCCCTGATGGTGTTGATGCAGTGTATATCGGAGGCGGCTACCCTGAACTTTATACAGAAGGATTATCAAAAAATAAGGCAATGCTCGATTCCATAAAAGGCTTGGCAGATTCAGGAAGGCCTGTTTATGCTGAATGCGGAGGATTAATGTATCTGTCCCAGGGGATATATGATTTTGACGGCAATTTGTTTAAGATGGCTGGCATATTTCCCTTTGAGACACAGATGAAGAGAGGACGGCCGCATCTCGGTTACAGGGATATCACCATTAAAGACGACTGTATCATCGGCAAAAAAGGAGATAAACTGCGAGGGCACGAGTTTCATTATTCTGAAATAAAGCCATTGGCTATCAGCTATCAGCTGTCAGCGATTACAAACTGTTATGCGCTTAATAATGACAAAGGCGGCGCTGATATTCAGGATGAGGGTTATCGGTTCAGGAATACCCTTGCGAGTTATATACACGTGCATTTCGGCAGTAACCCTGATATAGCAAATAATTTTATAAATTTTACAAGGGAGTATTGATGGAAAACATAATCCTGATAGGACATGGCAGCCCAAAGAAGGGTGCAAATAATGTTGAGATGGTTGGAAGGCTGCTGCATCAGGCCATCCATCCTGGTTGCGGCAAGGGTTGTGTAAAAGTTGCATACCTTCAATTTGCAGAACCTGATTTGATGGATACCATTAAAAAAAGCATCCTTGGCGGAGCAGAAAGGATAATTGTTCACCCCTTTTTCCTTAGTTCAGGCATGCATGTTACAAAGGACATACCTGAGATGATGCAGGAGGCTGAGAGGCTTTATCCCGACGTTGAATTCGTTTATACGGAACCGCTCGGCATCCACGAAAAGCTTGTGCATGTGGTTTTGGAAAGAATGGCATCGGCAGGGTTTAAAGCGCCCGGAGATATTGAAAAAAGAAGCTTTGAAATAATCTCTGATGAGATAGACCTGAGCAGTTTTCCTCCTGAACATCTGCCTGTAATAAAGCGTGTAATACATGCTACTGCTGATTTCGAATTCAAGGATTCCCTTGTATTCTATCCCGATGCCGTGAGGGCAGGCGTGGAAGCAATAAGGGCAGGCAAGGATATCCTGACAGACATCAAGATGGTAAAGGCAGGGATAAACAAGAAACTCTTAAAAAAATGGGGCGGGAAGGTAATATGCAACATACAGCAATCAGCTTTCAGCCGTCAGCAGTCAGAAATAAAGACAAAGGCAGAGATGGGAATTGAATCAGCCTTGAAAGAAAATAATAACATCGGTATTATTGCTATCGGCAACGCACCGACGGCGTTATTAAAAACAATCGAGTTATTCAATTTACCTGTTAACCCATTCACCCATTCGCCTATTCTTGTGGTTGGTGTTCCCGTAGGTTTTGTTAAGGCGATTGAATCAAAGGCATTACTCTCAACGCAGAAGTTTCCATTTATAACAAATTTAAGCAGAAAGGGCGGCACACCTGTAGCAGTGGCAATTGTGAATGCTCTGCTAAAAATAGCATCGGAGGAAGAAAAATGAAAAGGGAAAGTTTAAAATCCAAAGTCTTTATTTTTTTGCTATTAACTATTCACTGTTCACTGTTCACTTCCTCTAATGCTTACGCCATGCACATATCCGAGGGGATACTGCCTTTTAATTGGGCATTGTTCTGGTCTGTTATAGCAGTCCCATTTGTGGCATGGGGCTTGTATAAGCTCAAAAAACTATCGTCAATTGACCTCTCATTCAAGCCTCTCGTCGGGTTGATGGCTGCTGTTGTATTCATCATCTCATGCATGCCCATCCCTGTGCCCACAGCAGGCACATGCTCGCATCCATGTGGCACAGGAATATCAGGGATACTTGTTGGACCCACAATAAGCATACTTGTTACAGCAGTTGCTCTGTTGATTCAGGCACTCTTCCTTGCGCACGGAGGTCTGAGTACATGGGGCGCTGATATAGTTTCCATGGGAGTTATGGGCTCATTCGCCGGATTCTTAACTTTCAAGGTATTACGTTTGATAAAAGTGAATATTGCAGTTTCAGGATTCATGGCAGGCCTCTTTGCAGACTGGGCAACATATTTCGCAACATCTGTTGAGCTTGCGTCGGGCATAAAAGGTGATTCAGCATTCATGCCCCTTTTCTGGAAGATACTTATCGCATTTATTCCAACTCAGCTTCCGCTGGGAATCCTTGAAGGCGCGATGACAGCAGGCATGGTTACCCTGCTTTACAAGAAGCGGCCCGACCTTCTGGTAAAGATGCGGGTAATAAAGCAGAAGGAGGCAGCAATATGAAAATTCAAAATTCAAAGTTAAAAGTTAAAAGTTGCGGAATATTTTTACTGGCAATTTTTGCGCTATTCACTATTCAATATTCACTATTCACTGACACTGTCACTGCTTCTGAAAAATGGCAGGGTGTTGACGAGTCTGTAATAGAGAAGGTTGCAAAGGAGCATGGCAGAGAGGCAAGGGAGCCGTTCATTAATACGGATCAGGGCGACCTGCTTCTTTTTGTCTTTCTCCTCGCAGGCACAATCGGAGGCTTCGCAGCAGGATATTACTGGAAGGAACTGATAGGGAATAAAAGACAGAAAGTAAAGAATAAAGAATATGGAAATCTTTAGCGAATACTTTAAAAAAGACCACCTGCTTTCGCAGGTTGACGCGAGGTTAAAACTCGGCGTCAGCCTCTTTGTCTTGGCAATGGTATTGAGCTATAAAGGGCTTGCGTTCCCTCTGCTCATATTAGGCATAAGCCTTTGCCTCTGTATAAGGATGAAAATACCCTTTAAGGTATTTCTTCTGAGATTTTCAGAGCCTGTGTTTA
>JACRGY010000104.1 GCA_016212165.1 Nitrospirota bacterium
ACATGGGTATGGCAGCAGATATCAAACAATGCCGGGAACTCTATAATGCCTGCATTGGCAAAGTAGATTGGTATTGAAATAAGCTGTGTTTTTCAGGGAGGCGCGATTCTTATCGTGCCTCCCTGTTAAAAGTGTATTAAGTAGTTGTATCATATTTAGCAGAATTTTTTAACCTGATAGAACGAAAGCTGTGTTGTTTGTAGATGTGTAGAAATATTTATCTGCCTTTATTGGTTTTAGCTGTTTTTTTATTTCCTGCAGACAATCTGGCAGCAGATACGGCAGCTGGCAAGCTTACCGTTGTTCAGGGCACTGTTACAGTAAAGAAACCGGGTGTTGAAAAAACTGTTGCTGTTGGCGAGGGGGATAGTGTTTTGGTTGGAGATGTTTTGCAGACAGGGAAAGACTCAAGGGCGCAGATGGTATTCACAGACGATTCGCTTTTGAATTTATCATCAGATACAGCCTTAAGAGTGAATCAGTATATATATGACCCTGAAAAAAACAGAAGAAAGGCTATTGTTAAGCTTCTGGGAGGCAAGACAAGGTTTGTCATCTATAGGGAGAGGAGCGCTGACTCGGCATTTTATATAGCAACTGATAAGGCTTCGGTAACAGCCGGTATTGCAGATTTTGCGGTAATAGCTTTGCCTGAAGAAACTGATGTGGTTGTTTTTGGGGGCGGGGCCAGCGTGAAGAATATATTTTCCCTGGCAGTGGGCGAGGTTTATATATGGACAAATCAAATGACTGCTGTAAAAAAGAAAATGCCTCCTTCCAGGCCTTCTGGAATTACATCAAAGCAAAGAAAGGATTACATAAGAGATGTCAGCGGGTTTTAACAGGATGTCGTTGTCATATGGAATGAAAATTGTATTCTTGACAGGCGTTTTTCTGCTTTCATATTTTATTCCACTAACCGGCTATGCGCAGGAATATATGATAGGCGAGGGAGATCTGCTTAAGATAAAAGTATATGACAATCCCGACCTTACTACCGAGACAAGGGTAAGCGGCGAGGGCAAGATTACATTTCCATTGATTGGTGAGGTTGAAGTAAACGGGCTGACTGCGATGGAAATCGAAAAGAAAATAGCAGTCTCTCTTGAGAACGGCTATATAAAAAAACCTCAGGTTGCTGTTTTTATAGTGGAATACAAGAGCAAGAAAGTGACTGTCCTTGGAGAGTTTACCAAGCCTGGGCTTGTCGAACTGAGGGGTAACGCCACATTAATGGAAGTCATATCAAGCGCGGGCGGCATTACGGCAAATGCAGGCGACATGCTTTATATACAGAGGAAAATTCTGAAGACAGGCAATGAAAAGAAAGAAGACATTACGCTTACTGTTTATCTCACAAAACTTCTCGAACAGGGGGATGTAACAGCAAATATTGTTGTGCTGGACGGGGACAGCATCTACGTGCCGAGGGCGGCCTTTGTGTTTGTAAATGGCGAGGTAAAGACCCCTGGCGCGTATAAGATAACAAAGGGGCTTACTGTGCTCAGGGCCATAACTCTGGCAGGCGGGTTCACGCAGAAGGCATGGAAGGGAAAGACAAAGATTATACGCAAGTCGGATAAGGGCGAGGTCACTATCAGCGGCAATATGGAAGACCTTGTAATGCCGGATGACATTGTATTTGTGCCGGAGAGTTTTTTTTAAGGAGGAATAGATGCAGTCAAAAGACGAAGATATACATCTGCTGGATTACTGGCGGGTGCTCTTAAAAAGAAGGAATATTGCATTGACGTTTTTTGCTGTTGTGGCAGGCCTGGTTGCTGTATATTCCTTTCTGGCAACCCCTGTATATCAGGGCACCGCACAGGTATTATTTGAACTTGAGAATAATCAGACCATGACATTTGGTGAAGGCGGAGCAGCCTATATCCAGATGAAAAATCCTGCTGAATACTATCAGACGCAGAAGGAGATACTCGGGAGCAGGGCCTTTGCAGACAGGGTTGTCAGGAAGATGCAGCTCGATAAAAATCCATATTATCTTGAAAAGAAGGAGAAGGCCAAAAACAGTTTCCCTGGTGTTATAATCCGGAAGGTTAAAGAGGCTGTTATCAGCCTGTTCCCTGCGAAAAAAACGTCCGACCCTTTTCCTGGTGTAGCGCTGTTGCAGGAGGTTGACCCTGCTCTTACTGACATAGTGCTTAACGAAATAGATGTTGAACTTGGCAAGGCCAACAATATTATGAAGATTCACTATAATTCTGAAAACCCGACTGTTGCAGCTGTTATGGCAACCGGCACTGCAAGCTCATATATAGAGCATAACCTTGATATACGCGTTAAACCTTTCAAGGATGCCGTGGAGTGGCTGTCAGCGAGGGTGACTGAATCAAAGTCAAAGGTAGAGGAGACCGAAAAGGAACTCCAGCAGTACAGGGAGGGCAAAGGCATAGTATCGTTTGAGACAAAGGAAAATGTTATTACCCAGAAACTTCAGGAACTGGTTTCTCAGCTGGTGCAGACAGAGGGAAAACGTCAGGAAGCAGAGATAAAATACAGACAGATACAGTCTGTTATTGACAGGTCTGAACTCCTTACGACTGTTCCCGATATTATGAACAACCTTGTGATTCAGGGTCTGCGAAATGATGAGCTTACAATTAAAAAACAGCTGTCGGACCTATCTGATAAATACGGGGCAAAACACCCGCAGATAGTGAAGGCAAATTCCCAGCTGGAGATGGTGCAGAAGAATATTATTGCAGAAGCCAGGAAAATGTTGAATGCAGCCAAGACAGATTATGAGATTGCGCTGAGCAGAGAGACTTCCCTGAGGAGGACTATTGATGGCCAGAAGCAGGAGGTCTTTGACCTGAGCAGGAAGGCCATTGATTTCAATGTGATTGCAGGAGAGTCCGGCAGCAATAAGCAATTTTATGAACTGCTTCTTAAAAAACTGCAGGAGGCGTCTCTCTCAAGCGGCATCAATATATCAAATGCCCAGATTGTTGACAGCGCTGTTATCCCCAAGTCTCCTGTAAAACCCAACAGAGGATTGAATATGCTTCTTGCAACAATGGCGGGGCTTTTGGGAGGTATTTTTGCAGCCTTTTTTGTTGAATACATGGACGATTCAATAAAAACTACAGAGGATGTAGATAAGGCTCTGGGCCTGCCGTTTCTGGGTTTGATTCCATCAGAAAAGGGGAAAGGCCCTTTATACATATCATCAGATTCAAAATCTATAATTGCCGAGGCTTACAGGACAGTACGCACCGGCATTATACTTTCCGCTGCCGGGGAACCGCCCAGGGTTCTTCTTGTTACAAGCACAGTTCCGGAAGAAGGCAAGACAACAACTTCTGCCAATCTTGCAATTGCAATGGCGCAGATGGGAGAGAAGGTGCTTGTTATAGACGGAGATATGAGGAGGCACAATCTCCATGAGGTATTTAATCTGGATAACACAATCGGCATCAGCGACATAATTGTCGGGCGTGAGACTCTTGCAAGCGCAGTTAAATACATAGAAGGGATGCCCAACATGAACGTAATTACCGGCGGCACCCTTGCGCCAAACCCGTCAGAACTCCTGGGTTCCAACCGCATGAAGGAATTGCTGGCAGCGATGAGAGAAAAGTATGACCGGGTTATAATTGATTCACCGCCCCTGATGGCTTGTTCCGATTCACTTGTATTATCAAAACTTTCAGATGGTGTAATTATAGTTATATGGGGAGGGGTGACAAGCAGAGGCATAATAAAAAAGGCCGGCCAGTCCCTGCTGGGTGTTAATGCAAAAATACTTGGTGTTGTGCTTAACAAAATTGTCATTACAAAGAGAAATTCATATTATTATCCCCACTATAATTACAGCAATTATTATTCAGGAGAGAGAGACAGGAAGAAGAAAAAGAAAAAGGCATGATAGATATCCACTGTCATATACTTCCGGGTATAGATGACGGTCCTGAAACAATAGATGAAGCTGTTGAAATGTGCCGCATGGCGCATGCCGACGGCGTAAAAACAATAGTTGCCACCCCGCATTTCAATCCCGGTGTTTATGAACCCGCCTCTGCAAAGGTTTTTGGACTGGCAGCTGAACTTGAGACAAGGGCAAAAGAAAAAGGGATTGATATAAGGATATTGCCCGGCGCTGATGTTGCTGTTACCCCGGAATTGCCCGGACATTTAAAAAAGGAAGAATATCTGACAATCAACAGTACCGGCAGATACTTCCTTGCAGAATTTCCGCCTGCGTCGGTCCCGCCTAAATGGGATGCATTCCTGCTTTCATTATTGAGTTCAGGCATGGTTCCGATAATTACCCATCCTGAGAGGAATGCATGGTTTATGGAGCATCCTGACGCCTTATATTCTATTGTAAGCAGAGGCGTTATGGTACAGATAACTGCAATGAGCATAACAGGCGCTTTTGGCGAAGATATACAGAGATACAGTATTTTTCTCCTTCAAAATAATCTTGTGCATGTGATTGCCACTGATGCCCACTCTGCTGCTTACAGGCCGCCGCTGCTGTCAGAGGCTGTAAAAATGTCTTCGGATATGATAGGGGAAGATAAAGCCAAAGCACTGGTAACAACCATTCCTGTCGCAATCATAGAAGGGAAATCTGTTTCACTGCCTGAGCCTGTTCGGCCTCGCGGGAAGAAAAAAGGATGGCTTCAGAAAGTATTTCTCCACTAAAAGGCAACAAGGGAGGATTACTCGATGCCGTAATAGAAAGAGGCATTATCCTTCTTTTGATATTTACTCCATTAGCTATCGGGACCGTGCAGCAATGGTCTATAGCCATTATGGAGATAGTTGCTTTTATTGTATTTGGCGCATGGCTGATGAAAGCGCAGGGCGCAAAGCGCATAGAGCAGGGAGCAGAGGGCAGAGAGCAAGGAGCAAAACCCCTGTTGCTGATTTTTATTGGCAGCCTCATACTTATTACAATCCTTCAGATTATTCCTTTGTCCGAACAGCTTCTGTCATTAATTTCACCTTCCAGCAGCAGCGTATATAAAACATTCACAAACGATGCTGCCGGCAGTTGGCGGACCATAAGTATTTATCCGGATGCTACGAGAGGGGAACTCTTCAAGCTTCTCTCGTATGCAGCTATTTTCCTTGTAATAATTAATCATTACAGGACAAGGGCGCAGGTATACGGCATCATCCATACCGTAATTTATATTGGATGCTTTCTGGTAATATTTGCAATAATCCAGAAAATGACATGGAACGGAAGGCTTTTCTGGTTTTATCCCTTAAGGCAGAACCTGAATTCTGACATGGCTTATATCTGGGGCCCCTATATAAATCACAATCATTTTGCAGGATATTTAGAGATGGCAATACCTCTGGCTATGGGGTTTCTGCTTTATAAGGCATCAAATATAAAGAGCCTGCCCGGAATTCCATTGAGTAAAAAAATTGCCAATTTTTCAGACAGCGGCAGCATTGTGCCAATGGTTTTTTTGTCCCTGAGTGTCTTAATTATGTCCGGCGGCCTTTTTATAAGTTTATCAAGAGGAGGCATAATAGGTTTTACAGTATCAATGGTTTTTTTTACAGGCATAACACGCACAAGAAGGTCCTTAAGGAAAAAGGCAGGGGTTTTTGCATTGTTGGGGATTTTAATATTTTTCGGGGTTGTGATGACAAGCTGGAGCCGCATAGAAGACAGATTTCAGGAGATAGGAAAAGAAGGCAGGATAATGAGGATATATGTATGGCGCGACACAGCAAATATTATCAAAGACTTTCCTGCCTTTGGAACAGGGCTGGGTACATTCAGAAGCATTTATCCGCAATACCAGACAAAATACTCGCAATTCTTATTTGAACATGCAGAGAATGATTATATCGAGATATTGACTGATACGGGTTTTGCTGGATTTACGGTTGTAATAAGTATGGTTATTGTATTTTTCTGCGCTGTTATTAAGGCATGGCGCCGGAGGCACAATATATTTGTAAAGTGTATGGTTGCAGGCGGGCTTTCTTCCTGCGTTGCCATAGCAGCTCACAGTTTTACGGATTTTAACATGCGCATTCCGGCAAACGCCCTGCTGCTGACAGTAATAGCAGCGCTCACCTATGCAGCCGTCTACAATGTGAGGGAGAAGAAAGCACATGAAAGTAATTAAACCACTGGTTATTTTCTTGGTTATTGGTATTTTTCTGTCTTTTCCCGCGCGGGCTCTTATGGCGGATTATTATTACAACAGGGTATCCCGCATCCTTGACGACAGGTCAACAGAGCACAGAGATTTTAAAGCCATTTCAGGCGATACAATGGCAAGTTACAATGATGCGATAAAATCTTTGAATAAGGCAGCAGCTATTGTTCCGTCAAGGCCTGTTTATTACAAAGCCCTGTCAGATATCTACGCAAAGCTGGGAAGATGGGCCGAGAACATGGATGCCGTGAATGCCCCATTGCCGGCTGATGCCCCATCAAGCCAGGAAGCCTTCAGGACTGCAATCAAGCACCTTAATAAGGCAATCTCACTTGAACCTACAAATCCGGATTATCACCTTGCGCTTGGCAGGTTATATGATGCAACAGCAGGCGACAGGCCATATTCCGATAATGAATTTCAAAGAGCGCTTAAGGCATATCCTGTAAATGCTCCCTTAAGGTCTGCGGTTGCAAAGCACTATCTCCTTACAGGTAAAAACGGAGACGCCCTTGAACAGGCGAGGATACTTGCAAGGATTGATGAGAGTTACAGGGCCTCTGCTCCTGCAAGGCTGGCCAGCTATCTCTTTGGAGCGTTCGAGATAGCATGGAGGGTTTCAGGAGATACAGAGGTGGTAAAGGGCATGGCCCCTGATAACCCTGATGCAAAAGAGGTGCTTAGATTGTTTCTGGAGTGGAAGGGGATAGAGGAATAGAGACGTGAAAGTAGTTATTAAGAGTTATTAGGCATTGTTATTAAATTGTTATTAAGTAGTTAGTCGTAGTTATTAATAGGTAGTTATTGTTATTGTGGAGGGGATTAATTGGAGCTTGAAAAACTAAACGTTTACCAGATTGCAAGGGAACTCAGTTTAATTGGATGGGATATTTACAAAGGCATGAAAAATGAGCATAGGTTTTCTATCGGCCAACAGTTCTTAAGGTCCATTGACTCAATAGGCGCAAACATTGCCGAGGGATACGGAAGATATCATTACTTGGACTCAGCAAAATTTTATTATAATGCAAGAGGATCTCTATGGGAAGCAAAACACTGGACATCACTGCTTCAGGAGAGGAAGTTAATTGATAAGGGAACATACGCAGATCTAAACGGGAGATTGGAAGTCCTTGGGGTAAAACTTAATAACTTCATCTCTGCAATCAAGGCAAAAGCAAATACCCATAAATGATTTTTGGAAGTAAAGGTTATTATTAAGTTATTAGGAGTTATTGGGTTATTGGTAGTTAATAACAATGAATAACTTAATAACCCTTAATAACCATGACTCTCGGAGTTAAATCATGAAGAAAAACCACGTAGTCTGGCATAAAGTTAATGTGAACAGGCAAGACCGAAATCACCTTAATAACCATAAGAGCGGGCTTCTCTGGTTCACCGGCCTGTCTGCTTCAGGGAAGTCAACAATTGCGCACAGCGTTGAAAAGCAACTTTTTAAACGCGGATTCCGCACGTATGTGCTTGACGGCGATAATGTAAGGCACGGCATAAACAGCAATCTCGGTTTCAGCCGTGAAGATAGGAAGGAAAACCTTCGAAGGATTGCAGAGGTCTCAATGCTTTTTGTTGATGCAGGCATTCTTGTGCTCGCAGCATTTATCTCTCCGTACAAGGCAGACAGGGAATATATCAGGAAACAATTTGAAGGTGATAATTTCCTTGAGATATACGTGAAATGTCCTGTAGAAGAATGTGAAAAGCGCGATCCAAAAGGCCAGTACAAAAAGGCAAGGGCAGGGATAATAAAAAATTATACAGGTGTTTCTGCTCCGTATGAAGAACCTGAAAATCCTGACCTGATATTAGATACAGAAAAAAAGCCACTCAAAGAATCTGTGGATGCGGTTATTGATTTGTTGGCTGAGAGAGGTTATTTGTAGTTATTAAAAGGTAGTAAGGTAATTTATTGTAAGTTGTAGTTATTAATTAGTTAGTTATTGGTATTAATAAAAATAACCACAAATAACAATTAATGACGTAATAACCCTTAATAACTAATTCAGGCAATGCTCTGCGCTCTGCTCTTAAACCGTGTCCCTCTTAGGTTATAATGCTGAGAAACAACATCCCCAATTCTGGATTATGAAAAAGCTTTTAATCGTATTCGGCACACGCCCTGAGGCCATTAAGATGGCCCCGGTGATAAAAGAACTGCAAAAGCATCCTAATCTGTTTAAAACATTGGTTTGCGTTACCGCGCAGCACCGGGAGATGCTCGACCAGGTTTTGGACCTCTTCGAGATACGCCCTGATTTTGATCTCGACATCATGGCCCCTGGTCAGGGCCTGCATGAGGTTGCCGCAAACGTCCTCATGCAGATGAAAGGCGTTCTCGACGAGGTAAGGCCGGACATTGTGTTAGTACATGGCGATACGACTACGACTATGATGGCAAGCCTCGCCTCTTTTTATTCCGGTATACCGGTCGGGCATGTGGAGGCAGGATTGAGAACAGGGAACAAGCGCGCACCGTTCCCGGAGGAGATCAACAGGAGGGTAGCCGGTTGCATTGCCGACCTGCACTTTGCACCTACCGCGAAGGCGAAGGAAAACCTGCTGTACGAGGGGACTGCGGAAGAAACAATATTCGTCACGGGGAATACAGTCATTGACGCCCTCTTTATGGTAGCAGACGAAATCAATCGCAATAATCTGACTCTTGGTATAATCGAACGCCTGACGAGTCAGTATCCCGCTTTCAAAAGGATTCTGGCGGATACAGGACAGGAGCGCGCGAAGCGGCTGATACTGGTGACCGGCCATCGCAGGGAAAATTTCGGCCCCGGATTCGAGAATATCTGTCGGGCGTTAAAGGAGATTGCAAACACCCGCCCGGATGTGGAGATACTATACCCGGTCCATTTAAATCCAAACGTGCAGGAACCCGTGATGCGCATTTTGGCTGGAGTGGACAATATTCATTTGATCGCGCCTGTTGATTATCTTCTTTTCGTGTATCTCATGGGCAGGGCACACTTCATCATTACGGATTCCGGCGGGGTGCAGGAAGAAGCGCCCTCTTTGGGCAAGCCTGTTCTGGTGATGCGGGAGACCACTGAGCGCCCTGAGGCGGTGGAAGCCGGGACAGTGAAACTCGTAGGTACCGATAAGGAAAGAATCGTTAAAGAAGCGCTTGAATTGCTGAATAATGAGTCGGCCTACACAACGATGTCGCAGGCCCATAATCCGTATGGAGATGGAAAAGCAGCGAAACGTATTGTCGAAGTAATTATAGGGAATTGCAGGTAATGATATCTTATTTGGTTAACCGTTTTTCTATCGTAAAGCAATTAAAGGGCCGCTTAGCCGAAACTCCGCTTGCCTATAGATTGGCAAAGGGGGCTTTTTGGTCTTTAGCGGGCGGTATCGGTTTACGTGCGCTGACTTTTGCCGTATCAATCATAGTCGCAAGAACTATAGGTAAAGAAGGCTACGGGGAATTAGGTATCGTGCAAAGCACATTGGGGATGTTCGGTACTTTGGCAGGGTTTGGCCTGGGAACTGCGGCGACAAAATATATTGCGGAGTACCGGCTAAAAGACCCAGCGAAAGCCGACAGAATAGCGAGCTTCAGTATGTTGTTCGCGTTTTTTTGCAGCGGCGTAATGTCGGTTGCATGCGCTTTGATGTCTCCATGGCTGGCTTCAACTACTTTAAATCGTTCGGAAATAGCACCCCTGTTATTAGCAGGCGCTCTCCTTCTATTTATTTCGACAATGGGAGGGGTATTTTCAGCGATACTGGCTGGTTTCGAGGCATTCAAACCCATAGCTAAGATAAATATCTGGTATGGCATTACCGCCCTATTGATTACCTACCCTCTGGTCTATTTTTATAAAGTGGAAGGGGCCATTGCTTCTCTCACAATAAGCGCCGCAGTCAGCCTGATATTAAGCGCAATTGCAACACGCAAAGAATATCGGAAATATAACATTTCCAGCAAGTTTGATAAAGCCGCGTTTCAAGAGTGGCCGGTTATATGGAAATATGCTCTGCCCGCCACAATTATCGGCTTACTGGGTGCGCCGGTTGCCTGGGTGACCAATGCAATCCTTGTAAATCAACCGGGAGGCTATGGGGAGATGGGGCTGTTTACTGCTGCCAATCAATGGCGTATGGCAGTTATTTATTTGCTGCCCATGCTGATGTCAGCCATGTTGCCGGTTATGTCCGAAACCCATGGCCGTTCTGACAAAACGGATTTTAAAAGAATCGTATCATTAAATTTCAGGATAGCATGGCTTGTTGCACTGCCGATAACAGTTATTATCATCTCATTAGGTGTTCCGGCTGCGGCGCTCTTCGGCAAACAATATTTGGACGCTGCGCCGATTATTACCATACTTATGATATCGGTTTTTTTGCATATCATAAACCTTTCGGTTGCAAGTGCCATAGCCGGGTCTGGAAGAATATGGATAGGTACGCTCATGAATCTTGGATGGGCTGTAGTCATGATAATATCTTCTCTTATTTTTATCCCGCGTCTTGGAGGACAAGGGCTGGCAATATCTTATGCGCTTTCCTATACTGTTCATGGCATATGTACAATGGCGTATGCGGAGCGCAAAATAGCGAAATCGTCAGTGTCGAGTCAATGGCAATTAATGGCCTATTCAATAATTGTGTTACTTGCAAGTATGTTTATCAGTGTGAGGGTTGCAAATAAGCATATTTACCAGGTAGCGCTTATTTTTCTCTCTCTTGTTCCACTGTTTAAAAATGTCCGATCCGCTTTTTCACAACGTGTAATGGTTAATATCGGCAGTGAGAGGTGATGAAACATTTGATGTTGCAGGACTACATAATAACAGACGTATAATATTGATAATCAAGTTAGCTGGAGGGTTTATGTTGTCAAAAAGCATTCGACAAGGGTGGGTATTATTAGCATCGTCATTTAAAAAGATAAGGCATGTCTTATATCTGTGGAATCTCGAAAAGGAGAGAATAAAGATAGGGAAAGGTGTTTATCTTGCGTATGGCTCACAAATATTATCAAGGACGGTCATAGGCGACCACACGAGAATAAACGGAATAATCGTGATAAGAGGTGCTCAAGCAGTTACAATCGGGAAATATTGTGTAATCGGCACTAATGTGAAAATAATCACCGCAAACCGTATTGTCGAGCGGCCGGCATTGCAAATGATGGTATATGAGACATATTTTGGCGAGATTTTGTATGATCCTAATGCCAGTAAAGGCCCGGTCATAATCGGCAATGATGTGTGGATTGGCGATTCCGTGATAATATTGCCGGGAGTTCAGGTCGGAGATGGAGCGATTATTGGTGCAGGGTCTGTGGTTACAAAAAATGTGCCTCCATATACAATCGTTGGCGGTGTCCCTGCAAAAAAGATTAGGGATAGATTTTCAGACAAGATAAAGGAGCAGCTTCTTCAGATAAAATGGTGGGACTGGCCTGAAGAAAAGATAAAGGCAAACCGGGAATTTTTTATGACTGATTTGGGCAAGTTAAATGAAGTCCAAATAGCGGACATAATTCAATGAAAGACAAAATTGCGAATAAACCCGATTTTTTTATCGTAGGCGCTCCGAAATGCGGAACAACCGCCCTGTATGAATATCTTCGACAACATCCTGAAATATTCATGCCTGAAGGCTTGAAGGAGCCCAACTACTTTAATACGGACCTCCATTCAGCCGTCTGGCGGCGTCCGACACTTGATGAGTATCTTGCGTTATTTGCACCAGCATCAAACCAAAAAAGAATCGGCGAGGCCTCTGTTTGGTATCTCTATTCAAAAGTGGCAGCGTGGGAAATACGGCAATTCAGTCAGGCAGCGAGAATTATCATTATGCTGCGGAACCCTGTAGACATGATTTACTCGCTTCACAGTGAACTTCTGTTCGGTCTTGATGAAAGCATTGCAGATTTTAGACAAGCCCTGGAAGCAGAAGAGGAGCGGAAACTGAAACGAATAAAACCGACCGGCACCCTTCCGGTAGAATGCCTTTTCTATCGTGATATTGGAAAATACAGCAAGCAGGTTCAACAATATTATGAGATGTTTGGTCGCGATCGCGTTCATATCATAATATTCGATGATTTAAGAAAGGACCCTAAGACCGTTTATCAAAACGTTCTTGATTTTCTTAATGTAGCGAAAGATTTCCAACCGGCTTTTACAATCGTTAATCCTAATAAAATGATTCGAAGCGAAAGGTTGAATAGGCTTCTGTTTTATTCTCCCCAATATGCTAGAAGAATCGTGAGGATATTCTTGCCGGAAAAAGTTCGGTGGAAAATCGGGTCATTAATGAGACAACTCAATGTCAAACGCGAAAAACGCAGCCCAATGGATCGCGACTTGCACAAAATGCTTCAGCTTGAATTTGCAGATGATATAAAAATACTGAGTTCGCTAGTCGGGCGAGATTTGTCACATTGGACGCAGGATAGCTTTGCTGAAAAATAGGCTGAGAATGCTATTGTTGAGGGCGCATTGCTGAATAATAAATTGAAAATTGCATGGATTGGCCACGGATGGGACGGTGTGTTCCAACGACCTCATCATTGGCAAAAACAGGCCCTGCTGAGAGGACATGAATTTCATGTATATACCATGCCGGCACGGCTTTCTCAAATCGTGACGAACTTTTTTCATGATAGTTCTTCTATTCACAGACTTAGATACAGCTTTTATGAATACTTTCTTTTTCGGGCAAAAAGATTTGATGAGTTGCAGCAACGAAAAATTAGCCGCTTTGAGAAATATATTCATAAAGAAGTAATTAAACAATGCGGCAACAAGTATGATGTTGTTATTTATGGGACGATACCTACAAAACATTTTAACAGGGAAGGCAGCTCCGGAATAATCATTTATGATTGCATGGATGAATGGTCCGGATTTTCTTATAGCCAGCCGGAAGTCGCGGAATGGGAGTTGACTCTGGCTTCGCAGTCAGACATCATACTGGCAGTATCACTGCCTCTTTTTCGGAAATTTGCAGATTGCTACGGAGAAGATAAAGTTTTACTTGTTCCGAACGGGTGCGATTATGATTTTTTTGCATCGAGCATTAATGATAGGTCAAAACGTAAAGAAATGATTATAGGTTATACAGGGGCTATTGATAACCACAACTGGTTTGACTGGAATACGGTGAAGGTAATCGCGAATGCGTTTCCAAAAGCGAGTGTATACCTTATCGGGCCTGCAGTACGTACACCTGTGCCGCTGCCTAAAAATATAATATTGGGGGGGCGTCAGCCTTATGAACGAATGCCAATATATAATTCTACATTTGATGTGGGCATCATCCCGTTTTTCGTTAATTCACCTCTGATAGCGGCAGCATCGCCCATTAAACTATATGAATACCTTGCTACGGGAATACCAGTTGTTTCGTCCCCTATGCCAGACAGTCTTGAACTGGCTGAAAGAGGAATTGTTCATATAGCTGATTCACCAGAGGCTTTTGCCAGAGAAATATCCGAAGCCTACAAGTTATCTAAACAACCCGAACTTGTTAAACGCAGGCTGGAAATTGCTCGAAAGCATTCCTGGGCAACCCGGTGGCAAATGATTGAAAAGGCCGTAATGGACATAAGAAATAATTAACTTTTATCGTGTAAGATGGTTTTTAACTATAGACTATACTAGCAGCTAAATGCGGCTAAAGCTGATATGCAGAATACTCAATTGAACCAAATAGAGAATTATCTGATTGCTTACTTCGAGCAACATGGTCCTTTTGTCGATTCATGGGGAGTTGCCATCGATGCCGCGCATGTACGGCAATACCTCGAACACAGCAGGTCGCGGTTCTTGCTGCTGTACGATAGGGTCAAAAAGCTGAGCACGCCAGGCGCGTGCATTCTTGATATTGGAACGGCGTACGGCGCGCTTCCCTTGATGCTTCAGGCTGATGGATACGATGTGAGCGGAACAGAAATCGAAGCATGCTACGATGTGTATACCAGGCCTTTGCGGGAGCGGGGAGTGCCTGTTCATACCTGTAGCTTGTATGAAAAAACTTGTCAGATTTCCGAAAACCACTACGATGTGGTCGTAGCATCCGAAGTTTTCGAACATATATTTATCAACATCGAAGCTGCAGTACGGATGTGCAGCCGGTTCATAGCGCCAGGCGGTGTGTTGATCGTCACGACCCCCAATCTCTATGCGCTGCCCAATCTGTTTCGCATTACGAAGGGTGAAAATATTTGCGAACCTTTTCCCGAGAGCCCGGTCTATCAGGGAACGGTTGTTGTGGACAACCGGTGCCATCCGCGGGAACCGACGATGCCTGAATTGCGCCATGCAATGATTGCCAATCATTTGCAGATCGCGGAAACCGGATATTTCAACCGGGTAGCGGGACGCTTACTGAAGCGCATGGCCTATGCAGTATTGCCCGATAAAGTTTGCGAGCACATTCTGATTGTCGGCAGGAAGAAATGAACGAAAAGCAGGCTGCAAGAGCCGCCTGGCAAACCTGTGTACAGTGCTGCACGTCGGTGCCGTCAGCGGGAAAGCGCAGCGATTCCTGATAATGAATATATTAGCCATATCATACTATTTACCGCCATACGATAGTCCTCAATCATTTCAAATCGGTAGGCTGCTTTATCATCTCTCTCCCCGATTTAGGGCGCATGTGGTTACAGCAGATGACGCATATTGCCTAAAGAACAATGACAATCTGTATCCGGATTTATTCGATAAATTTGAAGATGGCATGAGGCTCGACAATACAGGAATGACAAGACTTGCCGGGATGAGATTGCCTGGTTATTACTCCCGCTGGCATCTTAAAGCATACTGGAATATTACACGATCGTGGAGGGGCCGAAAGTTTGATCGTATCCTGACCTTTGCCGAACCCATGATTTCCCATGTATTGGGTTTATGGCTGAAAAAAAAATATAAATGCCCGTGGATCGCTTTTTTCAGCGACCCCTGGGTGGACAACCCGTTCAAACGCTTGAGTAGGTTTAAAAGAACATTAAATGAATACTGTGAAAAGAAAGTTATGGAGCAGGTCGATATGGCGGTGTTTACCTGCCCGGAAGCGCTGCAATTTTATGTAAGAAAGTACCCTTTTCTTCAGAGCAAAGCGACCTTTATTGAACATGCGTTCGATGAGTCGCTTTACGAAGATGTTGTCGCAAAAAACCCTGATGAAATAGTCATAAGGCACATCGGCGCATTATACGGCGAACGGGATCCGTCCCTGTTTCTTGAGGCAATACAAAAGGAATTGCGATCGCGGGAAGCTTCCGGGATTCGGGTGACTTTTGAAACGATCGGGTTTGTGGAGGAGGATATTGAAAAGAAGATTGCACGCATTCTGACTGATGCATGTTCAACTCTGAAAGTAGTCATGCGGAAGACCGTTAGCTATAGGGAAAGCCTGAGACTCATGAAACAGGCTGATTTGCTCGTCGCAGTCGATATGCAGCATGAAGATAATATCTTTTTGATGTCTAAACTAATAGATTATCTCGGAGCCGGACGACCGGTTCTTGCCATAGCGCCGAAATCGGGAGCAACGATCAGGATTATGCGCAAAGTCGGCGGATGGGTAATTGCACCTCATGACATCGAGTCAATGAAAAAATGTGTTAAGGAAATACTGGACAGTGCGCTTGATGGCACCTTGGTATCGTGCAGGCCGTCCGCGAACGAGGTGCACGAGTATTCGATCACGAAGCAAATCGGGAAACTTGAACAAATTATCGAGAAAGAGTATGCACCGCTGCAAAACCTGAAGGCGGTTGTCAACAGAGCATTATAGCGGTCTCATCGCGCATGCAATCTGCACATGAACGCTTTTGGATAAATGCGAATGAAAATCACGTTTATATTGCCAGGCTGGACAACATCTCCTGTCGGCGGATTTAAAGTTGTCTATGAATATTCAAGCAAGCTTGCCGAGCGAGGTCATTTTGTGAGTATAGTGCACCCTCTCGACCTTGATAACAGTCATGGGTTGATATGGCGGAGTTGTATTCACATCAGGCGTTACGCGGCGTCCTTATTGAGGGGAAAATGGTTTAATTTTCATTCATCAGTCAATTTTCTTGTTACTCCGAGCCTAGAGGAAAAATATGTTCCCGATGCCGATTATGTCGTCGCAACCGCATGGCGGACAGCGGAATGGGTTGATGATTACTCCATAAAAAAAGGCAGTAAATATTATTTTGTTCAACATTACGAAACCTGGAGTGGAGATAAACATAATATTGATAGGACGTTGAAACTAAAACTTCGTAAAATCGTAATATCGCAATGGTTGCGTTCTGTGGTGGAAGAATTGGGAGAAATGGCTGAATGGGTGCCTAACGGCATAGATTCAAATACATTTACAATCCAAACGCCCATTGAAGATAGAGACATGTATTCTCTCGGAATGCTTTATCATGAATCGGCATGGAAAGGCTTTGATGATGGACTCAAAGCGCTGACGCTTGTAAAAGCAAAATATCCAAAGGTGTCCTTAAAACTATTCGGTGTCTTTCCAAAACGACGCAACCTGCCCGATTGGGTGACCTATACACGAAATCCTTCGTTAGTAAATCTTGTCGCGCTTTACAACAGTATGAGTATTTTCGTTCATACGAGTCTGGTTGAAGGATGGGGTCTCACACCCGCCGAGGCCATGGCGTGTGGGTGTGCGGTGGTCGCGACGGACAGTCAGGGCATCTTGGATTATGCAGAGCATGAGAAAAATGCACTCATATCCCCGCCGCGCTCTCCTGAGAAGTTGGCTGAAAATATTATATCCTTGATCGAAAACAGGGACAGAAGAGTGGCGCTTGCAAAAGCCGGGCACGAGCGAATAAGGCAATTTACCTGGGACAAGTCAGTCAACAGGTTTGAAGAAGCACTGGCAGGAGCTCAAGACCAAATCAGACAAAATTGTCTGAGGAAATGTTAAGGACAAATGGCTCATTTGCTCTCTATTATCATTGTTAATTACAACGGCCTGAAATTTCTTCGCGAGTGTCTGCTGTCAATTGCGGAACACGCAGCATGCCCGCATGAAGTGATTATCGTTGACAATGCGTCCACGGATGGCAGTCGCGAATATCTCCGAGAACATTTTCCTGAAGTTACTCTGGTGACCAGTGAGAAGAATTTGGGCTTTGCAGGAGGCAATAACCTTGGTGCTGCCCATGCCAAAGGCGACCTGTTGCTTTTGCTGAATAACGACGCCCGGTTGATGTCTTCACTCATGCCTGCAATAAGAGCATTCGAGACTGATGAGCAGCTCGGAGTGTTGGGTTGCAGGATGTCGTATAGTGACGACAGACTCCAGCCCTCTATCGGTTTTGAGGCTACGCCCCTGCGGCTCGTCCTCTCTTGGGTTGGCATAGGCAGATTTAAATTTGCGCCCGCAATTTTTAAACGCGTTGACAACGATGCTTGTCATTATTTGTCCACTAGGGAAGCGGCATGGGTTTCCGGCGCATTTCTGATGACGCGCCAGGAATTGTGGGGACGCTTGGGCGGCTTGGATGAACGGTATTTCATGTACATAGAAGATGTTGATTACTGCAAACGGACGCGAATGGCAGGATACCGTGTTGCCTATACTCCGAACGTCAAGATAATTCACTATGAAGGTGGCGGCAAGTTATGGGTCGGGGAGCGTGCACTGACGGATTCAATGAAATCATATATCATTTATCTTAAGAAATATCATAATAAATATGCAGAACTGTTCGTGCGGTTTATATTAGGATCAGTCATGGCGGCGCGAGCTCTGATTTATGGAATTGAATCGCTTATCATCTCTTCCGCATTGTATAAAGAGAAGAAAGAGGGCTACTTACGAGCTTCACTATTCCTCATGAGGATCGGAGAATGATTAACATACTGTTTATTCATCAGTCTTCCGATCTCTATGGTTCTGATAATGCCCTATTGTACCTGGTTAGGGGGATTGATAAACAGAAATTCAGGCCGATCGTATTGCTGCCATCAAAAGGACCTCTGGAAGAAGCGCTATTGTCCTCTGGTATTGAAGTGCATATAGTCCCACTTGTCACGATTGCCCGTGGCACTCTCCGTCTCCTGGGTCTGCTGCGGCTGCCGTTCCTAGCGATTCGCTCTCTTCGAACTATCAACAAGATCGTGGCCGGCATCCCCATAGACGCTGTTCATTCAAATACGCTTGCGGTGATATCAGGGGCCTTGTGGGCTCGGTATAAGAATGTCTACCATATTTGGCATGTCCACGAAATAATAGAACATCCTGTTTTGTTCAAACGCTTATTTCCCAAAATCGTAAGATTCCTGTCCGATCGCGTAGTAACAAATTCCAGGGCAACGCAGAACTGGCTTGTAACGACCGATCCGAAGATTTCTTCCAGGACGAGTTGCATATGGAACGGCATTGAGAGGCCGCCAACAGTCTCTCCTGCGGCTGCCTTCCGTCAGGAATTGGGTATTGCCGATGACGATGTCCTCGTCGCTCTTGTCGGCAGAATCAATAGATGGAAAGGACAGTTCCTGCTGGTGAATGCCGCAGAAGCATTGCTCAGAAAAGGTCATGACAATATCCAGTATGTTTTAGCAGGCAGTGCGCCGCCCGGGCAGGACCATTTTAAAAATGCACTGCTCGAACGCGTTGCAGGTTCTCCTGCCAAAGATCGCATACACGTACTGGATTTCAGGCAGGATATATGGCCTGTCTGGGACGCTTGCGACATAGCCGTAGTCCCATCAACCGAACCTGAGCCATTCGGGCTTACCGCATTAGAGGCCATGGCTGCCGGAAAGCCAGTAATCGCTGCCGGTCACGGCGGGCTAAAGGAGATCGTTGTTGACGGAGAAACGGGTTTTTTGTTCGAACCGCGGAATATAAGCGATCTTGAAGAAAAGATTATCAGACTGGCGGCCCACCCGACACTCAGAAGGGAAATGGGAGAACGGGGCAAGATTAGACAGGAAGAGCTGTTCTCTCTGCGGCAGTACGTCTCATCGTTTGAAACCGTTTATCAACGTGTTTAAAGGCAAAAACCTACTATGAATCAAAATATCGATCTCCTCATGCAGGAAAGATTAGAACCGGTTTCCAGGATATCTATTGGATTCATTATATTTGCGCTTCTCGCTAATGCCTTTCTTCCTGTATTTGCCCTTACCCTCCTGTCAGGGATCTATATAATGTATTTTCTTTTCGCGAACCGTTTTGTGGTGCCTCGCGACCTGGCAAAGTACCTGCCAATACCACTACTTCTTCTGCTGATAGGAATAGCAGGAAGCGCGGGCCATGATATTTATGATGTTCTCAAGGACGTATGGTATTTTTTTAATCCGGTCATAACGCTGTGCGCAGGCTATCTGGCCATGAACAGGATTAAAAGAATTGAACCAGTGCTCAAGGCGTTTGTTGTTGGGGGTACCTTACTATCTCTGCTTCATCTTGTGCTTGTCCTGTCCGACATCTCATTTCTTGTCAGTGCATCAGTTGACGAGTTGCATCACAAGAATGTTACAGGTTTTTTGTTGTCTGCTATAAGCCTTTCTCTTGTTTTAATCGCAAAAAAAGGGGGGATTGAATTATTTCAAAACCGCTATAAAAAAGCATTCATAAACTTAATCATCCTCGTAAATGCTGCTGCTGTGTTTCTATCCTTTGTCAGGACATTCTGGCTTTCCTTTATCATTCTCTTCCTGTTTGGCACCGGTTTGTTTTTGAGGAAGAAACTGAGATGGCTCCTCATCTTGGGTGGCATTATCGCAGCATTTCAAGTTTTCATTCTAATAGCTCCGAAGGATCAACTAAATTCGGCAACAATGCTTGGGAAAATAGTGAATTCATTCGATGAAGTGGTTATAACCGACTATTATGCAAAAGCCGATATCCAACGCCATTGGAGGGGGTACGAGTCATACATGGCAATCCAGACCTATTTAAGCGGCAGTGTCTTGAATCTCATTTTCGGTCATGGTTTTGGAAAACTTGTGGATCTGAAAATAACCATGCTGCTGGGCAGTGAAAAAATGCAGTATATTCCCATATTACACAATGGGTATATGTACCTGCTCGTGAAGACCGGTCTTGCAGGGCTGATGCTCTATATTTTGTATCTCGCGAAATTTGCTTCGGTTGGCCTGTATTATGCTAAAAGAGCTGATAATTATCGTATCTTATCGGGGAATATGATAGTTGCGCTGTCAGCGGTGCTGATAGTAAACACTTTTGGTGCTGCAGGAATGTTTAATAAGTCCATGTTCTTCCCTCTGATGTTGCTGCTCGGATGCTTGTTGTCTTATGCCAGGATCAGGATCGTCGAGCTTGACGAAGGAGGCATAATTTGAGCAGGCCGATAAAATGGATGTTGCTGGTGTGCTCTTTTTTCGGGCTTGGTACAGCAATCGTCACACCGACGCCTGCTGCAGACCTCCCTCCGAACTGGCCGTGGCGGGGTATCGTAATGACTTCCGCGGCTTCGCCGAACGAGAAGGACATAGAATATCTATCATCGATAAATGTCAATGCTGTGGAACTTCAATTGGAAGCTCGATTTTCGGCACAACGGGATAAACTGACGCCGGAGGAATCATTATCGCGCGCTTTGATAACAGCGGATAGAATTTTAGATGCTTGCAAGAAATATCAAATGACCGTGATTATATCGATTAGTCAAATACCTGTAAACCCGCGTTCCGGCCTGACACAGGAATCGCCCGAGTTTTGGGAAAATCCCGAGAAACGTGAGGAGGCGGTTGTCATCGCAAAAATGTTGGCTGACCATTTTAAAAACAGAGGAGCAGAGCTTGGTGCTTATGAAATCCTTAACGAACCGTTGATCAGAAGCCGCAATAGGCTTGAGAGACCAGCTGCATGGCCAAGTCTTTTCGCATCAATTGTAAAAGAAATCCGAAAACACGATCCGAAACGATATATCGTCGTTACGCCGGGTCCCGGCGGACTTGCAATTGGATATCGAAATTTCAAACCTATTGACGATCAGCGAATAATTTATGGGATGCATATGTATGAGCCAATGCAGTTCACGCATCAAGGGATTTACGAGTTTCCGCTTGGAATTTTCTACCCAGGGGTTGCATCGCTTCAATACTGGGATCAAAAAGCGCTTGAAAGAGTTATGTGGCCACTTATTGAATTTCAAAATAAATATAATGTTCTTGTTTGGGTGGGTGAGTTCAGCGCAGCTCGCTGGGCAAAGGGTTCAGATCAGTATTTGAAAGACCTCATAGGTCTATTTGACAAACATGGGTGGGGCTGGACGTATTTCATGTATAAAGGATGGCACGGATGGAGCCCGGACTTCGATTCTGAATATAGCTCGAATGAGGACGCACGTAAACATTACATTGGAAACAACAGCGAGCGGTGGAACTTGTTACGAGATATTTTTACGAAAAATACAATTTCTGGTACGGCTAAACAAAAATGAAAATTGCGCTTATCGGAACAAGGGGAGTCCCTGCCAGTTATGGCGGGTTTGAAACCTGTGCAGAAGAGGTAGGCAAACGGCTTGTCAAGCGAGGCCATGATGTGACTGTTTATTGCCGCAAGGGCTATTATGCAGAGAGGCTTCCTGCTTATATGGGAATGAATCTGGTTTATCTCCCAAACCTGAGATTTAAATCCCTGGATACCATCTCGCACACTTTTCTCTCTGTGCTTCATGCCCTTGGATGCGGCTATGATGTTTTGATGGTCTTTAATGCTGCAAATAGCCCTATTTTACTTTTACCCCGCATATTAGGAAATAAGATTGCCATCAACACCGACGGGCTGGAATGGAAACGCGGCAAATGGGGCGCAGTTGCGCGGCGTTATTATAAATTTTCAGAATGGTTTTCTACGAAAGTTGCCAGCCGTATCATTGCCGATTCCCCGGGCATCCGGCAATATTACCGTGAGAATTATGGCGCTGAGAGCAGTTATATTGCTTACGGAGCATATATCAGTGAAAGCCGCAGGCCTGAACTTTTGAAGCCTCTGGGGCTGGAACCCGGAGGATATTTTCTTCAAATCACCCGTTTCGAGCCTGAGAATAATCCCTTGCTGACGATTCGGGCATTCAAAAAACTCACGACAGATAAAAAGTTGGTTCTGGTAGGAGGCGTGCCGTACAGGAGTGATTATTCGATGCAGATAGCTTCAGCGGCAGGTGGTGATGTTATTCTTCCGGGATTTATTTATGAAAAGGAAGTCTTAAATGAATTGTGGTGTAATTGTTACGCATATATTCACGGCAATGAGGTTGGGGGTACAAATCCTGCACTTCTCCAATCAATGGCCAGCAGTTGTTTTACGATAGCAATAGATGTTGCCTTCAGCCGGGATGTACTGAGAAATAGTGGTGTATACTACAGCAAGTCTGTTGATTCTCTGGCAGAAAAAATGAAGTGGGCATTGGAGCATCCTGCTGAATTGAGCGGATATAAAAAAAGTGCGATGGAACTGATAAGAAAATATTATTCCTGGGATACAATTACTGAACAATATGAAACATTATTCAGGGAATTGCGGGATGGGCAGGGTATATAGATATGCTTAAGCAGCACGCAAGGCTTGTTGCAAGATTTTTATATCTTGCTGATATGGCTGTAACCGGCCTTTCGTTTTTCATTGCCTATTGGATACGCTCTTATTACTTCACTCGATTGGAATTTCGCAGCCTTTATCCTGCAGAACAATATCTCTGGCTTTTTCTTGTCATTATCCCTGTCTGGTCCTTTCTCTTTTTCTATTATAAGTCATACAAGTCATACCGCACAGTGTCTTTTATGAAGGAACTGCAGATACTGTGGAAGGTCGTATTGGTTGGCGGCCTTGTCATCGGCGCTATAGCCTTTGCCTTACAGTCCTATTATCTCCGCAGGACGCTTATTGTTATGTTCGTGGCTGTTAATCTGGCTTTACTGATAACAGAAAGGTTTTCCATAAGGGCCTTGAGCAGGCTTGTGCGCAAAAGGGGTTATAACTACAGGAATATAATTATTGTCGGAACTGATAACAGGGCGAAAGATATAGCAGCAGCCATAGAAAAATATAAACACTGGGGGCTGAGGATATTGGGTTTTGTGACGGATAATCCTGTTAATTCCGAAAACCGATTTGGAGGATACAAAGTTATCGGGGATATCAGTGAAATGCAGAAGATAATCAACAGGGAGGTTGTTGACGAGGTGATATTTGCAGTGCCGAGGGGCAGATTAGAACAGATGGAAGATATATTCCTGATGCTCGAGGAACATGGCATAAATGCCGCGGTAGTGGCTAATTTTTTTCCGCATGTTGTTGCAAAGGCACATCTTGAGGAACTGGAGAACATACCCCTGCTTACCTTTACTACAACTCCAACCAATACCTTTGCATTGGATTTCAAGAGGTTTTTTGATATAGCAATTTCCGTTTTACTGCTGATTCTGTCATTGCCAGGTATAGTAATCACAGCCTTGCTGATTAAGGCAACATCTCCCGGTTATATTTTTTTCAAGCAGAAAAGGTGCGGCCTGAACGGCCGGGTTTTCACCTTATATAAATTCCGTTCCATGGTTTTGGATGCAGAGGCAAGAAGAGGAGATATTGAGACGCTTAATGAAATGAAGGGGCCTGTGTTTAAGGTTAAAGATGACCCGAGGGTAACAAAGATAGGGCGCTTCATACGCGAGGCCAGCATTGATGAGCTTCCCCAGTTGTGGAACGTGCTGAAGGGCGATATGAGCATTGTGGGACCAAGGCCGCCTCTGCCCGAAGAGGTGGCAACGTATAAAAGATGGCAGAGGCGCAGGTTGAGCATGAGGCCCGGGCTTACATGCCTGTGGCAGATTAGCGGCAGAAACGAGATTAAAGATTTTAATGAATGGGCAAAGCTGGACCTTCAGTATATAGACAGCTGGTCCTTAGGTCTTGATATCAGGATATTCCTTAAAACCATTCCCGTTGTGCTCTTACGCAGGGGCGCAGCGTAAAAAAGCATAGCGCTGAGGGCTGAGAGTAAATAGCAATGGCAAGAAAGGTTGGTAAGCCCTGAAGCCTGACAACTTCGCTTAATAGCAATTTTATTTATGTAATTTGATAAAAGCTTTGACAATTTACATAAAATAATGTAATCTTCAGGTATGATTATACGTGCGGCAGAAGGCACCATTCGCTCCTTGTTGAGGGGCTTCCCTGTAGTAACCATAACCGGGCCCCGGCAGTCCGGCAAAACTACCCTTGCCAAGACAATCTTCTCTGGCAAGCCGTATGCATCATTGGAAGATCCCGATGTCAGGCTTATTGCCCGGGATGATCCAAGGGCTTTTCTGGAGCGTTTTCCCGACGGCGCTGTGCTTGACGAGGTGCAACGCTGCCCTGACATCCTGTCGTACCTCCAGACAGCTGTTGATGCGGATGGACGCATGGGGTTGTTTATTCTGACTGGCTCTCAGCAATTCGGGCTGTTGTCCGGTGTAACCCAGTCCCTTGCTGGCAGAACCGCCTTTGTGGAACTGCTTCCGTTTTCGCTCGACGAGTTGGAGAAGGTGGACAAACTGCCAAAGAGGCTCGACGATATGTTGATAAAGGGTGGCTATCCGCCGCTCTATGCTCGTCATGTTTCGCTCCGCGCATGGTTCGGGTCATATGTGACAGCTTACATTGAGCGGGACGTGCGGCAGGTACTGAAAGTGCAGGAACTTGAAACGTTCCAACGTTTTGTGCGACTCTGCGCAGGCCGCACAGGGCAGCTGCTGAACCTAAACTCCCTTGCTGCTGACTGCGGCATTACCCATAACACAGCCAAGTCCTGGATATCGGTACTTGAGGCAAGCTATATCATCTTCCTGCTCCGTCCGCATCACGCTAATTTCAACAAACGGCTCATAAAAGCGCCGAAACTCTATTTTTACGATGCCGGACTTGTGTCATGGTTATTAGGTATTCAGACGCCTCAGCAACTGGAGACACATCCGCTCAGGGGAAACATTTTTGAGACTTTTATCGTGGCTGAGCTTATGAAATCCCGGCTCAACAGAGGCGAACGCCCAAATCTTTATTTCTGGCGCGACAGCAACGGAAATGAAGTGGATGTCGTTATTGAACACGGACAAAAGCTTATGCCGGTCGAGATAAAATCAGGCAGGACAGTTGCCAGTGATTTTTTCTCCGGGCTGGGAAAGTGGGTGGCGATGGCCGGAGACCTGTCATCAGGCCCGACCCTGATTTATGGAGGAACGGACACCTACCGGCACAAAGGGATTAGTGTCGCAGGGTGGAGAGATGTAAAAAAACTGGAATTATAGTCAACAAGACCGTGACACATAAGAGAGGCAGCAATGAGTATAAAAACAGCATAGCTCATTGCTATTAGTCCTTAGCTCTCTGCTCTTATTGTTCCCACAGGTGTTTGTCAACGTACTGAGCAAGAATCTCCTGCATCCTTCCGGGCGGAGGCGTGCCGAAATAGAAGTTAATCACTGCATGGGATATTTCATGCGCAAGTATCCTGTCAGTTATATTTTCGAGGGAGACGTAAATAGCCTTGGTCCTGTGGGAATAAAATGCAATCGGCGCTTTACCTAAGCCGCCCATGGACTTATACAGGCTCTCGATTTCCCTGCGGTTTTGATAAAGTTTTATGGTGAAATAAAGGTCGGGCGGATGCATATCCAGTATCTCGGATATCTTCTCAACTATCCTGTCTACCCTGTTTTTTGCCAGCGTGGGATTGCTTTCAGGGCTTTCAAAAAAACTGAAACCGCTCCCTATGTTTCTGGTAAATCTGTACAGGTCTTTTTCAGTTGAATAATGTATTGAGGAGTATTGTGTTTTATAGGTATTTGCCAGTTCCTGCGCTGCAAGGCTTCCCGGCAGGCAGATAAGAAAAAGAAGCCATAGGAAGAGTAACAGGCATGGTTTCCCTGAATCAGGGTTTTCCGATTTGCTGGTCTTGGGAGGTTTTAAAGTAATTTGCAGCCTCCTGTAATTCTGTTATTTTTTTGGATATATCCTGTAAGAGGCGCTCAAAATCTTTATCCGTGGAATGTGCTGATGCCAGGGTTTTAAGCCGGGAAAGCATTTTTGAAATTTCAGTTACCCCTGACTTTAGGTTCCCTGCTTTGCTGTCCAGAATGTCTGTCAGTTCATTGATGCGTTTTTCCAATTCCTTAAACTGGTCTCCCTGCCTGAGTTTAAATTTGTAGGTCAGGTCGCCTTTGCTTATCTCATCAAGTACCTTTTCGAATCTGAACATGGGGCCGGCTATCCTGTGGGACATAAATATGAGAACCGCTATGCCTATTATGCCTGTTACTCCCACTATTATGATATTTGAGAGAAGAAGCATTGGCAGGAAGAAATCATAAGTCCGGCTTATTTTAAGCTCTGAGCCGATGTAACCTGTTGTCAGAGTTCCCTTTGAGAGGTAGAGAAAAAGGCCCACTGCCATTATTGCCTCTATGACTATGATTACGAGAAACTTGATGGAAAAATCCGTCTGGAATTTTTTATTGATAAAATAATATCTTCGTCTGAATGGAGGTTTATTTGCCATTGCCAGCTGCCTTCAAAAGTTCGGTGTTGATATTAATCCTGGATGATTTTTTAAGCTCTTCCATCCAATCTGTCATGGCCTTCTGTTTTTTCTGTCCGAGGAGAGATTCTTTTATCTGGTCATGTAAATCTTTAAGCGGCCGAAGCGCAGTCTTTTCATTTTTTACAACATAGATGACAATGTATTCACCATCACTCTCAAAGGACTTTGCCTCTCCGCTGTTCATGTCAAAGGCGTTCTGGAGCGCTGAGAGTTTCACATCTTCATAGAAGCAGGAGTCTACGGTCTCTTCACCCTCGGCATGTTCGCCTCTCAGCATCTTTTGCCTTATCCCTTCCGCCAGTTCTCTGGTTTTTGCCTTTGCCACTCTTGCCGTGACCGCGCACTGCATCCTTTGATATTGCTTCTGTATCTCGTCCTCTGTTACATAAATCCTCTCAGCCCATTCTTTGTTTTTTGCGTTTATGAGTTCTCTTATAAGTGTTTGTTCCCAGAATTTCTTGATTGTTTCCACGAATCTTTCATCCTCAGCAAGCCCTTTTTTCATGGCTTCCTGTATCATGATTTTTTTCTCTATCATGGTTTTGAGATGTTCTTCCAGTGATTGAGAGGTTACCTTGGATGCAGGCTGCAGTTTTGAATATGAGGAGACCTCTTTTTGAAGTTCTACTAATGAAATTGGCGAGTCGTTTACTGTTGCAACGGCTTTCTGCTCCGGTTCTTTTCCCTTGCAGGAGGCCAGTAATAATGCAGCGGCAAAAAACACATGCAGAAGGTAACCATTTATTTTTATAAACCGCCTCATTAGCACTGTATTTATAATAGCAGGATATTTAAAAAAAACAACAGTAAAAAACAAAATAGGAACAAGTATTTGGCAGAATTTGTGTTATCATATTTCAGACAATTACTGAGGATTTAGTTTAAAAACCTTTGATGGAGATTATTGCATGAGACTGTTCGGGACAGACGGTATAAGGGGAAGGGTGAATAGATATCCCATGACCCCCGAGAATGTGCTTAAGATAGGGATGGCAGCGGCGAAGGTCCTGAAAAAAGAACACAGCAGGAATATGGTGCTGATAGGAAAAGACACAAGGCTTTCAGGCTACATGATAGAGAGCGCGCTTACATCAGGTATCTGTTCGATGGGCATGAATGTAATATTGGTCGGCCCTATACCAACGCCGGGAGTTGCCTTTCTTACAAGGGCCTTAAGGCTTGATGCAGGGATTGTGATATCGGCGTCGCATAACCCGTATGAAGATAACGGCATAAAGTTTTTTTCTTCTGATGGATTCAAACTTCCTGATGAGCTTGAAAAAAGGATTGAGGAGCTTGTTATTGACGACGGCCTTGGCGCAAAAAGGCCTTCGGGTTCAGATATAGGCAAGGCCCATCGGCTTGATGATGCAACAGGAAGGTATATCGAATATGTTAAGGCCGCAATCCCGAAGGGAATGACCCTTGAAGGGGTCAAGGTTGTTGTTGACTGCGCAAACGGAGCTGCATATAAGACAACGCCGTGGGTCTTGCGCGAACTTGGCGCAGAGGTCGTTGTGATAAATGACAAGCCAAATGGCGTAAATATAAATGACGGCTGCGGAGCCCTGTATTGTGAGGCGCTTCAAAAGGCTGTAAAAGAGCACAGGGCCCATGCCGGCATAGCGCATGACGGTGATGCGGACAGGACGATATTCTGCGATGAAAAAGGGGATATTGTTGACGGGGACCAGATCCTCGGCATATGCGCCCTTGAATTCAAAGAGGACGGGAGACTCAGAGGCGATACCGTTGTTTCTACGGTCATGAGCAACCTTGGCTTTGAACACTATCTTTTAAAACATGGGATAAAACTTTTAAGGACAAAGGTCGGCGACAGGTTTGTCGCTGAAAAGATGCGCTCAGGCGGGTACAATCTCGGCGGGGAGCAGTCAGGGCATATAATTTTTTCTGATTATAATACGACAGGCGATGGCCCTATAACAGCCCTTCAGGTCCTCTATCTCATGAAGAAAAAGGGCAAGTCTTTATCAAGGCTTGCATCAGGCATAAAGCTTTATCCTCAGGTTCTTATGAATGTAGAGGTGGAGAAGAAAAGAGATATAAAATCAGTTCCTGAGATAGAGGCAGCCATAAAAAAGGCAGAGGAGATGCTTGCTGAAAAAGGCAGGATACTTGTCAGGCCCTCGGGCACGGAGTCCAAGATAAGGGTTATGGTCGAAGGCGAGGACCCTCATCTCATAGAGAAACTTGCAAGAAATATTTCGAAGGTTGTGAAAGAGAAAATGTCATAATTGCAGGACTGAAATTGTTAAGGCAGGCTATAATATTCTCGCTTTCGCCCCGGCGAATCCGCCTGAGGCGGACATTCTCTCCGGTATAGGTTTTATCATGAATAATATGGATTAAATAATGACATTTTTCATATCATTCCTTTCAGGCGTTGTCTTTTTTTATTCATTCAGTTATTTTCCTTACATAACCGGCATTCTCTTTGTTTTGTCTGCGGCAGTTCTTATCTTTAAGAAAAAGTATCTGTTAATCCCTGTACTAGCTGTTGGTATTCTCTATGCATTTTTCAGGTATGCGCCTGAACATGATATTTCCCGGCTCAGGGGGAAAGATGTGGTTGCATCAGGCACATTTGTTTCCGGGGCAATAGCAGCATCCTCAGGGAAATTTATTCAGGCGTTTTATACAGATTCAGCATCTTCCGGATTAACTGAAAAAGAAATTAACATAATCTCTGATACTGAATTTGAGATCGGAGCCAGGCATGAATTATTGATAAAACTGTCAAGGGATTTAACAAGATTAAGCCCGGGTGTAATGAAGAACGACAATATCTATGCGAATCTCGTTGGGGTTATGGATAGTGATAAAGGCAGCAAAACTGCATTGTCAGTTTTGGAAAAGGCAAGGGCAGGGCTTAACAGGCATATAACAAAAAGTTTCGATGCTGATCCTGGTGCGCTTATCTCCTCGATAACTACAGGGCAGAGGGTTTATATGAGTGAAGAATTAAGGGATGCCTTTAATGTGACAGGCCTTGCCCATATCCTGAGCATCTCAGGAACTCATTTCGGGCTTTTCTCTGTTTTACTTTTTGGATTATTCAGGTTTTTGATAAAATATCTGCCATACAGGATTTTGCAGAGGGTTACTGTTTATCTTACTCCTCCTCAGGGCGCAGCAGTCCTTTGTCTTCCGTTCATGGTTGCATATCTTGGCCTTTCCGGATGGGGTATTCCTGCGGTAAGGTCTTTCATAATGGTGAGTCTTTTTCTTGCAGGTCTCCTAATCGGTAGGAAAGGGTTCTGGCTCAATTCACTTTTGTTCGCTGCATTTGTGATTGTTTTATGGAACCCCGATGCCATATTCAGCCTCTCGTTTCAGCTCTCGTTCCTTGCAGTGTTGTTCATCGGATTTTCTGTAGGATATATGGAAGATAGAAAAAGCGGGGAAGTTGGCAAGCGGGCAAGCGGGGAAGATGGTAAGCCAGAAAGTGCTGAAAGTAAAAAATCCCTGCTACACTTACTTGTTCCCGTGCTTAAGGTTTTGCGCTCTTCCCTTCTGCTTAGTCTTGCTGCATCCCTTGGCACGGCGCCGCTGGTTGCATATTACTTTCATTATTTTTCTGTAATTTCTCCTCTGTCAAATCTTATTGTTACTCCTTTGATAGGGTTTATTCTTTTGCCATTATCATTATTGTCGTCATTTGTTTTTATGGCCACAGGTTATTATCCCTTTATTCCGTTGATAAAAATAGTTGCAGGACTTTCGATTTATCTTGTGAAGTTCATGTCAGCAATCCCGTTTTCAGACATAAAGATACCTGCATTCCCTGTATCTTTAGTCGTCTTTTTTTATGCAGGAGTTGCGGTTTATTTTATGAGCGCTCATTTGTCATTGCGAGGCAAAGCCGCGGCAATCTCAGAGGATGAGATTCCTTCCACCTTGGCGGATAAACTCCGCAACCGGAATGACAGGTTAAAGGAGATATACATAGCAACTCTCGTCTCTGTGATAATAGCGGGATATCTGTCTTTTTCTTTTCTCGTCACAAAACACGGCATCAGCATTACGTATCTTGACGTCGGGCAGGGAGACGCAGCAATAGTTGAATTACCTGACAAGAGGGCCATTGCGATAGACACAGGCAGGACAGGAAAAGAAGCAGCGGCATTTCTGAAATACAGAGGTAAAAAAACAATAGATGCGCTTGTGCTTTCGCATTCGCACCCTGACCATACAAGAGGCGCTGATTATCTTGCAAAACATTTTCTTGTTGAAGAAATATGGGACAACGGAAGGCTTATCTATCCGGATAATTTATTAGGCGGAATTACGCGAAGATCATTCGAAAGGGGAGATGTGATAGAAGGAAAAGGATACCGCATGTATATGCTCCATCCGTATAAAGAGTTCTATATAATGGAAGACAACAAGTATGATGAAGCCAATAACAGCTCGCTTGTTCTAAAGATTGAGGGGAAAAGCAAATCATTCCTGTTTACAGGGGATGTGGAGGAAGAGGCAGAAGAGAATATTGCGCATCTTGGCAAGTGGCTTAAGAGCGACGCGATCAAGGTCCCCCACCATGGGGGAAAGACATCAGCGTCAGCATGGTTTTTCAGCACTGTTTCCCCTGAGGTTGCAGTGATAAGCGCGGGCAGGGAAAATTCCTTTGGCCATCCGCATAAAGAGATGCTTGATATGCTTGCTGATGCAAAGGTATACAGGACAGATATTCATGGCGCGGTTAAGATTACGGAAAAAGACGGCAGGCTTGAGACCAAGACTTATAAGGATTTTCAATTTGCAAAGGCAAAGGATTTTAAGGATGAGATGAGGAATTTAAAGAGGCTGTTTGAGGTGTGGTAGGGCGTACTTTAAACAGTATTATCCCCTTGACTTAGTCCATGCCTTAGTCTACTATATAACTGGAGGTATATATGGCAACAGTAAATGTTCATGAGGCAAAGACGCATTTCTCAAAGCTTTTGAACCGGGTTGGCAGTGGCGAAGAAATTATAATCGCAAAGGCAGGAAAACCTGTAGCCCGTATTCTTCCCATTACAAAAAAAATTAAAAAACGAATATCTGGAACTGCAAAAGGGCTTATTATTATAAAGAACAGTTTTTTTGAGCCATTGCCAGATGATCTGCTGGATGAATTTGAAAAATGAAAGTTTTGTTAGATACTCATATTTTTCTCTGGTGGATTACTGACGATTCTAAGCTTCCAGTGCATGTCCGTAAAATTGTGGCTGATGGAGAAAATGAATTGTTTCTAAGCTCAGCAAGTTGCTGGGAAATTGCAATTAAAGCTCATATAGGGAGTCTTAAATTGCCTGCCAAACCTGATGTCTTTGTGTCTGAACAAATGGTTTTGAATTCGATTCAATCACTTCCGATACAGGTGAGTCACGCGCTGCATGTTTTCAATCTGCCGCACCATCACAGGGACCCGTTTGACCGGATGCTCGTTGCACAGGCGCAATTAGAGGAATTGCCTATCTTAACTTCAGACCCCTTGATTGCAAAGTATAAGGTTAGGACTATCTGGAAGGGAGATAAATAATAATATGGCATTTGTAATAGCAGTGGCAGGGAAGGGCGGGACAGGGAAGACGAGTATCGCTGCCCTGACAGTTAAATATATCGTTGACAAAAAGAAAAAACCTGTTCTTGCTGTTGATGCTGACAGCAATTCATGCCTGGGCGAGGCGCTTGGCATTGAGGTGCATGCAACAATCGGGCATCTGAGGGAAGAGTCCCTGCAGACAATAAGAGGCGGCGGGGAAAGGCCCGGCGGCATGTCAATGGAACAGCTCTTTGATTATCAGGTACAGCAGTCAATTATGGAGGCAAAAGGGTTTGACCTGATGGTGATGGGAAGGCCGGAAGGCCCCGGCTGTTACTGCGCAGCAAATAATATAATCAGGAAATATACAGACAAACTTTCAGAGACATATTCCTATGTTGTGATTGACAACGAGGCAGGCATGGAACATCTCTCAAGAAGGACTACTCACAAGGTTGACCTTCTTTTAATAATAAGCGACCCTACTGTGAGAGGCATTAAAACTGCACAGAGGATTGACGGCCTTGTGAAAGAGCTTGCCCTTGACGTTGAAAAACATGTTCTCATAATCAACCGTGTGACAGGAAGCGAAGGAGAAGAACTTAAAAAACTCGCTGAGTCATTCGGGCTTGAGGTCGCAGGCCTGGTTCCTCAGGACGAGGGAGTTTTTGAATATGACCTGCAGGGCAAGGCTATTGTAGACCTGCCGGATGATTCCTCTGCTGTTAAGACTGTTTACAGTATTCTCGATACATTAAATATCAACTAACTTACTTTATTTATCCATGAATTTCCTATAGCATAGACAGGACATGGTATTCGAGCGGTTTTATTTTGCCGATATTCAGACAACCCCCTTAATCCCCCTTTGCTAAGGGGGAATTCAAAAGTCATAAAGAGGCAAAATACCTCTTCGCCTCAGGCGAATCCGCCGGGGCGGAGGAGTCACTTCTCGAAACGAGAATGTTATGTCCTGTCTGCTTGGCGTAGTGGTTATTTTTTCTCAAAAAGCTTTTTGTACTTGCCGTACCCTTCTTTTTCCAAATCCTCTTTCGGTATGAACCTGAGGGATGCCGAATTTATGCAGTAACGCAGACCTGTAGGTGAAGGCCCGTCATTAAAGAGATGACCGAGATGAGAGTCGCCATGTTTGCTTTTTACCTCAGTCCTTGTCATGGAAAAACTTTTATCTTCTTTTTCAATGATGTTTCCTTGCTCTAATGTCCGCTTAAAACTAGGCCAGCCAGTTCCTGAATCAAACTTATCAAGTGAACTGAACAATGGCTCGCCTGAAACAATGTCAACATAAATGCCTTCTCTTTTATTATTCCAGTATTCGTTGTCAAATGCTCTTTCAGTTCCGCACTGCTGGGTGACCTGGTACTGCAATGGGTTCAGTTTTTTCTTCAAATCTTCATTTGCCGGTTTGGCGTATTTTTTAGGTTTATTCTCATGGTTTTTCATCTCAGGGTTATCTCCCCAGATTTTCTTTAAATACTGTTCCCTTCCGGAACCTGAATGATAAGCCTTATACCTCAGGGAATTTTTCTCATAATATTTCTGGTGGTATTCCTCAGCCTTGTAAAAGGTACAGGCAGGCACAATCTCTGTGACAATGGGCTTATTGAACTTCCCTGATTTTGCGAGTTTCTCCTTTGAGGCTATGGCAAGCTTTTTCTGTTCTTCGCTGTGAAAGAAAATTGCGGTCCTGTACTGGGTTCCCTCATCAGCAAACTGTCTGTTCGGGGTTGTAGGGTCAACATTTTTCCAGAAAACATCCAATATCTCCGAATATGTAATCTGTGATGGGTCGAATACTATCTCGATTCCTTCAGCGTGGCCTGTTTTTCCTGTTGATACTTCTTCATAAGCCGGGTTTTTCTTGCTTCCGCCGGTATATCCAACGGTTGTTGATACAACTCCCTTTACTTTATCAAAGGCATACTGCATGCACCAGAAACACCCGCCTCCGAAAGTGGCTTTTTCAATTTTTTTATTTTTTGTAGCTGTATTTTTATTCATATTCCCTGCCTCTGCTATGCCAAAAAGACATAGCACTGCAACTAGTATTGTTATAAAGATTGATTTTTTCATACTTTTCACCCCGATATAAGCTTAACACGGGTTTGTGAAGAATTTATGAAGGGAGGCCTTAAACCTTTACCTTCCTTAAAAACTCTGCACTTTCTTCCGGAAGGGCTGAGTTGATGTACATCCCTGAACCGAGTTCAAATCCTGCTGTCTGGACAACCTTGGGGACAATGCTCAGATACCAGTGGAAATATTCTGAGCCGCACTCCTTGGGGCTTTCTGAACGGATGACGTAGTTATAATCAGGATTGTCCAGGCCATGATATAACTTGGCAAGAACTGTCTTTAAGTTATATGCAAGGTCAGCTGTCTCGTCATCCTGCATAGCGGCTAATGTTGAAGTATGCCTCTTGGGGAAAATCCATATATGAAAGGGTGAAAGGGCTGCATAAGGTATGAATGTAACAAAATGCTCTGTATCCAGAATTATCCTCCTGCCTTCGGCAAGTTCGGCCCTAACTGTAGAGCACATCAGGCACTCGCCTGTATTATCAAAATATCTTCTGGCCTCATCTATTCTTTCTCTGACCTGCATTGGCATTACAGGCGTGCCTACAATCTGGGAATGCGGGTGCTCGAGGGATGTGCCTGCCTTTTCACCATGGTTTTTGAAGATTATCACATGCTCAATTCTCGGGTCATTGTAAATATCAATGAAGCGTTTTTTATAAACGTTTATTATTTCAGCGACATCCTCGTTTGGCATCAGTGCTGGAGTTGTATTATGCAGAGAAGATTCGATTATTACCTCGTGCCTTCCAACTCCTGTCACAAGATGTTTCAGGCCTTCATTTATTCTTGTTCTTTCCCCGTCAATATTCAGGGCGGCAAATTTATTGGGAGTGACCCTTATCTTCCAGCTTCCGTCAGATGCTATCGTCATGATTTCACTGGGAGTTTTGGTTTCATTCCCTGTGCAGAACGGGCATGTGTTTAAATGCTCCGGGAGAAACTTGTGGTCTTTTTTCTGACGGAAGTCGTCAGGCCTTTTAGCCCTTTCAGTGGCTATGATTACCCATTCTCTTGTGATGAGGTTCAATCTTAGTTCTGACATATTATAAGCATATCATAAATTTTCGTCTTAAAATACCATTTCAGGAGGCTGCGGCTGTCTTTCGGCAATATTAAACTGCCGATGCAATGGCGCAAGTGTTAGTGCGATATATCAGCCTCTTATAAGTTCTAATGCGGGGCTTCCGCTCCATTTTATGAAGACTTCAGCCCCTATTCTGACAGACCCGTGAATCTTACCTCAATCCAGTCTCAGCCTCCTATAAGCTGCCTAATGCCTTTATCAGCTTTTCAATATCTTCATCCGTATGGGCAGCTGTTACGGTTATCCGTAACCTAGGCTCTTTCACAGCCGGCGGCCTTATTGCAGGCGCAAAGATTCCCTTTTTCAGAAGGTAGCGGGATGCTTTCAATGTGCTTTCGATAGAGCCTGTTTTAACCGGGATGATAGGGGTTTCGCTTCCCATGATATCATAGCCGAGCTTTGTTAACCCCTTTGCAGTCTTGTCCCTGTTTGCCAGGAGCTTTTTTATAAGTACAGGTTTTTTTTCGATTAGTTCCAATGCAGCGATTGATGCGGCAATAATACAGGGAGGCAGGGCTGTGGAGAATATAAAACTCCGTGCAATATTTACGGTCCAATCTATGACATCTTTGCTTCCCGCAGCAAATGCGCCAAATGAGCCTAATGCCTTTGAGAAAGTTCCCATCTGGATAATCCATGGCTCGGGCTTAATCCCAAAATGTTCAAGGCTTCCCTTCCCTTTCCCTATGACGCCTGTTGCATGGGCGTCATCTGTGTAAAGAAGCGTGTCAGGCGTGCAGCGTGTAGCGTTTAGTGCAAGACAAATATCATATATTTCCTTTAATGGCGCGATGTCGCCGTCCATGCTGAAGACAGAATCTGTGACAACTATCTTTCTTCTTGACTTTGTTTTTCTAATGAGGTTTTCAAGGTTAGCGGTGTCTTTATGTCTATAGATATATGTCTTTGCCCTGCTCAGCCTGCAGCCGTCAACTATGCTTGCATGGTTCAGTTGGTCGCTGAATATGGCGTCTCCTTCTTCGGCAATTGCCGGGATTATCCCGGTGTTGGCTGCATAACCTGAATTAAAAACAAGGGCCGACTCTGTTTCCTTGAATTTCGCAATTTTTTCCTCGAGTTCTGCATGCAGGATGCTTCCGCCGCACAGAAGCCTCGATGCGCCTGAACCAAAACCGAATTTCTTCATTGCCTGCTGAGCTGCCCTTATCAAAGCAGGATGATTTGCAAGGCCGAGATAATCATTTGAGGAAAAGTTTATGTATTCTTTCCCGCCTATAATTATCCTTGAGCCCTGTGAAGAGTCCCTGTTTTTTATATCCCTGAAAAGGTTATTTTTTTTCAAAAAAACAAGAGATTTTGAGAGCATAATCGCTATTATACCTCACAAATTAATAAAACTTATAGTCAGATTAAAAAATTCTTTTTATTTTTTAAGCCTTTTCCTTGACAAAACAAAAAAGTATGTGATAAATTGCAGCGTTTTCATTTTTAATTATCAAGTCGTTTAGTTATCAAAAATATAATTAAGGTGGAGCAATGTTAGAACTTCAGGTTAAATGGTTTTTAGTGCTGCTTGTGAATTTTCTTGTCCTGATTTATGTGTTGAACATTTTGCTTTTTAAACCCCTTCTCAGGCTTTTTAAAGAAAGGGAAGACAATGTCAACGGCGCCCTTGGCGCTGCAAAAGACATGAATCAAAAGAAGGACGAAACGATTGCAAAGCTGGGCAGGGAGTTGACTGACGCAAGGAATAAGGCAAAAGGGACATTTGAGGCCTTGAGGGCAGAAGGCGCTAACACACAGAGGGAAGTATTCTCAAAGGCAGAGGCTGAGGCAGCCGATATCCTTCAGAAGGCAAGGCAGGAACTTAAGGCAGAGGCTGAGAAGGCAAGGCAGGCCTTAAAGTCCGATGTTGATAAATTCTCAGATGAAATAGTAAGGAAACTTATAAAGGCATGAAAAAAAATCAAGGTTCAAAAATTAATTTTTCAGTTTTGTTCTATGCTCTGTGCTCTTTGCTGCTTGTTGTTTCAGTTGCTTACGCGAGCGGAGGAGGGGAAGAGGCTGCACATCATACTCCTTTGTGGAAGGAATACCTCTGGAAGATAATAAACTTCGGAGTCCTGTTTTTTGTCCTTTTTAAATTCGGGAAAAAGCCATTGCAGGATTTTCTGAAGACCAGAACCGAGCTTATAGAAAAAACCCTAAAGGAAGCTCAGGAAGCAAAGACACTTGCACAAAAAGCCCTTGCCGAGGTTGAGGAGAGACTTAAAGTGAAGGATAAAGAGCTTGAGGAGATTCTTTCTTCTGCAAGGCAGTCAGGAGAAAGTGAGAAGTCTAGGCTTATAGAAGAAGGCAATAAGATGAAGGCAAAGATACTCGAACAGGCCAAGACTAACATAGATTATGAACTCAGGGAAGCAAAGGCAGCCATTAAAGCAGAGGCTGTGGAGATAGCTATGGAACTTGCAGAGAAAAAGATCAGGGATAAAATCGGGAAGTCAGAGCAGGATATGCTTCTTGAAGAATCGCTTATGAAAATAGAGGGTAAGAAGTGAAACAGGTAAAAGAAGGCAAGAGATACGCAAAGATGTTTCTTAATATAGTCGGCTTTGACAATGCGCCGGCTGCGATTAATGAATTAAACATGGTCAGTTCCCTGATGGGCAGGAGCAGGGAATTCAGGGGGCTCCTGGTAGGGCCGCAATTTAAGGCAGGAGAAAGGGATAAGGTAATAAGGGAGGTTGCAGGGAAGGCAGGGCTTTCAGACAATACAATAAAATTCATAAAACATCTCTCTGATTTAAGAGTTATCAACGCCCTTTCCGATATTATAAGAATGGCTACCAATCTGTATCTCGAAAAGAAACGCAGGGCAAAGGCCGTTGTCATGACTTCAACCGAGATAACAAAGGAGTATGAGAACAGGCTCAAGGCAGCATTGGAAAAGGTTATAAAAAAGGATATAGACATAGAGGTTGTTAAGGATTCCTCGCTTCTCGGGGGGATTCTCGTAAAGGTCGGCAGCACGATGTATGACAGCAGCATAAAAGGCCAGCTAAGGCTTTTAAAAGATGAGCTTATAAAGGGGTGATGAAGATGGAGATTAAGGTTGACGAGATAAGTGAACTTTTAAGAAAACAGATAACAGACTTCGAAAAGAAGGTTGATGTCAGCGAGGTCGGAACAATTGTTTCGGTCGGCGACGGTATTGCGAGAATTTACGGATTGGACAAGTGTATGGCATCAGAACTTCTGGAATTCCCCAATGGCGTTATGGGCATGGCCCTTAACCTTGAAGAGGATACAGTAGGCGCGGTTCTGTTTGGTGAAGACTCACTTATCCACGAAGGCGATGTTGTAAAGCGTACAGGCAGGATTATGTCGGTGCCTGTGGGCGATGCAATGAGAGGAAGGGTTGTCAATGCAATAGGCCAGCCCATTGACGGGAAAGGCCCTATCAATACAAAAGACTTCAGAATCGTTGACGTTGTCGCCCCCGGCATAGTTGACAGGCAGCCTGTTACAGAGCCTATGCAGACAGGCCTTAAGGCAATAGACGCCATGATACCTGTTGGAAGAGGACAGAGAGAGCTTATTATCGGCGACCGCCAGGTTGGAAAGACAGCGGTTGGTATTGATGCAATTATAAATCAGAAGGGCGGGGATGTTACCTGCATATATGTGGCAATCGGGCAGAAACGTTCGAATGTCGCACGTGTTATGAAGACCCTTGAAGAAAACGGCGCAATGGAGCATACAATCATAGTCTCTTCAACTGCGAGTGAGCCTGCGCCGCTTCAGTATATAGCTCCATACACAGGCTGCGCCATGGGAGAATATTTCAGGGACAAAGGCCAGCATGCATTGATAATATATGATGACTTGAGCAAACAGGCTACTGCATACAGGCAGCTTTCACTTCTCCTGAGGCGTCCGCCCGGACGTGAGGCCTTCCCGGGCGATGTTTTCTATCTCCATTCAAGATTGCTTGAAAGGGCTGCAAAACTTTCAAAAGAACTCGGCGGAGGCTCCTTAACAGCGCTCCCCATAATCGAGACACAGGCAGGCGACGTTTCAGGTTATATCCCTACAAACGTCATATCTATTACAGACGGACAGATATATCTTGAACCCGAACTTTTCTATGCCGGTGTCAGGCCTGCTGTTAACGTCGGCCTTTCAGTCAGCCGTGTTGGCGGCGCTGCACAGACAAAGGCCATGAAACAGGTTGCAGGCACACTAAGACTTGACCTTGCCCAGTTCAGGGAACTTGCTGCATTTGCCCAGTTCGGAAGCGACCTTGATAAATCAACCCTTTCTCAGATAGAGAGAGGGAAAAGAATGGTCGAACTGCTTAAGCAGGACCAGTTTGTTCCAATGACTATGGTAGATCAGGTCATGGTACTGTTTGCTGCGACACAGGGATTTATAGATGATATTCCTGTTGAATCAGTCAAAAAGTTCGAGCAGGAATTCCTGCGTTATATGAACGACCGTAAGGCAGACGTAAAAAAGGAACTCGGAGAAAAGAAGGCGGTTGATGATACGTTAAAGCCGAAACTGACACAGGCAGTTGAAGAGTTCAAAAAAGGGTTTCAGGCATAAAAACTAAAAACCAGAGGAAAAGATGCCGACATTAAGAGATATAAAAAGAAGAATAAAGGCGGTTCAGAGCACCAGCAAGATCACAAAGGCCATGAAGATGGTGGCTGCTGCAAAGTTCAGGAAGGCGCAGCAGCGCATGTTTGAGATGAGGCCTTATGCAGACAGGATGAACTCTATTCTTTCAAGCCTTGCAGCAGGGGCCGAGGGCGAGGCACATCCGCTTCTTGCAGTCAGGCCGCGTAAAAAAGTTGAGGTGCTCGTCCTTACGAGCGACAGAGGGCTCTGCGGCGCTTTCAATACCAATATTCTTAAGGCGGCAGCAAACCATACATCCAAACTGCAAAAAGAAGGATTCGAATTAAATATCAGCTCTGTTGGAAGAAAGGCGCGGGATTATTATAAGAGAAGAAACATTCCCCTGCATAAAGCATGGACAGGCATTTCGGGCAGGATTGCATATACGAATGTCCAGGAGATCGCAGCCGAGATTATCGAGAACTATACAAACGAAACCGTGGATGAAGTTGTATTGATATATAATGAATTAAAGTCTGTTGTAGCACAAAAAATAGTTGTTACAAGGCTGCTTCCGCTTGCGCCTATTGAAGCCAGTGAAACACTTCCTGTGTTTAATTTTATATACGAGCCGTCCAAAGAGGAAATATTCAGCAGTCTGTTGCCAAAGAATGTAGAGATACAGATATACAGGGCATTGCTTGAATCACAGGCGTCTGAAGAGGCAGCAAGGATGTCATCTATGGAGAATGCGACAAAGGCTGCCAATGACATGATAGACAGCCTCACGTTGCAGTTCAACAAGGCAAGACAGGCCGCAATCACAAAAGAGCTTATGGATATCGTCGGCGGCGTTGAGGCATTGAAGGGTTAATATGAAATTTGAAATTTCAAATTTGAAATTGAATATATTCGGGGGTATAGAATGAGCAATATTGGAAAAGTATCACAGGTTATCGGTGCAGTTGTTGATGTTGAATTTGAAGATAAGATGCCTGAAATATTGAATGCTGTAACTGTTGAACAGAAGGGGGACGCTTCAAAAGGTATTCCTGACATCAGGATTACTCTTGAGGTTGCTGCGCATCTTGGCGACAACAAGGTCAGGACCGTTGCCATGTCTGCTACAGACGGGCTCGTAAGAGGCACGCCCGCAGTTGACACAGGCCTGCCTATAACAGTTCCTGTTGGGAAGGCAGTATTGGGCAGAATAATTAATGTTATCGGTGAGGGCGTTGATAAACTCGGCCCTTTGAATACTGAACACAAGTTGCCGATTCACAGGCCTGCCCCTGAATTCAGCGAGCAGGAACCGACCACTCAGGTTTTTGAAACAGGCGTTAAGGTCTTTGACCTTCTGGTTCCGTTTGTCAGAGGCGGCAAAATGGGAATGTTCGGTGGCGCAGGCGTTGGCAAGACAGTTGTTATCATGGAGATGATACATAACATCGCTATGAAACACGGCGGTGTTTCTGTTTTTGCAGGTGTCGGCGAAAGGACAAGAGAAGGAAATGACCTTTACGGCGAGATGAAGCATTCAGGCGTTCTCGAAAAGGTTGCGCTTATATACGGCCAGATGAACGAGCCCCCCGGAGCAAGGGCCAGGGTCGCACTCACAGCCCTTACCTGTGCAGAATATTTCAGGGACGAGGGACAGGACGTTCTTATCTTTATAGATAATATATTCAGATATACACTTGCAGGCTCAGAGCTTTCAGCACTGCTGGGCAGAATGCCTTCTGCTGTCGGATACCAGCCTACGCTCGGTACAGACATGGGTATCCTGCAGGAAAGAATCACAACCACAAAGAAGGGCGCTATTACATCCATGCAGGCAATTTACGTCCCTGCTGATGACCTTACAGACCCTGCTGTTGCAACAGCCTTTACTCATCTTGACGGAACAGTTGTTCTTTCGAGGCAGATATCAGAACTTGGAATATATCCTGCTGTTGACCCCTTGGATTCCACATCAAGAATTCTCGACCCAAAGGTCATCGGTGAGGAGCACTATGCGGTTGCCAGAAGCGTACAGAAGATTCTCCAGAGATATAAAGAGCTTCAGGACATTATCGCAATCCTTGGTATGGAAGAGCTTTCAGAAGATGACAAACTGATAGTTTCAAGGGCCAGGAAGATGCAAAGATTCCTCAGCCAGCCTTTCAACGTTGCAGAGGTATTCACAGGAAGGCCGGGCAAGTATGTCAAGGTTGCTGATACGATAAGAAGCTTTAAGGCCATAGTTGAAGGAAAGTATGATGATGTGCCTGAACAGGCATTCTATATGGTCGGGCCTATCGAAGAAGTTGAAGAGAACGCAAAGAAACTCGGCTGGTCGAAGGGATAAAAAGTTATAAGCCTGGAAGTTTGGAAGTTAAAAGTTTAAAATGCAACATAGAGGATAAAAAGTGGAAAACAAAATTTTGCTTGAAATAGTCACACCTTACGGCCTGATATTCAGTGAAGAGGTGGACGAGGTCACAGGAACAGGGAGCGAGGGGGAATTTGGCATCCTGCCCGGGCATGTGCCTTTTGTAACTACCCTTAAGGTTGGTATGCTCATAGCAAAGACAGGGAAGGAATCAAAGTACTTTTTTGTCAACTGGGGGTATGCCGAGATCGGGGCTGATAAGGTCATGGTGCTTGCTGACAGCGCTGAAAGGTCTGAAGAAATTGATGTCGAAAGAGCTAAAGAGGCAATGAAGAGAGCTGAGGAACGCCTCAAAAAATGCGAGGACTGCGATTTCCACAGGGCAGAGGCGTCTCTGGAGAGGGCAGCCACAAGGATTCAGGTAGCGCAGATAAGACTGCCGAGATAAATTTACAGATAAAATCTAAAGGCGTGGCTTTAAAGCCATGCCTTTTTTGTTTTTAAACTTTGATGTTCCTTTGCCTCACCGCTTCATAAAGGCATACCGCAGCAGAGGCTGAAACATTTAGGCTTTCGGCTTTTCCGAAAATCGGAATCTTCAGGATTAAATCAGAGTTTTTTTGCATGTGAGTGGTTATTCCGTGAGCTTCGTTTCCGAATACAAACGCAATCGGTTTCTTAAGGTCTGTATTAAATATGGATTTGTTTGCATCAAGTGATGTTGCAGCAAGGCTTATCTTTTTTGCTTTTAGCCATTCAAGCAACTTGTCTGTTTCCGCATAAACAACAGGAATATTAAAGATGCTTCCTGCTGTTGCCCTTATTGCCTTCTGAGAAAAGGCATCGCATGTGCCTTTAAGGATGATAACTGCATCTGCACCGGCTGCATCGGATGTCCTTATTATCGCACCGAGGTTCCCGGGTTCCTGAACGCTGTCAGCAATGGCTATAAGTGGAATTGATTTAAATGCTATATCGTCAGGAGTTATCGGGTTGTAAGATGCTATTGCAATAATGCCCTGTGGAGTTTCTGTGCCTGTGAGCTTATGAAGTATGTGGTCTGTGACCTCGAATATTTCGCCTGTATGTTTTGGAAGCTGGCCCAGAAGTTTTTGAACATCTTTCTTGGCAGAAAATGTACTGGTAAAAAAGGCTTCTTTTATCTGATGCCCTGAGGTAAGCGCCATCTCAATCAGATGCGGGCCTTCGATGATGAATGCAGCGCCTTTGTATTTAGCCCTTTTGTTTTTTATGGCAAGAGCCTGTTTGATTTTCGCGTTAGATGCGCTTGTGATTTTAGTGCAGTTCATAATGCGCTCAGGAAAATTATGGTTTCCAGAATTCCTCGAATTTTCCGTTCTTCGTAATCCAGATAATATAAGGCGCAACAGTAACGTCGCCCTTAGCGTCAAGCTTGATCTTGCCCAGAGCTCCATCAAATTCCACGGAATGAAGCTTTTCGGTTATTGCCCTGCCTTCTGTAGAATTGGCCTCTTTTATTCCAGAAAGCATAATGTTGGCCGCGTCATAAGCATATATTGAATACGGGCCAAGCTCCCCGAATTTCTTTTCATAGTCTTCAACAAATTTTTTTGCTGTTGGAATTTTTTTTGCATCGGGGCTGAATGTAAGATATGTCCCTTCTGCTGCCTTTGCGCCTGCAATCTCTATGAACTTAGGGTCTATGGTGCCGTCGCCGCTCATGAGCGGCACGTTGAGCCCCAGTTCTTTGGCCTGTTTTACCAGCAGTCCAGCCTCAGGATATATTCCTCCAAAGTAGATGAGTTCCGGTTTTTTTTCTTTTATTGAGATAAGTACTGTCTTGAAATCCTTGTCTCCCTGTATGACGCCGCCGTAATAGACAACCTCAACATCCTTCTCGACAAATTTTTTAAACTCATCGGCAAGTCCCTGGCCGTATGTTGTCTTGTCATGTATTACAGCTATCTTTTTAAGTTTTAATTTATTTATTACGAATTCAGCTCCTACTTTTCCCTGCTGGTCGTCTCTTCCGCATACCCTGAAAACGCCCTTGTGTCCTTTTTCTGTAAGCTGGGGGTTTGTTGAGCCGGGAGATATCATCGGAATGCCTGCGCGGTTATATACATCTGATGCAGGGATAGAACAACTCGAGTTAAAATGCCCGATTACACCTGCAATACCTGCATTCACAAGCTTATTTGCAACAGAGACTGCCTGCTTGGGGTCGTGCTGGTCGTCTTCGATGAGCGCGACAATTTTTTTGTTGAGCACGCCTCCTCTTGTATTCCATTCCTCAACCGCGAGTGCAACCCCGTTCTTAAAATCAGTCCCCATCTTTGCCTGGTCGCCTGTCATCGGCCCAACGACGCCTATTTTGATCACATCCTCTTTTTTACCGCATCCTGAAAATATCAGGACAGAAGACATTAGTAAAATGAGCAGAAATGATTTTTTCATGGTACCTCCCGCGTTAAGTGTAGTTTCGTTTGTTAATTATCTTATACAATTAAATAGCCCGTGTAAAGTATTGTGCCTTTATCTCATTCAATGTAATTCAAATCCTTAGAGAAGGTCTCTTCAAGCCTGTATAGAGCATAGAGTGATATGAGCAGGCATATTACGCCAACGATTGCGCCTCCGTACAGGATGCCGAAATATTTTTTTGCGAACTGAAACGAGAATGTGATAGGTATCACTGTGCCGCGGATAAAATTAGGCACTGTTGAGGCCACTGTGGCCCTGAGATTGGTGCCGAACTGTTCTGCGGCTATTGTAACAAATACCGCCCAGTAGCCGATTGAAAAACCAAGGGCTGTGCACACCGCATAAAATATTGAGGCGCTGACATTATGGAGCATGAAGTATAATGCTGCGACAATACAGAAAAGTATCAGAAACAAAAAGACTATCTTTTTCCTGCTTCTGAAGCGCTGGCTCAAAAAACCGCTCGTAAAATCTCCAAACACTAAACCGATATAACAGAACATAACAGCCTCTCCGGCATTGATTGGTTCTGAAATAGACAATGCCTTTGCAAATTCAGGGGAAAACGTGATAAGTATCCCCACGCTAAACCACGCCGGCAGGCCTATTAAGATGGATTTCATGTATTTCATAAATCTTTGACGGTTTGTGAAAAGGTGTAAAAAATTACCTTTGCTGATATTCATTCCCTCTATCCCCTTAAACATCCCTGACTCAAAGACGCTGATTCTCAGTATAAGCAGCAGCATCCCCAGCCCGCCGCCGATGAAATAGGCAATTCTCCACGCAAAATACTTTGCAATGAAATTTGCGAGCACTGCGCCTGCAACACCTACAGAGGCCACAACCATAGTTCCGTATCCGCGCGTTTCCTTTGGCAGGGTCTCCAGCACCAGTGTAATGCCTGCGCCGAGTTCACCGGCAAGCCCGATCCCTGCTATAAACCGCCATACTGCATAGCCTTCAACAGAATTGACAAAGCCATTGGCAATATTGGCAATAGAATAGAGGAATATGGAACCAAACAGAATTTTTACTCTCCCTTTTTTATCTCCGAGCACTCCCCATAGGATACCTCCGAGGAGCATCCCTGCCATCTGCGTGTTCAACAGGAAAACACCCTGGTCAAGAAGCTCCTGTCCCTGCAGTCCCAGGGATTTTAAACTCGGAATCCTTACAATGCTGAAAAGCAACAGGTCATAAATATCAACAAAATATCCCAGCGAAGAGACGATAACAGGTATGGTAAGGATACCCATAATACCAACTCTTTCCTGTGGTACATCAACCTTGGTATTCTTCATGTCCATAGCCTTTTATTGCTTCCCGTAAAGTATTTTCAGGAAACCGGAAATGTTATCAGAAATATTACCCATCAGTATTGCCGAGGCAACCGCAACAGCATCAGCGCCTGAATCAAGAACAGACTGGAGATTTTCAGAAGTTATACCGCCGATGGCAATAACAGGGATATTTACATGTCTCTTTACTTCTTTTAGCATTTGGATGCCTTTGGGTTTGCCTGCATCTTTTGTCTTTGTATGAAATACCGGGCCAAAGCCTACATAGTCAGCCCCTCCTGCTTCAGCTTCTATTGCCTGCTCAATGCTGTGTGTGGATATGCCTATTATTTTTGTTTTCCCGAGAATCTTCCTTGCTTCTTTCAAAGGGAGGTCTTCCTGCCCAAGATGGACTCCCTCTGCATTTACTGCAAGGGCTATGTCGGCATGGTCGTTTACTATAAAGGAAGCCTTGAATTCTGCTGTCAGTTTCCTTAACAGCGCTGCTTCATTGTAAATATCCCTGCGGGGTTTGTTTTTCTCCCTGTATTGAATCCATTTAATGCCTGCCCTGAGAACTAAGGAAGACATTTCCTTAGATGTGAGGCCGCATATATTTCTGTCAGTAATAAAACAAAGACCGTCGAGATACATATGTGTCAGCCAAGTTCTGCCCTGTTGCGGCCATTCTTTTTTGCCTCATATAAGGCCATATCAGATGCATGGATAAGTTTTTCTTCGGTATCTATGGAAGGGTCAGGCACGCTGGCAATCCCGATGCTTATGGTAATCTGTTCGTTAGATATTTCTGGAAACTTATGCTCCGAAACTTTCTTTATAATCCTTACCGCAGACCGCAAGGCATCCTCTTTTTTTGTCTGGGGGAATAAGGCAATGAATTCCTCCCCTCCCCATCTTGCCACAGTATCTATCTCTCTGGCACACTCTGTTATTATTTGGGCCGTTTCTTTAATGACCATGTCTCCTGTATGGTGACTGAATTTGTCATTAATCCTTTTAAAATGGTCTATATCTATCATTAGGCAGGTAAGCGGACTTTTGTATCTCACGGTTCTTCTGAATTCTTTTTCAAGAATAGTTATAAGACGTCTTCTGTTATAAATCCCTGTGAGCTGATCTGTAATTGCCATAATCTCAACCTGCTTTAAGAGGTTTTCCAACTGGCGGTTTTTTTGTCTTAATTCATCCTGCAAGGCCTTTGTCCTTAAAGATGCGTATATCCTTGCATTAAGTTCAATCTCATTATAGGGTTTGGGAAGGTAATCATCAGCGCCAGCCTCTAATCCGGCTACCTTGTCAGTTATGGCGTCCTTTGCCGTGAGCATTATTATAGGGATTCCCCTGGTATTTTCATTGAGTTTCAGCCAGCGGCATACTTCATTACCGCTTATATCCGGCAGCATGAGGTCCAGGAGTATGATGTCTACACTCATGGTCTTGGCTGTTTTGATTGCAGATTTGCCGTTTTCGGCCCAGATTACTTCATATCCGATTTTTTCGAGGAAATCCCTTACGAGTCCTGCCTGGGCTTTACTGTCTTCAACAAGGAGAATCTTTGCCTTTGCCATAACCTCTATGGTAACATTTTTCCCCTGCAAATTTGGCTTCAATTTTTAATTATCTGACGGGGTTTACTTGAAGCTCTGTTCTTCTGAAGGGAATGTGCCTTTTTCAACATCATCCTTGTAAGACTTTATTGCCTTTAATGCCTCGGCCTTTAAATTTGCATATCTTTTTACGAATTTTGGCGCGAATCTTTCGAAAAGGCCGAGTACATCATGCAGCACAAGTATCTGCCCGTCACAGAACGGGCCTGCGCCGATTCCCATTGTCGGGATGGAGAGTTCTTCTGTAATTTTTTTTGCAAGCTCCATTGGTATTGCCTCAAGCAGCAGTGAAAATGCGCCTGCGTCTTCTGCAATATGGGCTTCTTCGATTAATCTTTTTTGAGCCTCTTCTGTCTTCCCCTGGACCTTATATCCGCCCATCCTGTGGATTGACTGTGGCGTAAGGCCGATATGTGCCATAACAGGGATGTCCGACCTTGTCATTGCCTTTATATGTTCTGCGACCTCTGCGCCGCCTTCAAGTTTTATGGCTGAGGCGCCTGCCTCTTTGATAAACCTGCCTGCATTCCTCACAGCGTCTTCTATGCTTGCCTGATAGGACATGAAAGGCATGTCACCAATAACCATTGCATTTTTTACTGCCCTTGATACCATCTTTGTGTGGTAAATCATCTCATCCATTGTGACAGGCAGGGTATTTTCAAGCCCCTGCACAACCATCCCAAGCGAGTCGCCGACAAGTATTCCGTCAAGCCCTGCCTCATCTACTATCTGCGCGAACGGGTAGTCATATGCAGTGAGCATTGTGATTTTGTTTTTCTCTGTTTTTTTCTTTAAAAAATCCTGAATGGTTATTTTTGGCATATATTGCTTCTCCTTGGATGCTTCGTATTATCTATTAATATATTATATGCAAGGCATAATATTTTCGCTTTCGCCTTGGCGAATCCGCTGGGGCGGACATTCTCTGACTATCGTCAAAATAAACCGCTCAAATACAATGCCTTGCATGTTGGTCTATAGTTTGTATTTGTATAAAATTAAAAATCAACTGCAACTTCCCTTGAAAATTCGCTTTCTTTTGACGGCCCGACGGCAGTTATTTTATAGACATGCTTTGTGCCTGTTTTTTCTCTGTCGGTGAATGCAGGGGTTACGGGTTCTCCGGCAAGTTTGAACCCTTCTTCTTCATTTGTCTTGCGGTAAACCCTGTATTTTTTTACCCATGCCTCCGGATTTTCCTTCCATGATATAACGGCCTTATCACCCGCAAAGATTGCCTGAAGCCCCTCCGGCCTTGAGGGTATAAAGTCTACAGGGTTAACTCCTATTTCATCTGATGCAGGGCCTTCATTCCGGTATTCATTATTAAGCGCACCCCTGACCGTGTAATAGACAGTCTTGTCCATATCAAAATTATCAGAGTATGATGTTGTTTTTGTTGGCTCAGCGTTTACAGGATTAATGCCGTATTTCCCTTTCTCATCGGTTCTGTAAATATTGTAAAGCACATTTTCGCCCGTGCTATCCCATGAAACGTTCAGGGCATCATTGCCAACCTTGAATGATATATTCTTCGGGGCAGGGGGGACGACTTCAGGCTTTATTATGATTATATTAGAATCATCGCTGAGGACTTTTTTCAGGCTTCCGGCAACGACTTTGTATTTGTAAAAAGCGCCTGTCTTAAAGTTAACGTCTGTGTAGGAACTTTCCTCCCTGGTTACAGACGCTATTTTCTGAAAACTGCTGTCTTCTGCCCTGAGAATATAAAATTCTTTAAGATTTTCTTTTTTGTTATATGCCCAGGACAGGATAATATTGCTTTCTCTGTGGATTGCCTTAAGGCCCGACGGAGCATCGGGTTTTTCATAGGCCTTAAGCGTCGGAGGTTCTTTTTTGCCGCAGGCAACCGAAAGAACACAGAATACGCAAATAATAAAGAATAGACGAATGGGTGAATAGGTGAATGGGCGAATAGGTGAATCGGATGACGGCTGATAGTCGTTGCGACTCAAAACCGAGCTGATAGCCGATAACCTCATTTTATTACTTGCTTCAGTCTCTTTATTTGCTTTTTTACTTCTGAAGGGGCTGTGCCGCCTCTCGATGTCTTTGCCTTTATGGAATCCCCGGCCCTGATGCGGGAGTAAATATCTTTATCAATAGCTGAAGAGAATTTTTTAAACTCATCGATGGAAAGCCCTTTAAGCTCTTTTTTATTTTTGATACAGTAAAGAACTATCTTCCCTGTTACCTCATGCGCCTCTCTGAAAGGGATTCTTTTCTTTGCCAGGTATTCAGCTATATCTGTTGCCGTGGAATATGCCTTTTCCGCAGCCCCATGCATCTTTTCCTTGTTAAATTTTATCTCAGGAAGCATCTGCGCGAGAACAGTGAGGCATGCCTTAACCGTATCTGTTGTATCGAAGACAGGCACCTTGTCCTCCTGCATATCCCTGTTATATGACAGAGGCAGGCCTTTCATTATTGTCAGTAGAGATAACAGGTTCCCGTAAACCCTTCCGGTTTTTCCTCTTATAAGTTCTGCAACGTCAGGATTCTTTTTCTGCGGCATTATGCTCGATCCTGTTGTAAATGCGTCAGGCAGTTCAATAAAAGAGAACTCTTCTGTTGACCATAGTATGAGTTCCTCTGCCAGTCGTGACAGGTGCATTATGAGTATGGCCGCATCTGCTAAAAATTCTATTGCAAAGTCTCTGTCAGATACTGCATCCATGCTGTTTTCAGAGATGCCTTCAAACCCGAGCAGTTTAGCGGTATAAGCCCTGTCAATCGGAAGCGTTGTCCCGCTCAGGGCACACGAGCCGAGTGGAAGAATATTAATTCTTTTTAATGCATCTTCAAAGCGGTTTCTGTCTCTCTGAAGCATCTCGATGTATGCAAGGAGGTAATGTGACAAGAGCACCGGCTGAGCCCTCTGCAGATGTGTATATCCCGGCATGATAACACTGCTGTGTTTTTCTGCCATGCTGAGAATGGTCTTCTGAAGATTTTTAATAAGGGATATTATCCCTTTGGTTTCATCTCTCAGATAAAGTCTCAGGTCAAGCGCAACCTGGTCATTCCTTGAACGGGCTGTATGAAGTTTCTTGCCCGCAGCCCCTGTTTTTTTTACGAGGGCCGCCTCTATGTTCATGTGAATATCCTCAAGTTCTTCGCTGAATTTAAATTTCCCTGCCTCTATCCCTTTTGCTATGGATTTAAGCCCGGTGATTATCTTTGCGGAATCCTTATGCGGGATGATGCCCTGCCTGCCGAGCATCATTGCATGCGCAATGCTTCCTTCGATGTCATATCTCCAGAGCCTTTTGTCAAAGGAAATAGATTCTGTGAAAGCCTCTGCTATCTTTGATGTTTTCCCGGCAAATCTTCCTGCCCATGGTTTTTTCATGATGATGTAAGAATAAAATTTTAATCATGAAGTGTCAAGGGTTTTTATAAATCTCCTGCTCCGATAAAAAGGAATTATAGAGTAAAACAGCGAAACGCGGAAGTTTCTGCGGGGTTTACAGAATCAGAGACAGTATGTTATCCTTATTAACTATAAAACAAAGTATAGGAAGGTGGTGATTCAATGCCTCTCAGCAAGGAAAAGAAAGGTACAATTATAAGCGGCTTTAAGGTTCACGAAAAAGATACCGGCTCTCCAGAGGTGCAGCTGGCTATTTTAAGTGAGAGGATAAATTATCTTACAGAGCATTTTAGAGCCCATAGCGGTGACCACCATTCACGCCGCGGACTGCTGAAACTTGTTGGACAGAGAAGGAAATTGCTTGACTATCTCAAGGCCTCGAGCAAAGAACGCTATGCAAAGGTGATTGAGCGGTTAGGACTTAGAAAATAGAGAGAGAGGATTAATGACTACAGTAGAAGTTGAGATTAAAGGCAAGAGGCTGATTATTGAGACAGGCGAGATGGCTAAACAATCAGATGGATCAGTTGTTTTAAGGTATGGAGACACAGTTGTACTGGCTACGGCAGTTGCAGCAAAGAAACCCAGAGAAGGGCTTGATTTTTTCCCGCTGACAGTTGATTACCAGGAGAAGACCTATTCTGCCGGCAAGATCCCCGGCGGATTCTTTAAGAGGGAAGGCAGGCCGACTGAAAAAGAAGTCCTGACATCCCGCCTGATAGACCGCCCGATTCGTCCGCTTTTCCCGAAAGGATTTTATTGTGAAACACAGGGTATAGTACAGGTTCTTTCATACGGCGACGAGAATGTATCCGACATCCTTGGAATAATCGGCATATCTGCTGCGCTGATGATTTCCGATATCCCGTTTAAGGGGCCGATTGCAGCTGTTAAGGTGGGAAGGGTTAACGGAGAGTTTATTGTTAATCCGGACCTGTCTGAAGCAGGAAGTGTTGATATAAACCTTGTTGTTGCCGGGACAGAAAGTTCTGTTCTTATGGTGGAAGGCGAGGCGATGGAAGTTCAGGAGGAGGCGCTCCTTAAGGCTATAGATTATGCACATGCAGAGATAAAGCGTATTATTGCAGTGCAGAAAGACCTGAGGGAAAAGGTCGGCAGGGCAAAACGTACGTTAACCCCGCCTGTATTTGATGAGGAACTCAGAAAGAATGTAGAGGCGCATGTCCTTGGAAAAATGAAAGACGCGGTCAAGATCCCCGGCAAACAGAGGAGACAGGAGGTGCTTGATATTATGCTGGCTGAAACAATCAAGCATTTTAATACACCTGAGAAGGATATGACCAAGGAAATAGCTGATGCATTTTTTGAACTTGAAAAGAACCTTGTTAGAAGGATGATTATAGAGGAAGGAATCAGGGCTGACGGCAGAAGGCCTGATGAGATAAGACATATAACCTCAAGGGTAGGAATACTGCCGAGGACTCATGGCTCAGCGCTTTTCGTAAGGGGCGAGACACAGGCGCTTGCCGTAGCAACCCTCGGCACTGCGGATGATGAACAGAGAATAGACTCGCTCGATGGAGAAAGCCATAAGTCATTTATGCTTCATTATAATTTCCCGCCGTTCAGCGTTGGAGAGGTCAAACCTTTGCGCTCTCCGGGCAGGCGCGAGATTGGGCATGGAGCGCTTGCTGAAAGGGCCTTAAGGGCTGTAATTCCGCCTAAAGAGGCATTCCCTTACACTATCAGGATTGTTTCGGACATACTTGAATCCAATGGCTCGTCTTCGATGGCAACCGTATGCGGCGGAACACTGGCGCTTATGGATGCAGGTGTTCCAATAAAGGCGCCTGTGGCAGGTATTGCGATGGGATTGATACAGGAAGGCGACAAGAATATTGTTCTTACAGATATACTTGGATTGGAAGACCATCTTGGCGACATGGATTTTAAGGTTACAGGAACAGAGAAGGGTGTGACAGCATTCCAGCTTGATGTAAAGACAGGCGGTATAAACGCTGATATTATGGAGAAGGCGCTTGAACAGGCAAGACAGGGAAGGCTTTTCATCCTTAATAAGATAAAAGAGGTGATTACATCACCGAGGGAAAAGTTGTCTCCGTACGCACCGCGGATATATACAATGCAGATTAAACAGGAAAAGATAAGGGATGTCATAGGAACAGGCGGCAAGGTTATAAGGGGAATAATAGAGAAGACAGGGGTTAAGATAAACATTGATGATGCAGGCGTGATAAACATTGCATCTATTGATGAAACATCAGCCCAGAAGGCAATAGATATAATAAACGGAATCATTGAAGAGGCGGAAGTCGGGAGGATATATCTCGGGACGGTGAAGCGTATTGTCGATTTTGGAGCATTTGTAGAGATAATACCAGGCACCGAAGGCCTTCTTCATATATCCCAGATAGATGAGAAGAGGATAGCAAAGGTAACTGATGTGCTCCACGAAGGAGAGGAAGTCCTTGTCAAAGTAATTGAGATGGACAGGACCGGCAAGATACGTTTAAGCAGAAAAGATGCACTGAGAGAAAAGGCAGCAAAAGAATAGGTTCTAATTTTAGCTGAAGGTTGTCTTGTGCAGTAAAAAGTAGTGCTGTCTTTCGCTTTTTGTGATATTTTTCGACAGTGCTAAGTTCATTCCGCTACATCCTCGCAACTCGCCATTCGGCTCAGACAGTCGAGGCTGTAGCCGCTTCATTTCACTAAGAACTGTTACCGAAAAATATCAATGTCGCTCTAGCCAACACTACTTATTGGCGATTTGTGCCTAAGAAAGGACATTATGTTCAAAAAAACATATCTTGAAAACGGCATACCTGTGGTTATGGAGCAGATTAAGAATGTCCGCTCTGTTGCTTTAGGCATATGGGTCAGGGTCGGTTCGAGAAATGAGCCGGCTGAAAAGAACGGCATATCTCATTTCCTCGAACATATGTTCTTCAAAGGAACCCAGAAGCGTTCTGCAAAGGATATAGCTATTGACACTGATTCTATCGGCGGAGACCTCAATGCGTTCACATCAAGGGAGATCACGACATTCTATATTAAGGTGCTGGACGAGTACTTTGAAAAAGGCAATGAGCTTCTGGCCGATATATTCCTGCATTCTGCATTTCCTGAAAACGACGTGGAGAAGGAAAAGGGGATAATCAAGGAAGAGATAAAAATGGTCGAGGATACTCCTGACGATTATATCCATGACCTCTTCAACCTCGATATATGGGGTGATGAAGGCATAGGCCAGGGTGTTCTCGGGAAAAGGAGTACGATTAAAACATTCAAAAGAGAAGACCTCTTAAGCCATATAAAGAAATATTACGGCACAAAAGATACGGTAATCGCCTGCGCTGGAAATTTCGAGTTCGATAAGCTTATTGATATGCTGAACCATAGCTTCGGCTCTCTGCGGAGAGGTTCGGAGCCCGAGAAAGGGAAGTCACCTGTATTTAGCAATAGGGTAACAGTCCACAACAAGGAGCTTTCAGAGGCTCATCTGTGCATCGGGGTAGAGGGATTGCCACAGGCAAGCGACGAAAGGTATGTGCTTTTTCTCCTTAATACAATCCTGGGCGCCGGCGTAAGCTCAAGGCTCTTTCAGGAGATAAGAGAGAAAAGAGGGCTTGCATATTCCATCTATTCATACATATCTGCATATCTCGACACAGGCCTCTGGGCTGTCTATGCAGGCACAGGCAGGAAGAGGGTTGCGCAGGTGATGGAACTCATAGTCAAGGAGATGAGGGAACTGGCTGATAATGTGACAGAGGCCGAGCTTGAACGGGCCAAGGCACAGCTTAAGGGCAATCTTATCCTCGGCCTTGAATCAACGTCCAGCAGGATGCAGAATATAGCAAGGCAGGAAATATACTACGGAAAATATTTTTCGCCTTCTGAGTTAATAAAGGATATCAATGCAGTAGATTTAAAGCGCGTGAAGGAACTCTCGAAAAGGCTTATGTCCAAAAACGCCTTTGCTGTCACAGTCTTCGGCCCTGTGAACGAGGGGGATATTAAGGGGATAACCGGGTAGACCCAATATTTTAAATAAGCAGGATCGTTGAACACTTTCCTTATTGCTGCCCATCGCTCAACAACCAAAGATAAAGAGGAACAGCGCGAATCTTTATCTTTTCGACTTCGATATCCTCACGGGTTTCGCTTGTTATGATTGTGGCTTGCCTCAAGCCGAACTCCTTGCAGGCGTCGACAATACCTCTTAGCTCACGCCTCTTCGTCTTTTCATCCGCGAGCGTGTGAGACACCTGTATAACTTCTGAAACCCTGTTGCCATCTCTTGTAATGAAGTCGCATTCGTATCGTTCCCTGTAAAAATAGATTTCCCTTCCTTTTTTTCTCAGTTCAAGAAATACGATTTGCTCTATTGCCTTGCCTCTGTCATCTGAAAATCTGAAATTTACCGCGTTCAGAAGCCCGTTATCTACGCAATAGACCTTCCGCTCGCCCAGTTCCCGGCTCACGAATTTATGGGCATGCTTTTTCAGGATAAATGCCAGATAAATGCTCTGGCATGCGTCCAGATATTCATAAAGCAGGTTTTTCCCCATTTTCAGGCCGGAAGATTTCAGCTCGTTATAAATGGTGTTGACCGACAATTGTTTCGTAGAAGATGCAAGCACCCGTTTTATGAAGAACTTCAATACGGCGGCATTCCTTATATCATATCGCTCCACAAGATCTCTGTAGATCATGACATTGAAATATTCCTGAAGCGTCTTTTCCCTTAGCTTTTCATCATAATTGACGACTTCGGGAAATCCGCCGCTGTCGAGATACTTGTGAAGACTGTTGTTGATCTTTGCCACCGACCTTGAGCTGCGGAGGTCTACGACGATATTATTGAAACGCAAGTATTCCCCGAAAGACAGCGGAAAGACCTCGTAGCTCAGTGTCCTTCCCCTGAGACTTGTCGCAATATCGCTGCTTAAGAACCTCGAGTTGGAACCGGTGATAAAGATATTCTTTGTCGTCGAGTCATAAACCCTTCTGATAAACTTCTCCCAGTTTTCGATGTTCTGGATCTCGTCGAAAAAAAAGTGACATTCCTTCAGGTTCAGATCAGGATAAAGCTCCCTGTATGCCTGAAGGATCAGGTCGAGTTCGCCGGTTTTCAGATCCAGCCTTTCGTCTTCAAAATTCAGGTAGAGCACCTTTCTTATATCAACGCCGCTCTTTTTCAGTTTTCCGACAAGATTGAAAAGGACCGAGGTCTTGCCGCTCCGTCTGACACCTACAAGGGAGATAATCTTGCCGGAAGTCAGAGGGACTTCAACGTCCCTGTCGAAAAGCTCCGGCAAAGGCTCAACGTGAAAATCCCTTATAATGCTCTTAAGTAAATCTTTCTTCATAATAAGGAAATTATACACATAATCTTCTTTATTGTAAAGAAAACATTCAAAGACCTCTCAGCGCCCTCACAGTCCTCGGCCCTGTGAATGAGGGGGATATTAAGGGGATAGTGGATTAACGCATTTGCATTTCAATTGGATAGCCTTCTAACTCCCCTCTTTGGTTTCCGCCTCAGCGGATTCGCCGAGGAGAAAAGGAGGGGAACAAGGGGTGGTTTGGTTAGAATGAATCTCCTTTTTCCGCTTACCACCCTGTCCTTCGGACACCCCTCCTAAAATATGAGGGGAGCTATAAGCGCCCTTGATTTTATCATGTAAAGTAGCTACAATAGCTACATAGTAATCAGGGAGGTGAAAGTATGCATCAGGTAGGAATAAAAGAGCTAAAAAACAGGCTGACGTATTATCTTGGTCTCACCAAAAAAGGCGACAGCATAGTGGTTACGGACAGGGGAATGCCTGTGGCGGTGCTGCACAACCTTGATGCAGTTGAAGAAAACGCCGGCATAGAAGAAAGGCTCGCGAGCCTGGCAAAGCAGGGAAAGATAAGGCTGCCCTTAATAAACGCCAGATTGAAGCCGTTTAAGCCGATAAAAGTTAAGGGGAAGCCAATGTCTGAGACCATCATCGAGGAAAGAAGATGATCTATTTTGACACGAGCGCATTAGCCAAGAAATATGTCATTGAGACCGGCTCCGAAGGAATCGCCCGGCTTATGACTGAAAAATCCATTATGGCAACGTCCAAATTAACCTACCCCGAAATGCTGTCTGCGCTTACAAGGCGCAGCAGGGAAGGTGATATACCGCATTTGAAATTAAAAGAGCTGCTGACTGAATTTGAGGCTGACTGGAAGTGTCTTCTCATTATTGATTTTCAGGATGAACTTCTTGTCAGTATAAAGAGACTGATAGAAAAATATTATCTCAGGGCCGCAGACAGCATCCATCTTGCCTCTGCATTGTGGCTGAAACACTCTACGAAGGAAAACATTACTTTTGCAGCATCTGATACAAATCTCCTGAACGCAGCAAGGTCTGAAAAATTGTCCGTATTTAATCCGCAGGACTCCTAAGCAGATTGAGAGCGAAGGCTACCCCATTGTTCCATTATTTTAATCCTTCTTCGTTAGTCAAGATTAAAGACCTGACCCCCTAATTTTCTACGTTTATCCCTTTATTTATCCCTTCCGCTGGTTGGCGGTTTTGAGCCGCTACGAATTATCTTTTTTTGTATCCTTATTTGTGAAGCAAGGTAAGGATTTCAACAATTCGATGGTTTTCTCCGAAATAGCACCACCTTGTTCAATCAGAATAAGATTTTTTTGAGAGATTTTAATGAGGCGCTGAAATATATAGAAAACTCCGGCTTGAAATAGACAGAAACTACCCAGGAGGATGGTCATGAGAGATGATCGAGTCAATGGTTCTGATGATGTAAACTCTCTTATCAAAATCAAGGTGACGAACAAAAGGGAAATTCCATATATAATTTTCCAGAAAATGAGAGCGACAGAGCGCTTAGCGTGGGCTTCGCTTTGTGCATACTTTATCTTTATATTAATGATTGCGACTATAGCAGCTACAATTAAGCCTGTCAAAACGCCAATCACTATTGTAGTAAGTATATTGGAAATAATCATAGCGCTCCTTTGTTTGCGGAGAGTGAATAAGCTCCTTCGATTTTTGAAACGTTATAGGAACGGTAGCATAACTTTAAATGGGTCGTCAATAAAAAAATAGCTTGACGTTATCTACTGAAGCTTACATTTATTTAAGGGGACAGTCGTCCCCTTTTCTGCTCTTTAATGTTTCACATTTATCATTAGCTGGGCGTCAACTTTGAGATTGCCACGGACTTTGTCCTCGCAATGACATCAAAAGAAATACTTTTCAATGGTAATCCCCACTAAACCTGACCAATCCGCTCAACTAAATACTTGACAAGGTTAGTAGGGTATTTTAAAATTATCCTATGCTCAGGTTATCTACAAAAGGACAGTATGGCGTGCGGGCCATGTTCGAAATAGCCAATGGCTATCCTGATAAGCCGGTTACTATAAAAGAGATATCGGAAAAACAGGCTGTTTCCGTTGCCTATCTCGAACAGATACTCAATAAGCTCAGGAATGGAGGGCTTATAAAAAGCATTAAGGGGCCGGGCGGCGGCTACCTGCTGAATAAAAAACCCGAGAAAATAAGTATCAGTGCAATCCTTAAGGAACTCGAAGGGCCTGTTGCCATCACATCCTGTCTGGATCCGAAGGAGGGATGTGTCAGGGTGGACGGGTGTGTTACTTATATGCTCTGGAAATCTCTCGGAGAAAAGATAGAGGGGTTTCTGGATACGGTCTCTCTGAAGGACTTGATTACAGGCGCGCTTTTAGAAAGAACGGCCGGGAAAATTAAGAAAAAGGCCTGCTAATTTAAAAATGAAATTCGTAGAAGATTTGAAGGCAGATGTAACAACTGATATAGTTTATATGATGTGCCCGATGCACCTGCTGAAGCTGGAAGAGAAGATACACGAACTTGACGATGGACAGATACTGGAAATCATGACAGACTATGACGGAGCGCTTGAAGATATTCCGGGCTGGTGTGAAAAGACAGGCAATGAATTTTTAGGGATTAAGGAAACGGAAGATTTTTATAAATTTTATATAAGAAAGAAGGTGCGTAAGCAATGAGGAAGTGTTATTTCGACCATGTAGCAACGAATCCTCTGGATTCCCGCGTACTTGACGAAATGATGCCTTATTTCAAAGAGGAATTCGGCAATCCTTTGAGCATGTATGAACTAGGTTCCAAGGCAAAGGAGGCAATAGATAATGCAAGAGTACAGGTTGCATCATTAATTGGTTCAAAGGCTTCAGAGATAGTTTTTACTGCAAGCGGCGCTGAGGCAAATAATTTTGCATTGCGGGGCATTGCGCTTGCAAGGCAGAATGAAGGAAAACATGTAATCGTGTCAAAGATGGAGCACCATTCAATATTGAATTCCGCAAGGTTTCTTGAGAAGATGGGATTCGTGGTCACTTACCTTCCGGTTGATAAACACGGTGTTGTTGACCCTGATACTGTGAAAAGGGCGATTATAAAAGATACAACACTGATATCTGTAACCCATGCAAGCAGCGAAGTCGGCACAATAGAGCCGATAAAAGAAATAGCAGCCATTGCCAGAGAGAAAAAGATAATCTTTCATACAGATGCAGTAGCAACAGCAGGAAACATACCCATTAATATAAAAGACCTAGGGGTAGACCTTCTGAGCATGGCAGCACATCAGTTCTACGGTCCGAAGGGCGCCGGAGCGCTCTATGTAAGGGAAGGGCTGAGAATAGTCCCTCTGATATATGGCGGAATACAGGAAAATGGAAGAAGGGCCGGCACCGAGAACGTACCTGCTATTGCCGGTATGGGCAAGGCAGCTGAATTTGCCGTGAATGAGATGAATTCCCGGATAGAGCACGGCAGAAGATTAAGAGACAAACTTTTGAAAATTAAATCAAGCGCTGAAAATGTTCATCTTACAGGCCATCCTGAAAACAGGCTTCCGGGCCATGCAAGTTTTTGTGTTGAATTTATAGAGGGCGAGGCAATGCTTCTGTTGCTGTCAGCCAAGGGTGTGTATGCCGCCAGCGGTTCTGCATGTTCATCAAAGGCATTGAAGGCATCGCCTGTCCTGCTGTCAATGGGCATACCTTCTGGCCTTGCGCAGGGTTCGATAGTCTTTACGCTCGGCAAAGATAACACGGACGATGATATAGAATACCTGCTTGCCGAATTCCCGCAGGTGATAAAAAGGCTGAGAGAAATCTCCCCCTACGGAAAGGGCTGGGGGATAGAAGGAGAAGGTGGACAATGTATAGTGCAAAAGTAATGGACCATTTTTCAAACCCGAGGAATGTGGGTGATATGCCTGATGCCGATGGTGTGGGCACAGAGGGGAATCCTACCTGCGGGGATGTGATGCAGATTTTTATAAAGGTCAAGGACGGGAAGATAGTTGATGCAAAGTTTAAGACATTCGGGTGTGGCGCAGCTATTGCCGTAAGCAGCATGATTACAGAGCTGGTTAAGGGCAAGACTCTCGAAGAGGCATTGGCTATATCAAAGGAAACAGTGGCAAATGAATTGGGGGGGCTGCCCGCCCAGAAGATGCATTGCTCAAACCTTGGCGCAGATGCACTCAAAAAGGCTATTGAAGATTATAGAAGCAAGAACAAAACATAGACTGAACTGCGTAAGCGGTGCAGGAATTGTTGAGACACTGATAGTTATCATAGTCATCAGTATTTTGGCAGTTGTGGTCATTGACAGGTATAATAGTATTGTCTGGGAGGCAAAAAAGGTTGCGCTCAGGGCAGAACTGAATAACCTCAGGCAGGCTATCCAGCTTTTTAAAATAACAAAAGGCAGATACCCTGAAAGTCTTAAAGAGCTTATTACAGAACATATTGTTGCGCCATATAAAGATACACTGATCAGCGCCAGGTATCTGGAGCCTTATTCTGTTGATAAGGATTTGAATGTGCTGGACCCCTTTGATTTGCCTATTGCCTACGACCATTTGACCGGCAAGGTCCGGTCTCAGAAAAAAGGTTTTGAGGACTGGTGAAGCTCCACTCCGTTAAAAAACTCCAATCGGGCTTTCCGGCGGGGTTTACAAATCTAATTTTAGACTGTTAATATATCAGGGTTTTAGGAGAGGTGGCCGAGTAGGTCGAAGGCAGCCGCCTGCTAAGCGGTTGTGGGGGTAAAACTTCACCCAGGGTTCGAATCCCTGCCTCTCCGCCAGTGAACAGAAGTGAGAAGTTAGAAGTAAATTGTAACTTTTAACTTATAACTATATAATTTTTTTTAAAGGAGGTTCTAAATGAACAAAAAGCTTATGGCAGTAGCGCTCAGTGTTTTGCTTGTGGGTTCTTTTGCCTGCAAGAAAAAAGAACAGCAGCCTCTTCCGCAGACACCGGGTACACCTGGGATGGGGGCACTTCCTCCGGGACATCCTCAGCAAGGACAGGGAAACCAGGGCATAACCATGCCCAAGGGCGATCTCCAGGTTATTGTCCCTGCTAATGTAAAGGGTAAATGGGGCGCTGTTAAGATTGTTGTTGAGGACAAGGCAACGAAAAAAGCGCAGGAATTCACTGTTAAACTTAACAGCGATCTGCAGATTCCAAATTCTAACCTGAAAGTAGTTGTAGGAGAGTTTCTGCCTGATTTCAAGATGGATGTCGGCACAATAACTTCGATATCAAATGAGCCAAATAATCCGGCAGTTAGCATTAAGGTATTTGAAGGCGGCAAGGAAGTATTTAAGGGATGGCTCTACGCAAAGTTCCCTGCGATTCATCCGTTTGAGCATCCTAAAGTCGGCCTGGGCCTTAAAGAAGGAATTAAGAAGGGATAGCGCGCCCTTAGCTCAGCTGGATAGAGCGTCGGACTACGAATCCGCAGGCCGGGGGTTCGAATCCCTCAGGGCGCGCCAGTATAAGGCGCTTGGAGGATTAGCTGAATGCTCCTGAAGGATTGGGCTATTTATTCTAGGATTGGTTTTGAAAAAGGGTTTGTCCCGAAAGCCTTCGGGATGAACCCTTTTTTGTTTGTTTTTGATGGCAGCCCGTGACCTGACAATTGCTTTTTCAGGGATTAATATTTAAAATTGAACCAGGAGATTTTAAATGAAGAAGAATTGCTGGGAAGTTAAGAAGTGCGGGAGGGAACCGGGGGGAGTTAATGTAAAAGAGCTGGGGGTGTGTCCTGCAGCCACTGAGGACAGGCTTGATGGCGTTCACGAAGGTAAAAACGCAGGGAGGGCATGCTGGGTAGTAGCCGGCACATTCTGTAAAGGTGAAGTTCAGGGATTTTTTGCCAGGAAGTATAAGGATTGCGAGAAGTGTGATTTTTATCAAATGGTCAGGAAAGAGGAAGGCGCAAAGTTTACATTCTCATATGTTCTTTTAAATATGATAGGCTGGAAAGAAAAAGGCTCTTAAATGACCGGGCTATAGGTTTGGGTTGATTTTTAAAAGGGGTTTATCCCGAAAGCCTTTGGGATAAACCTCTTTTTTGTCAGGCTTGATATGCTGTTATCAGTCTGTGGAGGAGAAGAATGGTCAGTGTGACTTTTTATCTTAAGGAAGGGTGCTGGATTTGCGATGCTACGCAGGAGATGCTAAACGGGCTTACGGTAAAGTATGACCTTAAGGTTACAAAGGTTCATATTGACTCAAGCGATGAATTGTATGAGATGTACAGGTTTGATATCCCTGTGTTTGAATTCAGGGACGGGTCAACACTTCACGGGCATATCAGGAAGAAAGATTTACTGAAGAAATTTGAAGAAAATAAGGAATAAAAAAGCTGGTTATAATATGGACATGAAAGAACAGGATATATATTTTATGAAACTGGCGCTTGAGGAGGCCGGCATTGCTTTTTCAGAGGGAGAGGTTCCCGTAGGAGCTGTATTGGTGAGCGAAGGCGATATTATTTCAAAGGCCCATAACACGCGTGAGGCATCAAAAGACCCGACTGCACACGCAGAGATACTTGCAATACGAAAAGGAGTAGAAAAGAGCGACAGCTGGCGGTTAAGCAATGCCATGCTTTATGTAACAAAAGAACCCTGCATCATGTGTGCAGGTGCGATGGTTAATGCAAGAATTAAGAGGCTTATTTACGGTTGTAAAGATGAAAAAGGCGGCGCAGCCAGGAGCCTGTATCATCTTCTTTCGGATAAGAGGCTTAATCATCAGGTGGAGATAGTCTCAGGTTTTCTTGAGGATGAATGCGCAGGGATATTGAAAAGGTTTTTTCAGGAGAAAAGATAGTTTCAGAAGAGATGCATATAGTATTCTCGCTCTATGCCTGTATTTTATCTGTATTCCTTAATTTATTGTCTTGTTGTAAACTAAAAACTGTTCACTATCCGCTTTAAGCTGACTGCTGAACGCTGATAGCTTTGATTTGGAGGGGTGCCAGAGCGGTTGAATGGGACGGTCTCGAAAATCGTTGTGGGGGCAACTCCACCCAGGGTTCGAATCCCTGCCCCTCCGCCAGAAAAGTTAGAAGGGTAAAGTGAAAAGTTAAATGAAGAAAAGTTTTAAAACTCTTAACTTCATAGAGGAGGGAAGATGGACATTAATATAAAGAAGATACTTATCCCTGCAATTATAGCCCTGTCGTCCATATCCGTATTACTCATAATCAGGGGGATTAGCTTCAGATTGCTCCACAGATGGGCTGAAAAGACGGCGACGAAGCTTGACGACATAATAATCATGGTACTTAAAACGCCGTCTGTTTACTGGTGCGTTGCCATAGGGCTTTATACAGGGATTGCAATTTCGGAACTTCCTGAAAGATACGTCTTTTATCTAAGCAGGACGATTAATGTGATTGTAATATTATCCATTACCATTGCAGCGGCAAACCTTGCGGGTAAGATATTCAGAAATTATGTCCAGAAATCCAACCTTCCTGTTCCAACAACAGGCCTTGCATACGGGATATTAAAGGGAACAATACTGGCCCTGGGGCTCTTGATAATACTGAGTTTCCTCGGGATTTCTATAACGCCCTTAATTACAGCATTAGGTGTTGGAGGCCTTGCAGTTGCGCTTGCGCTTCAGGATACCCTTGCAAACCTTTTTGCTGGGATGCATATCCTTGTGGAAAAATCCATCAGGGTAGGTGATTTTATCAAACTCGAAACAGGGCAGGAAGGCTATGTTGAAGACATAACCTGGAGGACAACAAGGATAAAGATGCTTCCAAATAATATGGTCGTGATTCCAAATAATAAGCTTGCACAGAGCATCGTCACAAATTATTATCTGCCTGAAAAAAGGATGTCTCTGTCTATCCCAGTCTCTGTCAGTTATAATTCTGATATAGATAAACTTGAAAGAATCCTCACCGAAGAGGCAAAGAAGGCGGTTGAAGAAATTTCAGGACTTCTTGGGGATCCTGAGCCTGCTGTAAGGTTTATCCCCGGATTTGGCGAAAGCTCCCTTGATTTTACCCTGGTATGTCATGTGCGGGAATTTACAGACCAGTTTCCTGTTCAGCATGAACTGAGAAAGAGGCTATTTAAGAGATTTAAAGAAGAAGGCATTGAAATTCCATTCCCTCAAAGGACAGTATACCTTAGAGAAGATAAGAACTGGAAGCCGTAATATTTACACCGGTTGTTTTTTAAATTCACTCAGATATCCAGACAGGGATTGACATAAATTTCAGGTTTCCGATAATTTATTTAGCAGAGAGGAGTAGTTTGGGGAAGTGGGTATCGTCAATATGGCTGAAGGCCTGATACCACTGGTCAGATAAACCTGGTATAAGCAGGACCTTTATCACGATTAAATATAATGTTGTGGTAGGGTTTTTTTATGGAGGGAGTCTTAGATGGAAAATTTGTTGAGTAAAAGCAAGCATTTGATATTGATTGCAGTTGTCGCTTTATTTATTGCATCTGCAGCCGCATTTTTGTGGGGAGCGGCAAAGGTTCTTTTCCTTATAATAAATCTTGTTAAAACTTACGGCAAGGATCCATTATCTGCAATAGCTTTCATAGAGGTTATGGACACATTTCTTATAGCTGCTGCCCTTCTCATATTTGCGGTCGGGATATATGAACTTTCCATAGAAGCTGTAAGTCTTCCTGAATGGCTTGTAATTAATGATCTCCGGGACCTTAAGGCAAAGCTCAGCAGTATTGCAATACTTATTATGGTTTTTACATTTATAAGACATCTTGTAGAATGGAGAGACCCGCAGGGAACATATTACTTTGGCATTGCAGTGGCATTGGTTTCAGCATCGCTTGTAGCATTCAACCATTTTGACCGAAAAAGCTGAAAGGCGTAAGAGCTTTACCAGTGAGAATATCAGGTGGAGTAAGCAAGGCCAACTATTGTTAAGGAAAGAGATTATGCTCTGGCATCAGAAAAAAACAGAGGATATATTGGAGCAACTGGTATCTTCTTCAGTAGGGCTTTCATCCGAAGATGCGCTGAGACGACTCAAGGAATACGGCCCCAATGAATTAAAAGAGAAGAAAAAGAGGCCTGCGCTTATGATGTTCCTTGACCAATTCAGGGACTTCATGATTCTGGTCCTTATTGCTGCTGCAGTCATATCAGGGATTATCGGCGAGCTCTCAGACACTATTGCGATAGTTGTGATTGTTGTCATTAATGCCGCCATTGGATTTATTCAGGAATACAGGGCTGAAAAGGCAATGGCTTCGCTCAGGAAGATGTCTACACCAGTTGCAACAGTTCTCAGGGACGGAGTCCATACAAACATCTCAGCATCAAAGATTGTGCCGGGAGATATCGTGCTGCTTGATGCAGGAAAGTTTGTGCCGGCAGATATGAGGGTGTTGGAGACAACACAGCTAAGGATAGAAGAGGCAGCGCTTACAGGAGAATCGGTCCCTGTTGAAAAGCATATCAGGCCGCTCGATGACGGGATGCTCTCGCTTGGCGACAGAAAGAACATGGCATATAAGGGTACTATGGTTTCTTATGGAAGGGGAAGCGGAATTGTTGTAACTACCGGCATGAATACCGAGCTTGGGAAGATTGCCACCATGCTTCAGGAAGAGGAGGAGGTAAAGACACCGCTTCAAAAAAGACTTTCGGGATTTGGCCAGAAACTTGCGCTTGCTGTCCTCGGCATATGTGCCATTGTTTTCGGAGTTGGAATAATAAGAGGGGAACAGCCTTTGTTAATGTTTCTTACGGCTATTTCTCTGGCGGTTGCAGCAATACCTGAGGCGCTTCCTGCCGTGGTAACCATCTCCCTTGCCCTTGGCGCTAAAAAATTGGTTAAGCAGAATGCATTAATAAGAAAACTCCCCGCTGTTGAGACCCTCGGCTCGGTCACATATATATGCTCTGATAAGTCAGGAACACTGACGCAGAACAGGATGAGCGTGGAGGAAATGTATATTGACGGAAGGATTGTAGGGGTAGACCCACGTGTCTACCCAAAAGAAAAGGGCGAACACATGGGTTCGCCTCTACAAATATTTTTTACTGCCCTTGCCCTGAACAATGACGCACAGATTGATAAGGGCGGAAATATTATTGGAGACCCGACAGAAATCGCCCTTTTCGCAATAGCAAGAGAGTATGGATTCAATAAATCAGAGCTTGAAATAAATTTACCCCGCGTCTCTGAGATTCCGTTCGATTCCGAAAGAAAGTGCATGACGACATTTCATAAGATACATGATGCAGGATTCATGATACAGGATGAAAAAAATAATACATCGGATATCTTGCATCGTGCATCGTTTGTCTCTTTCACCAAAGGCGCTATCGAGGTTCTGATAGATAAATCGGAGAGTATATTAAAAAACGGCGGGATTGCAATGCTTGACAGGGAAGAGGTTCACAAGGTTAATGAGAGAATGGCTGCTGACGGGCTCAGGGTTCTCGGCATTGCAATGAGAGGCTGGGATGAGCTTCCATCAGAGATGTCTCATGAGAATGTGGAGAAAGGACTCACAATCATCGGCCTTGCCGGGATAATGGACCCTCCAAGGGAAGAGGCAAAGGAAGCTGTCTTAATGTGCAGGAGAGCAGGAATAGTGCCGGTGATGATTACAGGCGACCATCCCATCACTGCATGGGCTGTTGCAAGAAGGGTAGGCATTATCGCGGAGGATGACATACATTTCAATACGATAACAGGAAAGGAACTCGAAAAATTATCTTTCAGGGAATTTGAAGACAGGGTTGAAAATATAAAGGTATATGCACGTGTGGCGCCTGAGCAGAAGCTTAAGATTGTGAAGGCCTTGCAGGATAAGGGGCAGTTCATTGCCATGACAGGGGATGGAGTGAATGACGCTCCTGCATTAAAAAGAGCAGACATAGGCATTGCCATGGGAATCACAGGAACAGATGTGGCAAAAGAGGCAAGCCATATGATACTTCTCGATGATAATTTTGCAACGATTGTGAGGGCAATTAAAGAAGGAAGGAAGATATATGACAACATCAGGAAATTCATTAAATATCTGCTTACCACCAATTCCGGCGAGATATGGACTCTGTTCCTGGCTCCTTTAATCGGGCTTCCGATTCCTTTGCTTCCAATCCATATCCTCTGGATAAATCTGATGACAGACGGCCTGCCTGCACTTGCGCTTTCTGTTGAGCCTGCTGAATCAGATGTGATGAAAAGGCCTCCCCGGAATCCCAAAGAAAGCGTGTTTGCCCATGGATTGGGTTATCACGCAATATGGGTTGGGCTTTTAATGGCAGGTATAGTTTTGTTTGTTCAGTCATGGGCTGTTAAGACAGGAAATTCGCATTGGCAGACAATGGTATTTACAGTTTTGTGCCTTACACAGCTTGGCCATGTGCTTGCAATAAGGTCAGAAAAAGAATCACTCTTTAAAATAGGACTATTCTCTAACAAGCCTCTGTTGGGTGCTGTGCTGATAAGTTTTGGTTTCCAGATGGCAACAATATATATCCCTTTTTTAAATCAGATATTTAAAACGCAGCCATTGAGTTTTAATGAATTGATGTTTACAATAGCTGCGTCATCTATTGTTTTCTTTGCGGTGGAAGGGGAGAAGTTCTTCAAACGCAGATTAGTAAAAGCTTAGATACCTTTTGGAATGCCTTGCAAGCAAGGAGGGGTAACATGTCTGCTAAGTTCAAAATCTTAATTTTATTTTGTGCTATTTTTCTTGCCTCGTGCATGCCAACAAGCATCATACCAACAACAACACCAAAGATTAATCTGAAAAGTGGAGATATGACTATGGAACTGACACAACCCGCATACAGAGTCTTTTCAACAGATTTTTCATCTGATGGGCGATATGTTTTGGCAGGAGATGTCGGTGAGGTTTTCAGGCTTTGGGATATTGAAATGGGGACAATGATAAGAAAATTTACCGGACATCCTGTCTCCTATCGGGGTGGTGGTATTGTTGCGGCTTTTTCTCCAGACGGTAAGTATGCCCTGTCTGCTGGAAAGGGTCTCAAGCTATGGGATTTATCTACTGGAAAAGAAATAAGGACTTTTGGGGATAAGCAAGTTGATGCTATTGCTTTTTCCCATGACGGAAAACATGCCCTATCCGGAGAAATGAACCCGATGTATCCTCTTTCTCGTCGTCCGGGGCACGTCGCACTTTGGGATGTCGAAAAAGGGAAAGAAATATGGTCAATTCCTGTAACAGCTTGGTCGGTCGCTGTTTCCCCTGACGGCAGATATGCTTTAACAGGCGGATTTGGTATAAAAATGCTTCTATTGGATATTTCAACGGGCAAAGTGATAAAGGAATTCAATATAAACGATGCTTTATCCGTAAACTTTTCTTCTGATGGTAGATATGCCTTGTCAGGAGGCCTTGATGGTGTAATCAAAGTTTGGGACCTACTTACCGGGGCGCAGATAAAAGCGTTCAAAGGACATACCGGAGGGAACGGAATATTTTCTGTAGCTTTTTCCCCTGACGGCAAATATGCCTTATCAGGAGGCGGCTCTGATGGACTTGTAAAACTTTGGGATATTTCTTCCGGAACAGAGGTAAGAGTATTTCAAGGGCATTCACCCGATTTTATAGTGGCGGTTACATCCGTAAAATTTTTGCCTAACGGTAGATATATACTCACAGGGGGAGATTCTTCGGTAAGGCTATGGGACATCTCCACAGGCAGAGAGATTGCAATGATGGTTACCTTCGAAAATGGCGAATGGATTGCTATAACAAGTGATGGCTATTACAACTCATCCGAAAAAGGCGCCCAATATCTCAGCGTTAAAGTAGGCGAGACTTCTTACAGTGTTGACAGTTTTTATGATGTCTTTTACCGTCCCGATATAGTAGCGGCTAAACTAAGAGGAGAAGATATTAAGGACTTAATAACAATAACCATGAAAGACGCGATAAAGAGCCCTCCTCCTGGTGTAGAGATAAACCCAATCACAGCATCTCCAGCATCTCCGAAGGCAAAGGTCTGCTATAACGTAAAAAGCACCGGCGGAGGGATTGGAGAAGTCAGATTATTCCATAACGGCAAACTCATAGAATCAGACGGATACTATAAAGACATGGCTAAGACAACATCAGACAAAACCCAGTTAATCGCTATGAACAGCAAGGCAATCTACGAAGACATGAGAAGCGTAAAGATAAAAGAAAAAGGAATAGAGACAGGCACAACCACAACCAAATCAAAAGGAGAAGTCTTTAATGACTGTAAGGAAATAGATGCAATATCAGGAGAAAACGAGATAAGCATAACAGCCTTTAATAAAGACAACACAGTGCAGGGCTACATGCAGACAGCAAAATTTAACTCAACAGTCAAACAGGAAGATTCACATCTTTACATCCTTTCAATAGGCATAGACCAATATAAAGACGATACAATCAACCTTAAATACGCAGTCAAAGACTCAAAAGACATAGAAGAAAAGATTCTAAAACAAGCATCTACACTATACAAACCAGAAAACATCCACTACGAACTACTTACAGATAACAATGCCACAAAGACAAACATTACAAATAAAATCACTGAACTGTCGAAGAAGATAAAACCAACAGACAGCTTTATCCTCTTTGTGGCAGGGCACGGAGTGCTTCTTCAAAACCAGTACTACATGCTTACATCCGAGTATGATGGAAAGGTAAATGAAGATAGCCTCATAAGCTCAAACGAAATAGTAGAGATATCAAAGAAGATAAAGTCGTTAAGCCAGCTATTCATATTTGACACCTGCCATGCAGGAGGAGTTGATACGATAGTAAGCGGTCTATACGATGCAAGGATGTCAGTATTGGCAAAGAAGATGGGATTACATATATATGCCTCAGCTAATTCGAAACAAGCTGCAATGGACGGATATCAGGGAAACGGCCTCTTTACATACACACTTCTTGACGGACTAAACGACAAAAAAGAGGCAGATAAAAACAAAGACAGCAAAATCAGCCTTGTAGAACTCGGTGAATATTCAAAGCAGACAACAACAGACTTATCGAAAAAAATAGGGCACCAGCAGACGCCCTTGATAATAAATTTTGGAAAAGATAATACTGTATATAATTTAAGGTAAAATATAGGCTCAATAAAGTTTATGCGGAGGCAATGATGGCGGAAGTGATACTGGAGACAAATTTAAAGGATGTTAAATTTCTCAGGCGCGGGAAAGTGCGTGATGTCTATGAGATAGATGATTACCTTCTGATAATTGCAACTGACAGGGTCTCTGCATTCGATGTGGTATTGCCGAACGGGATTGCAGGAAAGGGAAGGGTCTTAACACAGATATCGCTTTACTGGTTCAATCAGATGAGGGATATTATCGAAAACCATATAGTGGCAACTGAAGTGAAAGATTATCCGTCAGCGCTCCATAAATATAAGGATATTTTAGAAGGCAGGAGCATGTTGGTAAAAAAGGCAAAGCCGATGCCTGTTGAATGCGTTGTAAGGGGATATCTTTCAGGCTCAGGATGGAAGGAATACAAAAAATCAGGCACAGTCTGCGGCATAAAACTTCCCGCAGGGCTTGTTGAGTCATCAAGGCTTGATGAGCCTATATTCACTCCGAGCACTAAAGCAGAGGTTGGGCATGATATAAATATAACTTTTGAAGAAACGAAAAAAATTGTCGGAGACGATGCTGCAAATAAACTCAGGGATTCAAGCCTTAAGATTTATAAAAAGGCAAGAGAGCTTGCTGAGAAGAAGGGGATAATAATAGCTGATACTAAGATGGAATTCGGTCTTTTTAATGATAGGCTTATTCTTATAGATGAAATTCTCACTCCTGATTCATCAAGGTTCTGGTCTATGAAGGGCTATAAACCCGGCAAAGGCCAGGACAGCTTTGACAAGCAGATTGTCCGCGATTACCTCTTAACTCTTGATTGGAACCAGACATATCCCGGCCCGAAACTTCCGGATGAGATTATTGAAAAGACCGCTGCGAGGTACAGGGAGATATTGGGGATATTGACAGGGTAAAGGGTTTGGTTCGGCTATTGGTGGCAGTGCAAAAGAAACCCTAATGGTTTGGACGAAAGTCTTTTGCTCCATCTTATACGCAGCGTTTCTGTTTCTCTATTTCCTTTAATGGATGCCATTCATACGCTGGCTTCATACGACGACGTATGAATTTATAAAATACTTCAGTTCCTTTAGGGTCAATAATATCGGCATTCATATTATAAATATCGACGACTTTCTCAAAGTGCCATCTAACCATTTCGCCGTATTTGTTAAGATAAGGGTCATTATATTTTTTGAAGTCCTTGATTAACCTTTTTTTGGCATCCTTGCAGTCAACTGCTCTTATAATAACTATACGTTCTTCAACTTTTTGAAACCCTTTGATTTGGCCTTCTATCTGGATTGCAAAATGTGCTTTTACTGCAAACCATAATTTTCCCTTTCTTATTTTTCGTTTTCTCATCCTTTCAATTTCTTCTATCCAAATATCCTGTAGAAAGTTTTTATTTACAAACTTTCTTATATCAGTAGCTCTTAAGTGACCGGAAATACCACCCGGTTTCTTTTTTGAGCCAATGACTGTATAGTCCTTTGAAGGCCAAATATCTTTTAATTTATTAAACAGTCTTTTTTCTGCTTCATTTAATTTCTTTTTCCTTATTTCAGGAGTAAAGGGAAATAAGGGTTTGCGATTAATATAGGCGATATGCGCTCTCAGTTTTACTGTCCGGTCTTTAAAAGATACTAATTTTTTTAAGGACAAACCGTAGTCATCAAGTCCATAAATTGTTGGCTTAATAATTTTTTTCTTCATTTTCTTTTAAACGTGGTGAGTAGCGTTTGGTATAGACTAAATCGAGTTTGTCTATCACCCCTAAAACAGTATAAAAATCGCACTTTTCTCCTCATATTTTCTGAACTATACACTTTCCATGCGGGGTTTTCCAGTGGGAGATGAAGGAAAGGAGGTTTTGAGGCGTTCATCCGAAGAGAGGTTACATCTTTATCGGCTCAAACACATGCTCTACCTTATAACTTACAACCTTTTTCCTGATTGTTTTTTCTTTGTGCTTAGTCGGCATGTCTTTGTCTATGAAATCAAGCTCGGCTCCGTCTGCTATGGTATTTAGAATATCAGGATGTTCGATTAGATGCCTTACAAAATCTAATGTCATACCGATATTTCTTTCAGCATATTCTTTTTTTGTCATTATTTCGTCCCCTTTCTAAATTTTTCTTTATACCATTCCCATCTGTCTTTTATATCCTGTTCTGCATACGTCAATGCATCGTTGAGATTCTTTATAGGAATTGGCTGCTTAATTTTTTCTCCTTTCGGATTCAGAATGTCCCTATGGAAAAACCCATGTGAACAGTCATATCTCACAATGGGATACCACCTGTCCTTTATTTTTGACTCGTACTGAATAACAACATCTGTTACTCTGCCTCTTTCAGTAATGATTTTTATCCTTAATCTGTCAGTTCCATCAGGTACCAGTATTTTTGTAAATTCCTTGCTGCCCATGTTTTCTTAATTATAGCAAAATTAATCAGATTTTAATTTTTTTAGATAGGTTGATTGAAAAATTCAGACAGGGTTTTCGAGTGGGGGATGCAGAAAAATCTCTTAATTCATTTCCCTTTTAATTTTGAACGAATCATGCCGATGTATTTGTTTATCGGGTTGCCTCGTGAAAGAAACGGCAGCGGTGGATTTTTCCTTGTGCCGAGTTTCTTTAATTCCCAGAGCAGGTCATGGTTTTTTTTAGCAAAGGTTAATCCATTATTGAAGGCCTCGATAGCCTGTTCTTTCTGCCCGCCGGCAAGATATGCCCTTCCAAGATTCAGGTAAAACGTGGCATGAACGGATTTTTCAGTTGCGGCGTCAAGTTTTCCTAAAGCCTTTTGGCATAGTTCTATCCCCTTGTCAAATTTTTTTTCAACAACAGCAGTTAAAGAGCCATAATAAGACATAATAAACAGGTCTTCAGGAAATTCCCCGAACCCCTCTTTTAATATTCTTAGCGCTTGTCTGTTGTTACCGCTTCTGAGTAATTTTTTTACGGTATCAAAATATTCTGCCTTTTGCTTTTCTCTTTCAATATTTCCTGTGAACGCTTCTATGGCGCTTTTGTGCTGGGTTTCCATCATGCCATGCAGCTTTTCATTATAATCTTCTGCATTCAGGATATCTGAATAATCGGTCTTTTTCGAATAAACAATTTCGCCTTTGTAGTAGATATGAGTTGTGATCTCAGGATTTTTTCTGTCTCCTTGCTCTGTTTGGATGTGATAGGTTTTTCCGTCTGCGGTGATGTTTATATTGAACCCCTCCGGGATATTTACTGTAATATGAACCTTTTCAGCTCTTTTCGCCATACCTCATAATATTACAAAAAATTGTTATTTAATCAAGTTGAAACCAAAAAGAGTCTTTGTTATAATCTTCCGAATGGAAAGAAAAGTAGTATATTTTGAAAAGGCCGGCAGGGAAAACACAGCTGCATGTCTTGATGTTGTCAAACAAGCAATAAAAAATAGCGGCTACAGGCACCTTGTTGTTGCAACAACAGGAGGAGATAACGGGCTTCTGTTTTCGGAAGCTGTAAAGTCCTCCGGGATTAATCTGGTTGTTGTGACCCACTCTTCGGGCTTTAAAGAAGCTAATACCTTTGAGATGCCTGATAATGTCAGGGAAAAGATAAAGGCGCACGGCGCAAGGATATATACAGGCACTATACTTACCCATTCATTGGAGACATCGCTTGCTTCCAAATTCAACGGTATTTATCCTGCAATGATTATTGCGCAGGCCTTAAGAAGGTTTGGCGAGGGAGCAAAGGTATGCTGTGAGATTGTGATGATGGCTGTTGACGCGGGCCTTATTCCTGAAGGAGAAGAAGTCCTTGCATCTGCAGGCACAGGAAGGGGCGCTGACACAGTGCTGGTTATCAGGTCTGCGGCATCAAAGAGGTTCCTTGAACTTAAGGTTCTTGAGATACTTGCAAAGCCAAGGGCATAATTCCTGCTTGTAAATAGTAAAGTCCATTTTTTAAAATAATTCATGCACCTGATACTGTTTGATATTGACGGCACATTAATAGATTCGGGAGGGGCAGGCGTCCGCTCTCTCGACCTTGCATTCATGGAACTGTTTTCCATCAAAGATGCTTTCCATGGTATAAACATGGCAGGCAAGACAGACTCTCAGATAATCAAAGAGGGTTTGATTAAACACGGCATATTAATAAACGCCCATCTCGATGCTGTTACAAGCGCTTACATCAGGCACCTCGGGAAGGAGATTAATAATAAAAAAAGACGTATCCATCCAGGAATATATGACGTGTTAAGGGAATTAAGTTTCATGGAGGATGTGAGGTTAGGCCTTCTTACAGGCAATCTTGAGGATGGCGCAAGGATAAAGCTTGAGCCTTTCAATATAAACAGATATTTCCCGACAGGTGCATTTGGAAGCGATGACGAAGACAGGGACAATCTTCTGCCAATAGCAATACGGAGGTCTGAGGAATTATACAAGGCAAGAATAAAGTTTTATAACTGTACAGTGGTAGGGGATACCCCGCGTGATATATATTGTTCAAAGCCGTATGGCGCAAAATCTATTGGCGTTGCTACAGGCCAGTATACCGCAGATGCGCTTAAGAAGGCAGGCGCAGATCATATTTTCGAGGACCTGTCAGATAATACCAATTTCCTCCAGCTTTTCGCTTCCTGAGATATTGTTAGCGTAGGGTTTTTAAAGGCTGAGATAGTATCTCCGCTCATTCTCGCTTTGCTCCGAGGTTTTGCCTGTCCATGCATTCTGCATAGAGGCAGGCAAAAAAGCCGCTCAGACACTATCCCCAGCCTGAATATAGATATTTCTTGAATAAATCAGCTAAAATTCCATCAATTAATTTTATTCAGGAGATGAAAATGAATATATCCATAAAAAACATCAGAGAAACAGATTGCATTTGCGACGCCTTGATACTGCCTGTTACAGAAGGAGATTCAAAACTCTATGACAAACTTGGCGTATCAGTTCAACGTCTTGTAAGGAAAGTATTTTCAAAAGAATTCAAAGGCAAACAAAACGAGGTTTTATTGGTCCCCGCACCCAAAGATATTAAACCTGAGAGAATTCTGTTTGTGGGCCTTGGCAAAAAAAGTGAAATTTCTGCTGAAAGGATAAGACAGGCCGGCGGAAGGGCAGCGGTTTATCTGCGTGATATGGGGATGAAAAAGGTTGCTTTGTCAACGGGCGGTATAGCATCTCTTCATTTATCTCAGGTGAGTTTTATAGAAGGGGCTTTACTCGGACTTTATACATTTAAGAGATACAAGGAAGAGAAAAACAATAAGGCAATAGGCAGCATTACGATACTTTCGAAGCCGTCTAAAGAACTGGCTAATGAACTTAACCGGACTAAGACCGTGGCATCATCAGTTTGTTTTGCAAGGGATTTGATAAGTACTCCAGCAAATGACATGACGCCAACACATCTTGCAAAGGCAGCTTTATCCCTGAAAAGAAAAAATCTCTCGGTAAAAGTATTGGATAGAAAAGATGCCGAAAGGCTGGGTATGGGAGCATATCTTTCTGTTGCCAAAGGTTCTAATGAGCCGCCAAAGTTTATTGTGCTCGAATATAAAGGGGCTGAAGGCAGGCCGTTAGCGCTTATAGGCAAGTCAATTACCTTTGACAGCGGCGGCATATCATTAAAGCCAGCTGACGGCATGGAAAAGATGAAATATGATATGGCAGGAGGCGCCGCAGTTTTGGGAATAATTAAAGCAGCCTCGGAATTAAAACTTCCGGTTAATCTTGTCGGCATACTCCCCGCAACAGAAAATCTTCCCGGAGGCTCTGCAACAAAACCCGGTGATATTGTTAAATCAATTACCGGGAAAACCGTTGAGATAATCAATACTGATGCGGAAGGGCGGCTGGTTCTTGCTGATGCAATTGGTTATGCAAAACGTTTTAAGCCGGGCGCTATCATAGATATCGCAACTCTGACAGGCGCATGTTCCATAGCCCTGGGCAGTGAGGCTATGGCAATGATGGGCAATGACAGTGGATTAATGGATAAGATTAAAAGATCTGCCGGCAATACGTATGAGCGTGTATGGGAGATGCCTTTGTTTGATGAATACAGGGAATATATAAAGAGCGATATCGCTGAGATAAAAAATACCGGGGGTAAAAACGGTTCACTGGTTACAGCAGCATATTTCCTCTATGAATTTGCAGAAAAAACCCCGTGGGTTCATCTTGATATTGCAGGCACTGCCTGGACAGAAAAAGACAAGCCTTATATTCCAAAAGGAGCATCAGGGATTGGGGTTAGGCTGGTAATGGATTTGCTTAAAGATTTCAGGCCGTAGCTTTAGTAAGCAGGCCATGCCATGCCCTGCTTACAACTTAGCTTATTTTAGATATCCTTCAACCAAAATATCTTCTCCGATGCGTTTCACATTTATATCTTTTAACTTATATGCCTCGGAAAGTTTTCTGAATACCTTTCCGCCTACGGCAGGGAATGAATCCTTGCCCCCGATAATCTTTGGAGCTATAAAGAACATAACCTTGTCAACGATGCCGTCTTCAAGGGCATGGCTGTTCAATGAAGAACCACCTTCTATGAGAACTGATGTTATATCCATTTTGCCAAGTTTTTCCATCAGCCATTTGAGGTCAAGCCTTCCTGTGTAATGGATAAGCTTTACCCCTGCCTCCTCAATCTTCTTTGCTTTATTGCCTGTATCTTCGGTAATGATGATTGTTTCCGGCGGAGCGTTTAAAATTCGCGAATCTAAAGGTGTCTCAAGAGCAGGGTCTATGATAATCCTTAATGGGTCTTTTTTACCTTTTATCCTTGCTGTAAGGCGGGGATTATCAGCTTTAACAGTTCCTATAGCTGTGATTATTGCATCAACGCTGCTTCTTAGCCTGCGGACTTTTTCTCTTGCCTTTTCTCCTGTAATCCATTTCGACTCGCCTTCAGGTGTTGCTATCTTTCCGTCGAGGGTCATAGCTACTTTTAATATTACGAATGGTTTTCGGGTTATGATGTATTTGATATAAGCTTCGTTTAATTTTTCAGCTTCCTTTTCCAAAATTCCTGATATAACTTTTATCCCTGCCTTTTCAAGTTCTTCTATCCCTTTCCCTGCGACTTTAGGATTGGGGTCTTTCATGCCTGTTACAACTTTTTTGATCCCTGCATTTATAATCGCCTTTGTGCATGGCGGGGTTCTTTTATCCGTATGGCAGCATGGTTCAAGGTTTACATAGAGTGTTGCCCCTTTTGCCTTCTCTCCTGCCTTTTGGATAACAAGCGCCTCTGCGTGAGGTGTGCCGGGCTTTCTGTGATAGTCTTCAGCAATGAGCTTCCCATTCTTGGCAAGTACAGCTCCGACCATAGGATTCGGGCTTGTCATGCCGCTTGCCTTTGCTGCAAGCCTTAAAACCTTTTTCATCATCAATGCATTTTCCATAGGTCAGCCTGTTTTTACTTCTTTGTATAAGGCAGCAGCCCGCCTTTGAGGATAATTTCTTTCTGTCTGTCATTCAAATCCGAGACCACTTCAAATGTGCTGGCCTTTGTAATGTTTTCGACTCTATAGACCTGAGAGCCCTTGAGAGAATTTATCACATCCTTTATGACAAGGACATTGCCTTTTTCAATATTTTCATAATCAGAAAGATTTCTGAACTGCAAAGGCAATATCCCGAAGTTTATGAGGTTAGCCTTGTGAATCCTTGCGAATGATTTCACAATCACTGCCTGAAGCCCAAGATGCATCGGCGCAATTGCCGCATGCTCGCGTGATGAACCCTGACCGTAATTTTCACCTCCGACTACAAGGCACCCGCCTTTAGCCTTTGCCTCACTTGCCCTTGAACTGAACGTAGGGTCAATCCCGCTGAAGACAAATTCTGAAATCTCTGGAATGTTCGAACGGAACGGAAGGACTTTTGAACCTGCCGGCATGATGTCGTCTGTTGTGATGTTATCACCGAGCTTGAGCAATACCTCTGCCTCAATTTTATCTTTTAGCGGTTCTTTAACTGAAATGTCCTTGATATTCGGGCCTTTCACAACAACTACCTTAGACGTATCTTTTTTCGGAGAAATTATGAAACTTTTGTTTATCAGATATTTTTTTGGCTCTGAAAATTTTCCTGTCTTAAGGCCGGATTTGCGGGGGTCAACTATTTTTCCTTTTACTGCAAACACAGCGCAGGATACAGGGCTTGCAAGATACACAGACGCATCCTTTGTCCCGCTTCTTCCTTTAAAGTTCCTGTTATATGAGCGCACTGATACCTGCCCGCTTCCCGGTGCTCCTCCCATGCCGATGCAAGGCCCGCATGAAGACTCAAGCATTCTCGCGCCTGCTGAAATCATTGCGGAGGTAAGGCTCTCTTTTGATATCATCTGGTAAACCTGCTTTGAGCCCGGATTGATCAGGAGATTAACGCCTTCTGAGACATTATTATTTTTTAGTATTGCTGCCACTGCCTTCATGGACTGATATGATGAGTTTGTGCAGCTTCCTATGCAGACCTGGTCAACCTTTGTGCCTGCAAGGCTTTTGACAGTTACGACATTGTCAGGGCTGTGGGGCTGTGCAATCATTGGTTCGATTGTGCCCAGGTCAAGATTTATTATCTCCGGATATTCAGCGTCTTTATCTGCCTTAAGTTCTGCCCAGTTATTTTTTCTTCCTACGGCAGTAAGATAAAACTTTGTTCTTTCGTCACTGGGAAAGATTGAAGTTGTTGCTCCGAGTTCTGCTCCCATATTTGTTATGGTTGCCCTCTCTGTCACATTCAGGTCTTTTACACCGGGGCCTCCGTATTCAAATATCTTTCCTACGCCGCCTTTGACAGTAAGTTTCCTTAAGATTTCCAGAATTACATCCATTGCCGTGACATAGGGGCGGCTGAGTTTTCCTTTAAGATTTATCTTTACGACCTGCGGCATGGTAAGTTCAAAAGGAGCGCCTGCCATAACAGTTGCTGCATCAAGCCCGCCCACGCCTATAGCAATCATTCCCATACCGCCGTTTGTCGGCGTGTGGCTGTCAGTTCCCAGAGCTATTTTCCCCGGAGCAGCGAACTGTTCAAGATGAACCTGATGGCATATGCCATTGCCCGGCCTTGAAAAATATGCGCCATATTTTGCCGCGACTGTCTGGAGGAATTTGTGGTCGTCAGGATTCATATAGTCTGTCTGAAGCATGTTGTGGTCTACATATGAGACTGCCAGAGGAACCTTGACCCTGTCTATCCCTATGGCCTCGAACTGAAGCCAGGTCATTGTGCCTGTTGCATCCTGTGTATATACCTGGTCAACTTTAAGCCCGACTGTACTGCCTGCTTTCAATTCGCCGTAAGCCTTATGCGCTTCAAATATTTTTTCAACTATATTCTTTCCCACTTTATACCTCGCATTTGATATTTAGAATGTTATTTTACATGGCGGATGTTGATTGAATCAAGGTAAACAATGCTTTTTTTGACTTTCTGCAAGGGCATGTGTAAAAATATAGAGCAAAAAATAAAAATAATCAGAGGTTGTGATGCATTTTTTCAAATACAAAGGCAACGAATTATTTGCCGAAGATGTCCCTGTAAGGAAACTTGCAGAAAAATACGGCACCCCTTTGTATGTCTACAGCCACGCCACTCTGCTCAGGCATTTCAAGGCATACGACGATGCATTTGACGGTTACCCCCACATAATCTGTTTTGCGGTCAAGGCGAACTCGAACCTGGCAATACTCCGGCTCTTTGCAGAAAACAACGGAGGCGCTGATATTGTGTCAGGGGGAGAACTTTTCAGGGCTTTAAAAGCAGGTGTTTCTCCGAAAAGGATTGTTTATGCAGGCGTTGGAAAGACTGACGATGAAATAAGGTTTGCATTGAGGTCGAAGATACTCATGTTCAATGTTGAATCCGAAGCTGAATTACAGAGGATTAATGAAGTCGCAGGAAAGATGAAGACAAAGGCTCCTGTTGCGCTGAGGATCAACCCGGACATAGACCCTCAGACACATCCGTATATATCCACCGGCCTAAAAAAACATAAGTTCGGCATACCGATTGAGGATGCAATCGAATATTACAGGGCTGCAAACAGGCTTAAAAATATCTCTATTGTCGGAATACACAAACACATAGGTTCCCAGATTACAAAGGTGTCTCCTTTTGTTGATGCCCTGAAAAGAATTCTGTTTTTGATTGATGAGCTTAATGCTCAGGGAGTAAACATAAAATACCTCGATATGGGTGGCGGGCTCGGTATCCCGTACAAGGACGAGGAACCTCCTGTGCCAAAAGACCTTGCAAAAAACATTCTGCCATTGCTCAATGGAAGAAAGATGACGCTCATAATGGAACCCGGCAGGTCTATTGTCGGAAATGCAGGCATACTTGTTACAAAGACGCTTTATCTGAAACAGGGGCATGAGAAGGAATTTATCATAGTGGACGCAGGGATGAACGACCTGATGAGGCCGTCATTGTACGGCGCATACCACGGAATAATTCCGCTCAAAAGGTATAGGAGGGCGAATACATTTGCTGACGTTGTGGGGCCGATATGCGAGTCAGGAGATTTTTTTGCAAAGGAAAGGGAAATGACCGGGGTCAGACAGGGTGAATATCTTGCTGTTATGAGCGCGGGCGCGTATGGTTTTTCGATGAGCTCAAATTATAACAGCCGCCCGAGGCCGGCTGAGGTGATGGTGAAAGGCAGGAAACATTTTCTGATAAGGGAGAGGGAGACATATAAAACTCTGACTGATAACGAGAAGATTCCCGGGTTCATGAAATGATTAATATTGCCGCTGCAGGCGGCCCCTTTTAATTTTTTTGCCGTCACTCTCGAAGGCTATATCACCATCCCTGTAAGTGAAAAATATTTTGACGCCATTATTTTTCAATCTCTCTGTCACATCTGGGTCAGGGCCGCCCTTTGCATTGTCTTTTTTGTCTGCCGATATAACTGCATACTCAGGGGAGACGGCTTTAATAAACTCTTCCGATGATGCATCCTTGGCGCCGTGATGACCTGTTTTAAGAAGATTGGCCTTTAACCCTGTGCTGTTTTTCAGCAATGATTTTTCTATCCCGGTATTTGCATCTCCCATGAGGATGAAAGATGTTTCACCGTAAATTATTTTCAATACTAGCGTATTTTCATTCCAGTCTGAAGTAAACCTGTAAGGCCAGAGGATATTAATGGCAACCTTTCCCATGGGAATGCTGTCCCCGGCCTTTAAAGCTCTGTAATTGCCATTTCTATAGATGGAACTATACCGCCTGTATATATCATAATCGCTGCTGTTATCCAATTCCTGCCCGTTGTCGTAAAGGGCGTTTGCCTTTATCTCCTGAAGTATATGGAACACCCCTCCGGCATGGTCAGGATGAGGATGTGTGATAATAAGGATATCAAGTTTTTTGATTCCTCTTTTTTTAAGGAATTGAACTACCTTGTAGCCGCTGATGATGTTCCCTGTATCTATAAGTATTCTTTGCGTATCCGGTGTCTCGATATATATGGCGTCTCCCTCACCAACATCCAGAAAGAAAAACTTAAGGCTTTCTGCCTGCACAGGGGCATGACAAAAGATAAGGATTAACGCCGGGACCAGAATTTTTCTACCCATAATCCAAGAACTCCTCCTGTTGCGTTCATTAAGACATCCCTTAAGTCCCCAACCCTGTTTGGAAGCAGTAATTGGATAAATTCGTCTACGCTGCCAATCAGGACTATTAACAACAGGGCCCGGATGAGATGTCTCGAACCGGTTCCCATTGCCGTTGAAACTAAAAACCCGAGTATACCGTATTCCAGAAAATGCACTCTCTCTTCAGGCCGCTCCATCTGATAGATAAATATAAGCGCTGCGATCAGTGGGGTGATCACTATTGCAGACCTTGCAACCCCTTTCTTTAGAAATAAAAATAAAATGAGACAGGGTATGACAAAGAGAACTATATCGAGAGAAACTGCCAGATTTCTTCTTCCGATAGATGAGTACAAAAGATTGAGGAAAGCGCGCATAACAGGAAGAGTCAGATAAATGGCAGCGACATAGATTATTATAATTTTCCAGATTTTGGGTATCCTGGTCATAAGTTGAGTAATAATATTTCCTCTTGAAAGTTATTAGCAGCCATTTTTTATCGCTGATATTTTGGATTATAACATGCAGGTTTGTTTATATTCGCTGCAAATCTTTGGATTTTCAGCGGCATATTCGTACAAAGTTAGTCTTAATGGTACGGTTGTTTTTTAAAGAGTTTCTTTTTCTTGAGGGCAAGGCCTTGCGAAAATCCTTGACTTTTCTATGGTTTAGCAATAAAATTTTGAGAAATGTATAAATACATAGAAGGAGTAAATTATGGCGCGTAAGCTGCTTCTTGCCGATGATAGCATTACAATACAGAAAGTCGTAGAGCTTGTCCTTGCTGAGGAGGGCTTTGAGATAAAGGCTGTTAATAACGGCGAGGAGGCGCTTGCTGCTGCCGCGACATTTAAACCCGATATAGTCCTTGCCGACATTGAGATGCCGAAAATGAACGGTTATCAGTTATGCGAAAAACTGAAAATGAATCCCTCAACCAAAAATGTTCCTGTTATACTTCTGTCCGGCGCCTTTGAACCGCTTGATGAAGAACTTGCGAGACAGGTAAAGGCAGACAGTTTTGTTATAAAACCGTTTGAGTCCCAGGAGTTAATCAGTAGAATAAACGCTTCTCTTGTACCGCAGGCAGCAACTGCAGAAGCAGAGGCAGTAGAAGCTGTGGCAGTAGAAGCTGAAGAAGAAGCCGTTGTTGCAGAGGCTGTCAGCGGCGAGGAAGACCTCTGGTCAATGGAGGCAATGGAAGAGGCCCCTGCAGAGACAGCGGCACTGGAAGAAGTACTGGCGGAAGCTGTGCCCGAAGAGGTTGTCTTTTCTGATGCATTTGCAACCGCAGAACCTGAAGAAATAAATGTTGCCGAGGCATTAGAGGTTGCTGAAGAGGCAGATCTAAGCGCAGAGGCAGTTTTTGCAGAGGCAGTTGAAGCCACTCCGGTGGAAGCAGCAGATGCAGGAAAGATGGCAGCGCCTGTCTATGAGGAAAAAATTGTTTCTGCCCCTGCAGATTTACGAAGGCAAAGGGAAATGCCCGCTATAGAGCTTCCGTCAAAACAGGAACTATCATCCATGTTTAAAAAGGCAGTGGATGAAAGGGTTGCGTCATTCCTGTCAACAATGGATATTAAAAGTGCGCTGCTTTCGTCAATTACACCCGCGTTAAAGGATTCTATTGAAAAAGTTTTATGGGAGGTTGCCCCTGAACTTACTGAAAAGCTCCTCAAAGAGATACTTCAGAGTTCGCTTGCATCATTAAGCAAGGAAATTGAAAAGGTTATATGGGAGACTGTTCCTGAGGTTGCAGAAAGGTTGATTGCAAAGGAAATAGAAAAGATTAAGTCAGAGTTATAGACACAGGTATCAGGCCAAGCCCTGATCCCCAACCCCAATCCCCGGACTAATTTATGGCAGAATTAAATAAAAGTTATACTCCAGAAGGCATAGAAGAAAAGTGGTATGAGATATGGGTTAGCAGAGGATATTTCAAGCCGGAGATAAATCCCTCAGGAAAGCCGTATTCGATTGTTATCCCGCCGCCGAATGTAACAGGCTCATTGCACATGGGGCATGCCCTTAATGTGACATTGCAGGATGTTCTGGCCAGGTGGAAGAGAATGTGCGGTTTTAAAGTGCTCTGGGTTCCAGGCACTGACCATGCCGGCATTGCGACCCAGAACGTGGTTGAGCGCCAGCTCGCATCAGAGAAAATTACCAGGCAGCAGCTCGGAAGAGATGCATTCATTGAAAGGGTATGGAAATGGAAAGCTGAATACGGCGGAAGGATAATCCATCAGCTCAAAAGCATGGGCGCTTCATGTGACTGGTCCAGAGAAAGGTTTACACTTGATGAGGGCCTTTCAAAGGCTGTAAAAGAAGTTTTTGTCAGGCTCTACGAAGAGGGGCTTATATACCAGGACAACAGGCTGATAAACTGGTGTCCCCGCTGCCATACAGCCTTATCAGACCTCGAGGTTGAGCACGAAGAACTTGACGGCTCATTGACCCATATCAGATATCCATTCTCAGACGGAAGCGGACACCTCACAGTTGCCACAACAAGGCCTGAGACCATGCTCGGCGATACAGCAGTTGCCGTAAACCCGGCAGACGAAAGGTATAAGGATTTAATAGGAAAAACCATCTCTCTTCCTTTGACAGACAGAAATATCCCTGTTGTTTCTGACACAGCTGTTGACATGGCCTTCGGCACAGGCGCAGTCAAGGTGACCCCTGCTCATGATTTTAATGACGAGGCCATTGCAAAAAGACAGAGCCCTTCGCTCCCTTTTCTGATTGTCATAGATGATAATGCAAAGATGACCCCTGAGGCCGGGCCGGAATATTCAGGGCTTGACAGGTATGAGTGCAGAAAACGTGTTTTAATCGAACTCAGAGAACTGAATCTCATAGAAAAAGAAGAAAAACACAGGCATGCAATAGGGCACTGTTACAGGTGCAAGACGATGATTGAGCCGTTGCCGACACTTCAGTGGTATGTGAATGTGCAGTCTCTGGCAAAAGATGCAATGAATGTTGTGAGGGAGAAGAAGATCAGGATATCTCCCGAGTCATGGGAAAATGCATATTTCGGGTGGATGGAAAATATAAAGGACTGGTGTATCTCACGCCAGATATGGTGGGGGCACAGAATTCCTGCATGGTACTGTCAGGAAATGCAAAATGCAAAATGCAAAATGCAAAAGGGGATTATTGTATCCCGTGAAACACCAAAGGAATGCCCTTTCTGCGGCTCTCAGAAGCTCGTACAGGATGAGGATGTGCTTGACACATGGTTTTCATCTGCCCTCTGGCCTTTTTCAACCCTTGGCTGGCCTGAAGGCACACCCGAGCTGAAGGCCTTCTATCCAACGAGTGTCCTTGTTACGGCATTTGACATACTTTTCTTCTGGGTTGCAAGGATGATAATGATGGGGCTTAAGTTTATGGGTGATGTGCCTTTCCGGCATGTATATATACACGCAATTATCAGGGACGCATCCGGCCAGAAGATGTCCAAATCAAAGGGCAATGTAGTTGACCCGCTGGTCCTGATTGAAAAATACGGCACAGATGCATTCAGGTTTACGCTTTGCGCATTTGCTGCACAGGGCAGGGACATAAAATTCTCAGAGGAAAGAGTTGAAGGATACAGGCATTTTGTAAACAAGCTCTGGAACGCGACAAGATTTATAATGATGAATATAGAGCCGGTCAGCGGTCAGCGGTCAGCTATCAGCATAAAGAGACCGGAGAAACTTGATCTTGCAAGCAGGTGGATATTGACCAGGCTGAGCGCAACTGTTGATGAAGTGAATACAGCTCTTGATGATTACAGATTTAATGACGCAGCAAACAGTATCTATCAGTTTGTATGGCATGAGTTCTGTGACTGGTATATTGAATTATCGAAATCCGAAATCCAAAATCCAAAGTCCAGAGATGGCGTTTTATGGTGCCTGCTTCATACGCTTGAGACATCCCTCAGGCTTCTGCACCCGTTTATGCCTTATGTGACAGAGGAGATATGGCAGAATATACCTAAGATTAGAGCAGAGGGCAGAGAGCAGAGAGCAGAGAGCAAAGAAAGCATAGTCATCTCGGATTATCCAAGATCTCTGCCGGGGGACCAGAAGGCAGAGGCAGAGATGTCTTATGTAATAGAGGCTGTAACCGGCATACGGACTATAAAGGGCGAACTCAATATCCCGCTGTCTGCCGGAGTGAAGGTATCAATAAAGACCTTTTCTGATGAGGCGGCAGGTATCCTGAAAGACAATCTGTATTACATAAGAAGGCTCTCAAGGGCAGCAGAAATAGAGATAGGCCGCGATATAACAAAGCCAATGGATTCTGCAGCATGCGTAAGGGCTTCTATGGAAATATATATACCGCTTAAAGGACTTTTGAATATTGATACAGAAATTGACAGGCATAGTAAAGAGATGAAAAAGGTTGATGAGGCAATGGCTTTTCTTGACAGTAAACTTCTGAGCGAAGATTTTTTACAGAGGGCGCCTGAGGCTGTTGTAAAAAAGGAGAAGGCCAAGTACGGGGAGCTTGCAGCAAAAAAGGAAAGGATAAAAGAGAATATTAAGAAATTAAAAGGGATGGCAGGATAATTATGAAAATACCGCACAGCGTCAGGGAAATAATCCGCATGGCCCTTGAGGAAGACATAGGCAACGGAGATATTACAACCTCGTTCCTTATACCGGAAGACCAGGAATCAAGGGCCTTGATAATGGCAAAGGGAAATTTTGTTGTTGCCGGGCTCCCGTTTGTGAAGGAAGTCTTTGCCATGATTTCTGCAGGAGCGAGATTTACTGTTTTTATCAATGACGGTTTAAAGGTGACAAAAGGGGATATGATTGCCGAGGTATATGGAAAGACAAGGGCACTGCTTGCAGGAGAAAGGGTCGGCCTTAATATACTTCAGCGCCTTTCCGGCATTGCAACGCTTACAAATATGTTTGCGGAAAAGGTGAGTGGCCTGAATGCAAGGATTGTAGATACAAGGAAGACCACCCCGGGCCTCAGGTTCATGGAAAAATATGCTGTGAGGACAGGCGGGGGCAGCAATCACAGGTTCGGCCTTTTTGACGGCATACTGATAAAGGATAACCACATAGAGGCTGTCGGAAGCATAACAGAGGCCCTGCGCCTGGCCAAAGAAGGGCATCATCTTGCAAAGGTCGAGGTTGAGGTGGAAAACCTCAAGGACCTCAAAGAGGCAGTAGAAGGAGGCGCTGACATTGTGATGCTTGATAACATGTCTGTTGAGAATATGAAAGAGGCTGTAAAGATTGCACGCGGCATACAAAGAAATATAATCCTTGAGGCTTCAGGGAATGTAACCCTGAACAATGTCAGGGATATTGCTGAAACAGGCGTGGATCTGATATCAATAGGCGCGCTTACCCATTCAGCAACAGCAGCGGATATAAGCATGAAAATAGTGAGGTAATGTTTCGGGCGCTTGAGAAGGGCGAAGCCTCTGGGTATCAGCCTGAAGCGCTCTTTTCCAGGCTCATCATGCCTTCCCTGGCCCTTTGATGTGCCGGAGATAATTTCAGCACTGCCTCAAATGTACTTTTTGCCCTTCCCTGGAATCCAAGCCTAAGATAGATATGTCCTGCCTCTGCCATATAATCGGCATTAGCGGGCTCGATCTTCAATGCCCTCTGGACTGCCTTCTCAGCCTCTTTTAATCTGCCGAGTTTGTTGAGGGTCAACCCATAATAGTAATGATATTTCGCAATAGAGTTATGAAGATATGCTGCCTGGCCGAAAAGCTCCAATGCCTGTGTTAAGTTGCGCTTTGCGAATTCAATCGTGCCTTCCCCAAACTTTTCCTTTGCAAGTTCGTCATTTGAGACTGTCCGTACAGATTTATGGGATAACTGTTTATCGTACTGCCTTCTTTTTTCAGGGTCAGACAGTGTTGTATACGCCTGCGTCACAAAAGAAAATATTGCGTTAAGTTTTGCCTTCAGGTCGTCAGATTCAAGATTGAAATGCATGTCAGGATGAAATTCTTTTGCAACTTTATAATATGCCTTTTTAATCTCATCATGTGCTGCCCGTTCCTTAACAGCAAAAACTCCGTAATAACCGAGCCTCTCGTAGCTGTTATACATATTCTCTATCCTGTCTATGACCTCCTGCGGCACACTCACATCCGGCTTTTCAATTATTTCTTCAGGAGATATTTCTACAACACCCTCTTCCTTGCCCTCCGACACATCAATTATCCTGGTGTTTAAAAGCGCATAAATAGTCTTAAGAGTTTCGAATGCATTAAAGCGGGAAAGCAAAAGCATGTCTTTGATTGAGGTCTTGCCTGTTATATAAGAGAGTATTTCCTTGGCTGTTTCATCTAATGTTATTGACTGGAACAGGTTTAAGGGGTCAGGAGAAAAGACAAGGGTCGCATCCATAAGTGCATTGAGATAATCTTTGGCCTTTTGAATATCGCTGTTTATCTTTATTCCCCTGTAGATAAGATTTGCAGCAGAGAGCTTAAGTATTATGACCTCATCAGTAGGAAGCGGGCCTTCATTGAATTCAAAATTTCCATCTTCAAGTCCAAAAAGGCTTATAATTATTTCTTCAACCTGATGTTTTACTGCATGGATAAGCTCCTGTGGCCTGAGATAACCGAGTTCAACAAGTGCAGTGCCCTGCCTTTTGCCTGTTTTTTTTAAGACCTCTACAGAATGGTTATATTGTTCAAGATTTATCTTTTTCTCTCTGAGAAGAATATCGCCGAGCCTGTCAGCCTCCTGGTTCGATGCTGAAAATATCATATCCCCGTCTTTGGTATAGACTTTTTTCAGGATCGAGCCGCTTTTTATCCCGAGTATGCCTGTAATCTTGCTCCGTTGAAGTCCCATAAGAATATCCGCAAGCATATGGTGTTTCAAAGAACCCTTTACAGGGCCTGTCATTTTCAGCCCGGCCCTTGTGTGTGTTTTTGATTTTTTTAACCAGACTACTTCCCCCTTTGTATGAATGGCAGTATCCTTGATATTGAGGTCAAGAATTGTTCCCTCAGCAATAGGCGGAGAATCTTCTATGATAAGTTTAACGCCATCGGCAGAATAATCAACTGTCTCTGCCCCGAAGGACTTTCCCCCGAGCAAAAGATTGAACTTTGAGTGTTTCTTGTATCTCCTGAAATGTCTTTTTTCCTTGTTAGCCATTATAATCTTTATTATTTTACCCCTTCTTCCCCTCGTATATCAACCGCTGGTACAGGAGTGCCCCGTAGTTGTATTCGCCCTTCCGCACTTTTGACTTTTGAACTTATGCTCTGTTGCTTTCACTTGACCCTTGAACCCTCGACCCCTTGAACCCTCGAAGTTTAGGCTTCCGCGCTTGCTAGCTTTCCAGCTTTGAGCCTGGAATCAGCCCGGGCTTGATTTAGGTTCATGGTTAGTGGACAATATGAGTGTAGAAAAATACCTGGCGAGCAGGAAATTCAGGACAGAATTCAGGAGAGACATATGGAGAGCAGGCATAAGCGGATACTGATAAACGCAATCTACCCGGAAGAAAAAAGGGTCGCGATTGCAGAGGGGGAGACCCTTGTTGATTTCTACGTGGAACTATCGGAAAAGGAGCATCTCAAGGGGAATATTTACAAGGGCATCGTTATCAGGATTGAGCCGGGCCTTCAGGCGGCCTTTGTAGATTTCGGCCAGAAGAAACACGGCTTCCTTCAGTTCAGGGAGATAAGCCGTGAATACTTCAAGGAGAAAAAGGAAGGCCGGCAGAGGCCGAGGATACAGGATGTTATTGAAAAGGGGCAGGAGATTGTTGTGCAGGTCGAGAAGGACGCGCGTGACACAAAGGGCGCGAGCCTGACCACTTTTATCTCGCTTCCGGGGAGGTACATAGTTATGCTGCCGGGGCAGGAACGGGTCGGCATTTCAAGAAAGATAGAGGCGCTCGAGGACCGCGAGAGGCTAAAGGAGATATTTAAATCTCTGAAGCTTCCGAAGCATACCGGGTTCATACTCCGCACTGCCTGCAGCGAGCGGACAGGAGAGGAGTTGAACAACGACCTCAAGTATCTGACAAAGCTTTGGGACAGGATACAGGCCGAGGCAAAAAAGGCCTCTGCGCCTGCGCTTATATACAAAGAGCACGATATCGCGCTACGCACGGTCAGGGACTACCTTACTTCAGACGTTAGCGAGGTGCTCATTGACGACCCCGCGACATTTAAGAAGACAAAGGATTTCCTGCGGAAGGCGGCTCCGTGGCTGAAAACGAGCATCCGCCTCTACAGCGGGAAGAAACCGATTTTTTCCCATCACGATATTGAAGGACAGATAGCAAAGCTTGGCGAGCGCTACGTCCACCTTCCTTCAAAGGGCTACTTTGTGATAGATAAGGCCGAGGCGCTCACAGCAATAGACGTCAACTCCGGCAGAAGCAGGAAAGAAGAACATATCGAAGGAACTGCTCTCAGGACCAATCTTGAGGCAGCGGACGAGATAGCGCGCCATCTCAGGCTCAGAGATATCGGCGGCCTTATCGTAATAGATTTTATTGATATGGAGTCATTAAAAAACCGGCGGGAAGTTGAGAACAGGCTGGAAGAGGCAATGAGCGCTGACAAGGCCCATTTCGAGCTGACAGGGATATCCAAATTCGGGCTTATCGAGATGACGCGCGAGCGCCTGCGGCCTGCATTTGCCCAGGCCGTGAGCCGTGTGTGCGAAACCTGCGAGGGCACAGGGGCCATAAAATCGGATGAATCAATCGCGATAGCAGCGTTGAAGAATATCCAGGCGCGCGCTGCCAGGGGAGACTGTGATTCCATTGCGTGCGACATGCCTGTCGGAAGCATGAACTATCTCATCAACACGAAGAGAGAAGACCTGCTGAGGATAGAGAAGGACTTTGGCATCCCGGTTAAGCTTCGCGCGGACAATAGCCTGTCAGGCAGGTTCCTGCTTAAGGCCGTCGAGAAAAAGACTGAGGCTGTGCAAGAGGCAGGCATTGTTTCCAGTGAGGGCGGCATTCAGGGTTCAGCGGCAACGGCATCAGGGCAGGCCATGTTGGAAGGGCAGGGCGGTCAGAGGAGAAAAAGAAGAAGGCGCAGGAAGAAAAAAAGTCCTGAAGAAATAAGCGGATGATGCCTGCAGGATGAAGTGGAAAACAATGAACCTGCCAACACGCCTTTACCTCATCAGCGCTATTATCCTGCTGGTTGGCCTGGGCAGCGCCCTCTGGATTTATCTTGCAGCCGGGGATAATTCTGAAAGCGTTTTGGGTTATGAAATATCAGGCGGGAATGCTTATCTCGTTGCGCCTGAAAATTCCAAAAAGTATGTACATGATTTAAAACTCATTGGTGGAAATGCGGCTGTGTTTGCGGATGAATTCAGCCGCTGGTTTATCGGGCTGTGGCATGGAAAATCACTCGCATTTACAACGGCCTGCATTGCCGGCTTTATATCCCTTGTGTTTTTCTTTGCTGCCAGAATCGCACTATCCCACTTAACATCCGGCGCCCGTGATGAAAATAACAGGGCCGGGAACGAGACTTGAAGCAGCTTTTGACTTTTGCATTTATGCTCTGTTGCTTTTCCTTCTCAGATTTGATGTAATATCCTTATGCTAGTTCAGTATGAGGACGAGTCCCAGACCAACCGCAAACATCAGAGATATCCGATTTCTGCGACGGCGTTGATAAGGATTAAAAATAAGGATAACTCTTCAATTGATACTTTGGTTGCAAATATTTCCAAGCCGGGGTTAGGGCTCTATTCATATGTCTCGATTCCGGATGGAACGCCTGTATCCATAGAACTCTCTTTTATCGGAATAAAAGGGCTTGAAAAAGACACCATCGAAGGGAAGGTAATACACTCGTCAAAACTGGGCAGCCTTTATTATGTCGGCGTTTTATTCGATGAGGAAATAAATGCCGCGGCACAGCCCTTGTTATACGGACACTTCTGGAAAATAGTTGAGTTGGAGAAAATAATCTTCTTTAAGCGAATGCCGGTTGATTGAAGCTCTCTTGCTTTAGAATTTTCATTTTGTGGATTTAAGAACCGAGCATCATCGAATGTCGGCCTAAAGTTTTTTCCCATTTTCGAGCAGCACAGCCATATCCTTTTTGTCCAATGGCTTCGAAAACAGATATCCCTGATAATAATCGCATTTCAACTTTCTCAATTCTTCTAGCTGATTAACCGCTTCGACCCCCTCAGCAATTACCTCCATTTTCATGTTATGAGCCATTGATATTATTGTTTTAACAATTTCCATTGCCCATTCATTGTCGCACATGGCCTGTATGAAAGATCGGTCTATTTTAAGAGCATCGAGTGGAAACTTATGAAGATACCCCAAAGAGGAATAACCTGTTCCAAAATCATCCATATGAACCTTTATATTCAGTTCCTTTAATTTCATGAATACGGCTGCTGCGATTTCAGGGTTGCGCATGATGACACTTTCAGTACTTTCCAGGTTCAGCTTATCCGGACTAAGCCCGGTTTCGTCCAGGACTTGTTTTATTGTATCTACAATATCGAGCGTGAACTGCCTTGTTGAGATATTCACGCTTATTGCCAGGCGCGAGAATGAGGGAAACTGCTCATGACATATAAGCATATGTCTGCAAGCTTCGCTGAGCACCCATCTGCCGATTGGGATTATCAGTCCCGTCTCCTCGGCAACAGGAATAAACTCAGCGGGCGGAATCAACTTTCCCTCCAAACATTTACAGCGCAAGAGGGCCTCAAATCCCGATAGTTCGTTGGTGTCACAAGAAATAATAGGCTGATAATTCAGGAAAAAATCGTTTTTTTCAACCGCCCGGCGCAAATTGTTTTCCAGTTTCAGATATGATGTCGCCTCGGTATGCAGGGTTTCATCGAAAATGACATAGCAATCCCTGCCAAGCTCTTTGGCCTTAAACACTGCGGTATCTGCGTCCCGCAGCATATCTTCGGGCTTCTCATAACCTGTTCTGCTTATGGTTATCCCGATGCTTGCAGTAATATATACTTCACGTTCGGATACGTTTATTGAAAGTTTGATTATGTTTTGAAGCCGCTTTGCCACGCTTATTACATCCATGATATTCCTGACATCTGACAACAAGATTGCAAACTCGTCTCCTCCGAACCTTGCAACCGTATCAGGTTCTGCAACTCTCGCGACCGTATCATAGGGGCGTATTTGCTTTTTCAGCCTTCCGGCTATTTCTATCAGGAGTTGGTCTCCAACCCCATGGCCCAGGCTATCATTTACATTTTTAAAACGGTCGAGGTCTAAAAAAAGAATAGCAAACATATGGTCTTTTTGCCGGTGTACACGAGAGATTGATGCCATTATCTCGTCTAAAAACAATGTCCGGTTAGGCAATTGAGTCAGCACATCATAATGGGTGACTTGTCTCAAGTGCAACTCGGTAGTTTTTTTTATGAGCTTAGTCCGTTCATTAATAAGATGACTTATTACGGTTAAGATAAATGGGGCCAACAATATTAAGGCATGAAACTTGATACCGTTTTGCTCTATAGATAAAAAGTGTTGTAAAACTGTGATGGTGAACCCCTGCTCTTGAGTAATGTTATAGATATAAAGACCAAGAATAATCCAGGCAAGGATAACGGTATAGGTTGCCAGCCTGGATAGTAATCCATATTCCGGAGTCTTTATTTGTGGAATGTCGCTCAATATTATCGCTTGCCTTAGTCAGTTTTTTGGGTCTCAGGGTTAGTTGATGTTCTAGCAGCATAAAATGTGCAGCTAGCATCAGAAAGTAAAACTTCATATTGGCTCATAGCAGTCTTTAGACTTTCGGTTGTTGAGTTTCAGTTAATTCCCTGTACCTGTCTTTAAGCCTGTTCAGATGATATTCTTCCCCCCTGGCAAATTCCTCAAAGAGTTTCTTACTTTCGGGATCCGAAGTATTCATCGCGGCCTTTTGATAAAAGCCGAATGCTTCGCTTTTGTTCTCAATAGCCATTTTAAAGATGATAAAAAGGTCCTCCCTGTCCATGCCCCCTCCCTGCCGAACAGATTTTACACTATATATCGGCAGCGCAAAGATAAACTTTAATCTAAAAGGGGGTTATTTTCTCTAGGAATATCGAGAAGTTAGGACTAGAAGGTGAAGTCCGCAAGTTCTTGTTAAGGCTGTGTAGAAATACTATTAAAGTCCCCGCTTCTGCGCTTGCCCGCTTGCAGCCTTCAGCGCTAAACACCTTGTCAAAATAGTCCTTGCTTTAACAGGCATAGCGTATTATTATTAATTAATTTTTTGCGGGATGATTGATGGAAGAAAAGGAGAGATGTCAAAATGCAAGATTTGACCCCAAAAGCCCGTAAAAACACTGAAGCCGTGAAAGGAGAATGTTATGGAGCGATACAAAAATCTTGGAGGCAGTTCCGGGGTGGCGGCCTACGAAGTTGGAGATGATTCTATAAAGGTTCAGTTTGATGATGGGTCTCTTTATCTGTACAACTACCAAAGCGCAGGGAGCAACGATATTGAGCAAATGAAACGGTTGGCTATTGCGGGGAGGGGGTTGAATAGTTTTATAAGCAGGGTTGTTAAAAAAAGGTATGCCTCAAAACTGAGATAAACATTATCTTTCTGAGGTGCCTGCTGAGGAAGTCAAAATCTAATTATCTACAAACACATGATTAATGATTGCTAACAATGGAAAATTTAAATCTTAAAATATATTTTGAAGAACCTAAAAAGTTTGAGATACAAAATATTAAGCCGCTTTCGGGGATTATAGGGCTATATTTTATTTTTTTAACAAACACACAAATTCCCTACCCGTTTGCTACTTCAAAACTTGTCTACATAGGTATGAGTGAAAAGAGAACAAACAGTATCGGAAGTCGGTTAATGGGTCATTTTGATGGTCAGTCCGGCAACATCGGGTTAACTAGCTATAGGAAAGTTGAACAATTGAATTTTACTTATTTAAATTTTGAAATGCTAAAAACAGTCTGGAAATACAGAATAGAAGACTTGGAAAGCTATTTCATTCTCGATTTTGTGAAACAATATGGAGTATATCCAATTTGCAACAATAAAACGGGCTTTGAAATTTTAGAGTTAAATCTTGCAGTAAGCCTTGAAATTGACTGGAGTTATTTTAAAAAATAAAGACTTATGGATAATCAAGTAAAAAGTGGAAAAGAAATCCTTGATGATTTTTTTGGCAACATTACGAACTTGCCAGGTGTGGACAGAGAAATTGCCGAAAAAATTCTCGAATTATACAAGGCAGGGAAACTGACGAGTACAAACATAGCTAATGCGCTTGTAACATTAAGGGAAGAAAATGCCAGCGGTAAAAATTAAAAATATTCATATACAGGGATTAAGGGGTGTAAAAGATGAACTAGTACTGCCTTTGGAGGAAAAATCCATTGTTCTTTATGGCGACAATGGTACAGGCAAAAGCAGCATCACAGATTCCATAGAGTGGTTTTACTACGGCAAAATTGCACATTTATCAGGCGAAGAAATCGGCAAATTAGGCTTAGAAGCTTTGCGAAATATTTCGTTGCCAGACGATAAAAAGGGTTCATTGGAAATAAAATATTCAAATAGTAGCTTAAATTGTTCTAAAAATATTGAAATTAAAAAAGGGATACTCAAAACTGATTCTACCAATAAAAATACTTCATTCGTTGAATTCATCAAAGCATCGCAAAGGGAAAGACTGATCCTGCACTATGCCGAGCTAGTCAATTTCATTTTAAGCACCAAAACAGAAAAATTAGCAAATGTATCTGAGATTATTGGTTTTTCGGAAGTAACCAGTACGAGAACAGTTTTGAAGAAAGCACTGAATGACTTGGCGAGAGAATTGAAAAATAAAAACCTTGACGGCACTATTAATATTCAACAGGGTAATCTTTTGAAGCAACTTAACCAAAACATTACATCGGAGCCGCATTTCATCAATGCGATAAACGAACTAATTTCGCCGCTAAAACTTGGCAAGAAGATCGAAAAATTCTCAGATATTAACGCTATTATTATGGCGATCAAAAAACCAACTGATAATACAATAATAGAACAGCAGAGTTTTTATTCAGGAATCAGAGACCATGTCGGAAAATTGAAACTGAAAATTGATTCATTTGATGAAGCATACAGGGAATACGAAACCCAATATAATAAGCTTTCTGGTGATGCAGACAACCTAAAAAAGATTATTCTTAACGATCTTCTCGGTGCTGGAGAAAAAATATTAAAGGAAGGTCATTACACAGATAGTAGTTGTCCTCTATGCTTGCAGCCTAAAGACAGTAAATATCTCCTCAAAGAGATACAAGAAAGAATAGATGACATTAAGAAAGTAAGGGCTGAACAGAAAAAATTATCAGATATTAAGACTCAATTCGAAGCCACAATAAAAGAAGTTGCTTATGATGTTAATGGACTATTGAAGAATAAGTATTTTATTGACCCGAGTAATGCGAAGTTAAAAGCTAAAGTTGAAATTGTCAAAAATGCCTTGTCGAAATATTCTCAAGAATTAATTGTTGATATTGCAGCCGACAAAAAGATAAAAACTTCAGCAGAGCTAAAGATAAAGCCAAACTCGCTTAATGAAGTTGAGGCAATTTGTAGTCAGAAATATGATCAGCTTAAATCACAGATAAAAGATGATAAGGCAACAGATATTGTCGTAAAGATTGAACTGTCGAAATCGGCTTATTCGCAGATTGAGGCTCTAAAAAAAGAAAAAGAATTAATTGAGGAACAAAAAGCCACTTTTGAAATTATTTATGCAGATTTTGTAAAGAAGCAAAAAGAGGGACTTGAATCATTCATCAATAATTTTTCAGGCATAATTAATGAATATTATCAATTCATGAATCCTGAAGAGCAGATAAAAGAGATAAAGCTGAAAACCATAGAAAATGAAGATGAACTAGTCGGTTTGACAGTAAGCTTTAAATATTATGATTCTGAGGTCTCTCCACCCCACAAATATTTTAGTGAGTCTCATCTTAATTGTTTCGGATTAGCTTTTTTCCTCGCATCCGTGAGGGCATTTAACAAAGAGAATAAATTCATCTTGATGGATGATGTGATATCAAGTTTCGATGCAAACCATAGAAAGAGATTCGCTGATCTTTTGATTGAAAAATTTGCAGAGTATCAAATTATTTTGCTGACACATGAAAAACAGTGGTTTGATTATGTAAAGTCTGTTGTGCAAAATAAAAACTGGCAAATAAGCGAAATTAAATGGAGCGAAGCTAAAGGAGCTCATCTTGAGGAAAGCGCTGGCAGCCTTCGTCAAAGAATAGAATATAAAATAACAAATAATGTAGATGACGACTTAGGTAATAATATAAGAGTTTATCTTGAGCATATATTGAAAAATATAGCTTCCACTTTGAAGGTCAAAGTTGAATTTCAATTCAACGATAAAAACGAAGATAGGATGTGTCATGAGTTACTTTCTGAGTTAAAAGGAAAAGCAGCTAAATCAAGCACAGATTTCACTGTTTATTCACCTTTGTTCGGTAGAACGTTAGCCTCAACATTTATAGCCAATAAAGATTCTCATGACAGTTCATTTAACCCGAGCATGGGTGATTTAAAGGCTTTGTGGAAAGACGCTCAAGATATTGAAAATCTATTTTATTGTGTTACATGTCAAAAATTCGTTTCGCTAAAATATTATGATGAAGGCAATAAAAAAGTGAAATGCAAGTGTGGCGCTAAAGAATATTCATGGAAAAAATGAAGTGAGAGGAAAAATAAATAGGAAAGGAAAAATAAATAGGGACAGCGACCGGTTTTTCACAAGCGAGCAAAATTGCAAGAGAGGAAGTGTGCAAGTGAGCAAGTTTGCAAGCGTGGTCGCCTCAGGCGACTCTACGCTGCGCTTCGAAAAGCGCAGCGGGCAGAATTAAATCCTTAGTTTGCTGGTGAGGTTTTGCGGCGCGGTGATATAACTTGCTCCTGCAGAAACTTTTTCCAGTTCATGATGAGAATATTCCCAAGCCTGTAAGGCTCATCAGTATTGCAAATAACATGACACGGCACACCCGGATAGTCTTCCTGAAAAGACTTTAATCCGGTAAGCTGCGAGGTGGTAATTGTCTTAGACCACTTTATTTCATAAGCGCCTGTAAGCTTTCCTGACTGTTCTATTATCAAGTCTACCTCTGTTCCTGTGTTTGTCCGCCAGTAGTATGGCTTGATCATCTTCTGTGACGTCTTTATCCCTTTTATGGTTTCGATAATAATAAACTGCTCGAATAATCTTCCAAGGAGATAAGGGTCTGAAATGGCATGGTCATAACGGTTAATGATGTTCGTAACGCCATTGTCGAACAAGTAGAATTTGGGATGTCCTGAGAGGCGTTTTCGCACGCTCTTTCTCCACGGCTCCAGACGAAAACCGATAAGGGTGTCAACGAGGATTTCATAATATGTCTTGACAGTCATGACAGCCTGCTGGCATTCACGTGCAACTGTCGAATAGTTAACGATCTCTCCAAACTGGCTGGCTGCCATATCGAGAAACCTTGAAAAAGCGCCTATCTGCCGGACAATGCCCTCGGCCTGAATCTCTTCGCGCAGATAGATATCAACATATGCGTTCAGAAGGTCAATCTTGTCGGTCTCTTTTTCAGCAAGAAAAACAGGAGGAAGCGACCCAAAACTCAGAAAATGCGTAAGCCCGGCCTTCTCAGAGACTTCATTCCACATAAAAGGGAAAAGAAATCGTTGCACTGCCCGTCCACCGAGGAGATTTGCATATCCGCGTTTGAGTTTTCTTGCGCTGGAACCGGACATAATAAAATGCAGTGATGTGCTGTCAATAAGATGCTGAACTTCATTCAAAAGTTCAGGGACGCGCTGTATCTCGTCTATAAAGACATGCTTGATGTTTTTCTTTTTCTCCATGATTTCTTTCCTCTGAAGTGAGGGGTCTTTTGAATACTTAAAGAACTGATCGCTCAGCAGAAGGTTGATCTTATAAACCTTGTCCTTAAAAAGACTGTTGATAAGGGTGGTCTTCCCTGATTGGCGGGGACCAAACAGGAAGAATGATTTGTCCAAAGGCAGCTTCTGGCTTCTATCAATCATCATGTAAAAGTGTATTACATTTTTACAGCGATGTCAAGATGGCTTGGTGAAGTTTAAGTCTAACGGGGTAAAGAACCGGAAAGTTTAACTTACGGAAACAAGGCTATTGTCTCAATGCCGGTTGTCTCTTTGAAGCCCATCATCAGGTTCATGTTGTGCACGGCCTGTCCTGCTGCGCCTTTCATGAGGTTGTCTATGGCAGTAACTATGATGAGGGTGTTTGTCCTGTTATTCACAGTAAGTCCGATGTCACAGAGATTGCTTCCGCGGACGTTTTTCACATTCGGGTATTTGCCTTCCGCAAGCACTCTTACAAACGGCTCTTTCTGATAAAGCTTTTTATATGTGCCGAGGACTTTTTTAGTTTCGATGTTCTTTTTAAGTCTTGCATAGATGGTTGAGAGTATTCCCCTGTCATAAGGCCCAAGATGTGGAGTGAAATCAACCGTAATATTTTTATTGGCAACAGCGGAAAGTTCCTGTTCTATCTCAGGCGTATGCCTGTGCACAGCAACTGAATATGCCCTGAACCCCTCATTTACCTCGCAATATGAAAATGCAGTCTCGCCTTTTCTGCCTGCTCCAGTTGTTCCGGAGGTTGAATCTATGATAATGGAATCAGTGTCTATGAGCTTATTTTTCAATGCGGGATAAAGCCCGAGTATTGCGCCTGTAGGGTAGCAGCCCGGATTTGCTATAAGAGATGACTTCCCAATCTTATTTCTGTACAGCTCAGGCAGCCCGTAAACAGCTTTTCTCAGAGTTCCCTTGTACTTATGGGATGCCTTGTACCATTCTTCATATATCTCAGGGGAGCGGAGCCTGTAATCTGCGGAGAGGTCTATTATCTTTTTTCTGTTTCTGAAGAAAAAATCCACTGCCTCCTGGGACTCTGCATGGGGCAGGGCCATAAAAAACAGGTCAGCCCTGTTGAGCAGTTTCTCTTTTTTTAGCGGCTCGTATACAAGATTGGAATGATTGTTAAGGTGCGGGAATAAATCACTGACAGGCTTTCCTGCTGATCTTTCTGAGGTAACAGCAGTTATTCTGACAAAAGGGTGCTTTGAAAGGAGGCGAATAAGCTCGCCTCCTGCATATCCACTGCCGCCGCATATAGCTGCTTTTAACATTTTTTCGATAAGTAAATATTTAACTGCTGACGGCTGTTAGCTGACAGCTGTTAGCTAAATTATCTCTTCGAGAACTGGAATCTCTTTCTTGCGCCCTTCTGGCCGTACTTCTTTCTCTCTTTTTCTCTCGGGTCTCTTGTTAAAAAACCTTCTTTTTTAAGTTTCAGCCTGAGGTCACTATCTATGGAAACGAGCGCCCTTGAGATGCCATGCCTTAGTGCGCCTGCCTGGCCGGTTGGCCCGCCGCCTATAACCTTTGCGCTTATGTTGTATTTGCCTGACATACCCGCAAGTTCCAGTGGCTGCCTTATCATCATCTGCAGAGTTTCACGGGGGAAATATGCGGCAAGAGATTTTTCGTTGACAAGTATCTGCCCGCTGCCCGGAGACATATTCACCCTTGCAATAGATGTCTTTCTTCTGCCTGTGGCGCTATATTTGATTTCAGCCATTTAAAACTCCTTATATTGTAAAATTTCTGGTTTCTGGGCCATATGCGGGTGTTCGTTTCCTCTGTATACCTTGAGCTTCTTCAACATTGCCCTTCCGAGCCTGGTCTTTGGAAGCATTCCCCATACAGCATCTGTTATAACCTTGTCAGGTTCTTTGGCAAGCCGTTCCTTGAGAGGTTTGGCCTTTATGCCGCCGGGATAGCCTGAGTGATGATAATAAATCTTGTCATCGAGTTTTTTGCCTGTAACCCTGACCTTCTCGGCATTCACGACTACAACAAAATCGCCTGTATCAACATTTGGGGTGAACACAGCTTTATTTTTACCGCGCAGATGTACGGCAATCTTTACAGCAAGCCTTCCAAGGATTGCGTCCCTGGCATCTACAACGTACCACTTATGTTCAGTATCAGTTTTTTTAGCAAATTGGGTTTTCATCCCTTCACCTTCCCTTGAGATTTCCTCGTAAAGATTGATCCGCATGAGCGGAAAGAGTAATCATAATAATAGAAATGCCCATGAATTGTCAATATCAGCGCTGCTAAGTTTTAAAATCCGGACAGATGATATTACTTTAAACATCAGGCCAAATGCAGAAGATTGCTCTTGTTATAAACCGGTTATCAGCCTGTCATTACAGAATTTAAAGGGTATATTAAGGCTATGACTGTTAATTGACACTCTTTGTCCATATATGATATTTTTAATATAGGAATATGTCGGATAAAGCAGCGATAATAAAAGAAGCCCAGAAGTATCTTGCGAGGGGCCAGGTAGATAAGGCAATAGCTGAATGGGAAAAGCTTGCAAAAGAGACCCCTGATGCTAATATCTATAATACTATCGGAGACCTCTATTTCAAGAAAGGCGATAAAGCTCCTGCTGTAGAATTTTTCCATAAGGCGGCGCGTTTTTTCAGGGATGAAGGATTTTCTCTTAAGGCCTTGGCCCTGTATAAGAAGATATTAAATATTGACCCTTCGAATACAGATGCTATGAATGCCCTTGGTGAGTTAAGCGAGGAAAAAGGGTTGGCAACTGACGCCATAAAATATTATCTTGCCAGCGCAGACATACTTTCCAAGGAAGGCAAGAAAGATGCCCTGCTGCGCACTTATGACAAAATCCTGAACCTTTCTCCGTCTAACATTTCATTGAGAAATAAGGTCGCGGAGCTTTTTATAAAGGAAGGCCTTCAGATCGAGGCGGCAAAAGAATATCTGCACATAGCAAGATTGTACGACGATAAGGATGACATCAATAATGCGAAAGGATATTTCAAAAAGGCGCTGGAACTCCAGCCTAATAACAAAGAGGCATTGCTTGGGCTGAGTTCTGTATTTGAGAAAACAGGAGATTCAAAGCAGTCTTTAGAGTATGCAAAAAAGGCAGTTGAGCTTTCTCCGGATGATGCTGTGCTTTCCTTAAAATGTGCGCAGCTTCTGGTCGCCCAGGAGTCTTTTGCAGATGCATTGCAATATGTATCCAGGGTTATTGAGGCAGAGCCATCAAATATCACGGCAAGAAAACTGCTCGGAGAAATATACCTGAAGGAAGGGGACGAACAAAAGGCATGGAAAGAATACAGCATGGTGATAGATGAGATGGTGTTTGAGGAGAAGATTGATGAGGCCATAGACACCCTGACATTGTTTAAGGATGTTGAACCTGTTGAGACAAGGAAGAAGCTGGTGTCGCTCTACAAACAAAAAGAGAATCACGAGGCTGCATTTATTGAACTCGTTTTTCTGGGCGATGCTTTTGTCCTCTCAGATGGAATGCTGAAGGAGGCCTTGAATTGTTATCGTGAGGCAGCACAGATACATCCTGATGATACTGAGATACAGGGCAAAGTAGCTGACATTGAAAGGGAGTTGGGAGAAGATCAGGTGTCGGTAAAAGCTGAAAAATCAGTTGAGGAGTCTCTGGCAGAGGCAGACATATTTCTCAGATATGGCCTTTACGACGAAGCAAAGGCGCTTCTTGAAAATCTTAAGGTAAGAGAACCCCGGGATATTGATATTCATGCAAAACTTAAAACTTTATACATAGACACAGGTGATAAAGAACAGGCCGTGGCCGAGTGCCTTGTTCTTGCAGAGCTTTACGGCAGCGCAGGCAATATGGAACAGAAAGAAGGGATACTCAAAGAAGCCTATGATATAAGCCCTGAGGATCCCAGGCTGCTCGAAAGGGCATCCATGCAGCCTTCGGCAGAATTCGTAGCGCCTGTTTCAGAAATGGCTGCTCCGGGTGCAGGTATTGAGGACTACAGTGAAGACATGTCAGAGGCCGAGTTCTATTTAAGGCAGGGGTTATCCGAGGAGGCAAAGGTCATATATCATAAACTCCTGAAGCTTTTCCCTGACAACGATGAGATAAAGCAGAAACTTTTGTCGGCAGAAGTCTCTACGCCGGAAGAAGCCGTCGCAAAAGAAGAGGCAATAAAAGAGTTTGCCGAAAAGCCGGTTGAGGAATTTGTGGCCCCTGAAGCGCTTGAGGCGCATGAAGCGCCGGAGCCTGCACTGGAAAACGACGTGCTTGATATATTCGAGGAGTTTAAAAAAGGCCTTGAAAAAGAGGTAGGGGCAGAGGATTCAGAGACGCACTATAATCTCGGTATTGCCTATAAGGAGATGGGGCTGATAGACGATGCAATAAGAGAGTTTCAGGTATCGAAGAATGATCCAAAGAGATTGACCCAGTCGATAAATATGCTCGGGATATGTTATATGTCTAAGGGCCTGTTTTCCCTTGCAATTGAATCTTTCAGCAATGTGCTTGGGAAAATAGAAACAAGGGATGAGTCATACTGGGGTGTAAAATACGACCTTGCAGAGGCATATGAAAAAAACGGAGATGTTGCAGAGGCGCTTGAGTTCTATACAGGAGTGTACGGGTGGAATTCAAAGTTCAGGAATGTTTCAGAGAAGATTAATCTGTTGAAAGTAATGGTTGCAGGAGCATCTGCAAAACCTGTAATATCAGAAAAGCAGAAGATAAAAAAGGAAAGGGTTTCTTACTTGTAGAGTATGGATTATCTTGAGTATTACAGCTTAAAAGAGCACCCGTTTTCGAATGTTGTTGATAACAGGTTTTACTATAAGGGCACACAGCATTCAGAAGCGCTGGTAAGGCTGAAATACGCCATTGATACAAAAAAGGGGCTGGCTGTTGTTATCGGCGATATAGGGACAGGCAAGACTACATTGGCGCGCAGGCTTCTCGAGGAGCTTGACGAGAGTGTCTATGAGGCAGTCCTTCTTGTTGTAATCCATTCTGCGGTAAGCGCTGACTGGCTGCTGAAAAAACTCGCAATACAGCTTGGCGTGGCAGATGTAAAAGACGACAAGGTTGAGCTTCTGAGCCAGATATACAGAAGGCTTTATGAACTGGGTGAGCAGGGGAAAGCGGCAGTAGTTATTATTGATGAGGTCCAGATGCTTAAGTCCAAAGAGATAATGGAAGAATTCAGGGGCCTGTTAAATATGGAGATGCCCGAAGGAAAGATGGTGAACTTCATATTTGTCGGCCTGCCTGACCTGGACAGCGTGCTGTCGCTTGACGAGCCCTTAAAACAGAGGGTTGCTGTAAGGGTGAGGCTGAGGGCGCTTTCTGAAGAAAATACAAAGGATTATGTAGTCCATAGAATGCATGTAGCCGGCTGTCCCAAAAATCCGTTTACGGATGGAGCAATAAAGGTTATCTTCCAGTATTCAAGCGGAGTTCCGCGGCTGATAAATACTATTTGCGACAACGCGCTTCTTGATGGATATCTGTTCAAGGCGAATGCAATAGACGAGGCAATTATAAGGGCAGTTGCCGTTGATCTCGGGCTGAACGGGGAAGGAAAGATATAGTCTTTATCTGTAGTTTCACTGTATATCTTGAGAGTTCTATCTTTATCTTTGAGGGGTACCAGAAATTTCCATTGCTTACAGGGCCCTCATACAAAATCCTGAGTTCCCTGCCGTTATCAAGTTCTATTGTCTGATGAGTCGGCAGCATTGTTTTTTTATCAATAGCAATGCTCTGCCATGAATTCCTGAGCTGATAGATTCCATTTTGCTCTTCTATGTTATAGTCTTTAATCGTCCACCAGAGAATGCTGTTTCGTAAACCGTCTACAAGGATTATTTTTTTATTTCTGCTGAGTTCGGGCTCGCTTTTAATAATGCCGTTTGCCTCTGTCAGTTCTGCTACGAGGAAACCTAATGAGTAAATCCGCAGGTCTAAAGTCTCATCTGTGAGTTCAAGGGCTGCATCTCCTGTTATTATGCTGTCATCTTTTTCAAACTCAACATAGAAGGTTGCTGCAACGCTTTTTATGTCGCTGCGCTCGGCAATGGTTTTTTTTATATCGCTGCCTTCGTAACTGGGCAGTTCTACTCTCTTTGTTGAGCAGGAAGTCAGCAAAACCAGAGCAGAAAAGCAAAAGAGCAGAAGTCCTGCAGAATAAAAAATCTTTTTTATTATTTTGCTGATAGCTGACAGCTGACAGCTGACAGCTATCTTTTTACCGTATCCCAATGGCTTCAAGCGCATCTTCAACATCCTTTACCCCGAATATCTCAAGTCCAAAAAATTCCTTGAGCCTGCCCTGATTGGTCCTGGACATTACCGCCTTCTTAAACCCTATCTTTGCAGCCTCTTTAATCCTCTGTTCTGCGTATGCAACGGCCCTTATCTCACCGGAAAGGCCGACCTCTCCAAACATGAATACCTTTGGGTCAATGGGTATTTCCCTGAGAGAAGATGCTATTGTTGTTACAATCCCCAGGTCAATTGCAGGCTCGATGATTTTAAGCCCGCCGACAACATTTATGAATATATCCATCCCTCCCAGGTGCAGCCCTGCATTTTTCTCAAGCACTGCGGTCAGAAGATTTACCCTGTTAAAATCTACTCCGATACTTGTCCTTCTCGGCATCCCGAATGTTGTCGGCGATACCAATGCCTGAATCTCAACCATCAAGGGCCTTGTGCCTTCTATGCTTGCAATGACTGTTGAACCCGAGACATTAAGAGGCCTTTCTGCCAGAAATAATTCAGAAGGGTTTTCTATTTCAGAAAGCCCTGCATCAGTCATCTCAAATACGCCTATCTCATTTGTTGAACCGAAACGGTTCTTGACAGTCCGTAATATTCTATAGGGATGCCCCCTGTCTCCTTCAAAATAAAGGACTGTATCAACGATATGTTCCAGTACCCTGGGGCCTGCAATTGCGCCTTCTTTCGTAACATGGCCGATTATGAATACAGGGATTTCAGATTTCTTGGCAAAAAGCATGAGCCTTGCCGCACACTCCCTCACCTGGCCGACTGAACCCGGCGCTGAGAATATCTCCTCTGTGTACATTGTCTGGATTGAGTCAACGACAATCACACCCGGGTTGAGTTTTGAGGCTGTATCAATAATGCCTTCAAGAGATGTTTCAGCAAGAAGGATTATCCTGTCAGAATCTATAGAGAGCCGCTCCGCCCTCATCTTTATCTGTTCGGGAGATTCCTCGCCTGACACATAAAGGGCGCTCTCATATTTTTTTGAGAGCCCTAACATTGCCTGCATGAGAACTGTTGATTTTCCTATTCCCGGGTCGCCGCCGACAAGAATCACAGAGCCTGCAACTACTCCTCCGCCCAAAACCCTGTCAAGCTCTTTAATGCCTGTGGTTGTACGTTTTTCTTTTCCGCTGGTTATTGTATTCAGGGGCTGGGGTTCCGGCCTGCCTGGCGGCCTTCTGCCCTGCCTGCTCTCTTTTTTCTCCTCGACAAGGGTGTTCCATTCCCCGCAGTCAGGACATTTGCCGAGCCATTTGGGGCTGACATATCCGCATGCCTGGCACTGGAAGAAGGTCTTAACTTTTGCCATTCTCAAGCTATCTCCGTCCCTATGCCCTCTTTTGTAAATATCTCAAGCAGGAGGCAGTGAGAGATGCGGCCGTCAATGATATGCGTCTTTGAAACCCCGCTTTCAATGGCTTTGACGCAGGCGTTTACCTTTGGTATCATGCCGCCGGAGATTGTGTTGTCAGAAAGCAATTTTTTAATATTTTTCTCTGTGAGAGTTGAGATTGTATTTCCTTTTTTATCTCTTATGCCCGGCACATCTGTGAGGAGTATGAGTTTTTCAGCCTTTAGTTTTGAGGCTATGGCTGAGGCGACAAAATCAGCATTTATATTAAGAGTTTCTCCGTGCCGGCCTATGCCAATCGGAGATATGACAGGTATGAAATTTTCCTTTTCAAGGCTTTTGATAACCTGTGAGTTTATATCTGTTACCTCGCCAACCAGCCCAAGGTCAATTATCTCTTCAACGGCTGTATCGGCTGAAGTCTTTTTCATGAGTTTCTTTTTTGCCTTTATTAGTTCTCCGTCTTTTCCGCTTAAGCCGATGGCTTTTCCGCCGTGCTTGTTTATCAATGAAACTATCTCCTTGTTCACAAGCCCGCCGAGCACCATCTCAACAATGTCCATTGTCTCTTTGTCAGTGACACGCTGGCCCTGAATAAAGGTGGGCTTCTTGCCCATCTTCTCCATTGTTGAGCTTATCTTTGGCCCGCCGCCGTGCACAATCACAGGCCGGATCCCTATGAAGCTCAGAAGCGATATGTCTTGGGCAAAGGAATCTTTTAAATTTTCCTCAACTTGTGCAGCTCCGCCGTATTTTATGACAAAGGTCTTTCCCGAGAAAGTCCTGATATACGGCAATGCCTCAATAAGTATGTTTGCTTTTGTGATTATGTCTTTCATAATAGCGACTCCATTATAAATAATTTTATGTAATGAGAGGAATATTTCTTCTCATTTTTTTTCAAAACACGGCATACACACCATCTTACCATTTTTCACCCTCAACCTCGGCTCCATGGTCTTCTCACCACACTTTTCACACCTGACGCTCGGGTATATCCTTGCCGCATCAGGCAGAGTGACCGTTACATTTTTGATTTTAAAGAGTTCGCTATCTTTTGCCTTTAGAATCGAATCTATTTTTTTTGTTTTTCTTTTGTGGACAGCTTTCATGACTGTAGTTGAGCGATTGCCCTTCATATATCTCTGCCACATCTCTTTTTCTTTTTCTGTCTCAGGAGGAGGCGTCCAGTCAATAGATATCCTGATAGCCTTGCCTGAAGGCCTTTTTATGAATGTGTAGACCTGTTTGCCATAGTCTTTAAATATCAGATTCCCTTTCCCGAAGGTGCATCCTGTCATGACCTGAACTGCGTCAACAGCGCATGAGTTGTTTTCGACAATTGCAACAATCTCTTCGTCAGAGGCTTTCCTGCCGAGTTCTTTCAGGGCAAATGCAGATACCCTGTAACCGAGCGCAAGGCCCGGGCACATATGGCCGTGAAACTTAACAACCTCATCAAGTTTTTTCATGGATTGATTTTATATCCTCTCGTCATAATGCTTAATTAAGGTGCTGTAACCCTCATCTGCAAGGGCCTTTGCAACGCGGTAGGCATCATCCTTTGTGCTGAATTTTCCAATATTAACCCTGAAATAGGCGCTGTCATTCACTTCTGCCTTTGTGATATAGACCTTGCTGTATTTAAACTCAAGTGCTGTTTTCATGCGCGTGGCATTGGACATATCTTTATACGAGCCAACCTGTATTGTGAAGGGCCCTTCACTGCCTGCCCTTGCAGGAGAATACCGCACCTCTTTAACATATCTTGTATCCCTGCCGAGATGTTCAATCCTGACCTTGCCTGTTCCGGTGCCTATCAAGCCTATCTCTTTTGCACACGCGTAAGAGAGGTCCAAATCCCTTCCGGCAATAAACGGCCCGCGGTCATTTACGGTGCACTCCACACTTTTGTCGTTTGATATATTTGTCACCTTGAGCCTTGTTCCAAAAGGGTATTCCTTATGAGCGCATGTTTTTGTATACATATTATAAAGCTCTCCTGATGACGTTGGCCTGCCATGGAAATCAGACCCGTACCATGAGGCAACTATATTTTTAGATTTAGGGACAGCCGCATCAGACGGTTTTGTACGAGTCGGTTTTGTCTCAGACGGGCTTGCCTTTGGATAGCTTGTCTCAGGATACGCCTCATAATGTATCGGCGCGCAGGAGGCAAATATAAAAAGTATCAGGATGCAAGATGCAAGATGCATGATGCGGGATAAAAATATCATGCGTTTTGAATCATGTGTTATGCATTGTATATCGTGAATCATGTATCTTGTATCTTGCTTTAGAGTATATACCTGCTTAGATCCTCGTCTTTAACAATATCAGCAAGTTTGCTTTTTACGTATTCCCTGTCTATGGATAATTTCCCGTTTTTCTTTTCAGGCGCTTCAAAGGATATATCTTCAAGGAGCTTCTCAAGGACTGTGTGAAGCCTTCTTGCGCCTATGTTTTCAGTCTTCTCATTAACAGTTGCTGCAATGCCGGCTATCTCTTCTATGGCGTCTTTCCTGAAATCTATCTCTACATCCTCTGTTGCCAGGAGCGCTGTGTATTGTTTTGTGAGGGCATTATAGGGTTCTGTAAGAATTCTCACAAATTCATTTTTCCCCAATGGGTCAAGCTCAACCCTGATAGGAAACCTTCCCTGAAGCTCGGGAATGAGGTCGGATGGTTTTGACATATGGAATGCGCCTGCTGCTATAAAAAGGATGTGGTCTGTTTTCACAGGGCCGTGTTTTGTTGTGACAGTTGTGCCTTCAACTACCGGCAGGAGGTCTCTCTGCACTCCTTCCCTTGATACATCAGGCCCGTGGCTTGAGCCCCTGCTTGCTATCTTATCTATCTCGTCTATAAATATAATTCCTGTCTGTTGTATCCTGTCAATTGCCTCTTTGGTGACCTTGTCCATGTCAATGAGTTTGTTTGCCTCTTCCTGCACCAGCAGCCTCAGGGCCTCGGGTACTTTTACTTTTTTTCTTTTGGCCTTTTCAGGGATTAAACCTCCAAGCATCTCTTTCAGGTTTATCTCGAGCTCTTCCATGCCTACATTTGAGATGACCCCGAAAGGCATGACTTTTTCTCTTACCTCAATCTCTACATACCTGTTATCAAGTTTTCCTTCCCTGAGCTGTGACCTCAGCCTTTCTCTTGTTTCTTTATGTTTTTCTTTCTCTTCCTCATCAGTGCTTACACCCCGCCCGCTCTCCTCAACGAGCCGCCCGGGGCGGCCTGCAGCGGACCTTGGGGAAGGCAGCAGAATATCGAGAAGTTTTTCCTCGGCAAGGGACTCTGCTTTTTCCTGTACCTTTTTGATATGCTCTGACTTGACCATGTTTAGAGAAATCTCGGTGAGGTCTCTGACCATGGATTCAACGTCTCTTCCTACATATCCGACCTCTGTGAATTTGGATGCCTCAATCTTCAAAAAAGGCGCATTGGAAAGCCGTGCAAGACGCCTTGCAATCTCTGTCTTGCCGACCCCTGTCGGGCCTATCATGATTATATTTTTCGGAAGCACTTCATCTTTCAGCTCAGGAGAAAGCTGCTGCCTTCTCCACCTGTTTCTCATGGCAATGGCAACGGCCTTTTTTGCCTTATGCTGGCCGATAATGTATTTATCCAGTTCCTCAACTATTTTTCTCGGTGTCAGATTATCCATTCAGTTCCTCAATAGTTATATTTTCATTCGTGTAAATGCATATCCCTGATGCAATCTTCATTGATTTTTCAGCTATCTCTTTTGCCGGGAGAGTTGTGTTTTCAAAAAGCGCCCTGGCCGCAGACTGCGCATAAGGGCCTCCTGAGCCGATTGCGGCAATTCCGTCTTCAGGCTCGATAACGTCGCCTGTGCCTGAGATTATGAATGTATGTTCTTTATCTGCGATAATCAGGAGCGCCTCAAGCCTTCTCAGAATCTTGTCTGTCCGCCAGTCTTTTGCTAGTTCTACCGCAGCCCTCTTTATGTTGCCGCGGTATGATTCAATCTTTGCCTCAAATCTTTCAAAAAGCGTAAATGCATCTGCGGTTGCCCCTGCAAAGCCCGCAACAATTTTGTCATTATACATCCTTCTTATTTTTTTTGCATTGTGCTTTAAGACGGTGTTCCCCATTGTCACCTGCCCGTCTCCTGAGATAGCAACATTACCGTCACGCCTTACACATAATATTGTGGTTCCTTTAAACATATATCCTCCCCTCTCGGTGAACGGGTGAATCGGTTAATGGGTGAATCGGCGCTTTTTTTGTTTTCCCAATTCACCATGTCTTTTTTTTCTATTCACCAATTCACCTATTTTTTATCCTTCGCAAGCGGATGCGCCTTGTCATAAGTGTCCATCAGGTGCGTAATGTCCAGGTGCGTATATTTCTGCGTTGTTGACAGGGATGAATGCCCTAAAAGCTCCTGAATCACTCTGAGATCCGCACCGCCCTGAAGAAGATGGCTTGCAAAGGTATGCCTGAGCGTGTGAGGGCCTATCCGGCCGTCAACACCAATTGCCCTTGCATACTTGATTACTATACGTCTTATGCTCCTGTCTGTCAATCTTGTTCCGTTCCTGTTGAGGAAAAAAGCAGCTTCCTTTTTCCTCAACAATATCCTTTCGACCGCATAAGTCTTTATTGCCTCTATTGCCTTTTTGCCTACAGGCACTATCCGCTCTTTTTTGCCTTTGCCTTTGACCTTAACAAGGCCCTCCCTGACATCTATGTCATCCGCATTTAATCCTGCCAGCTCGCTTACACGAAGGCCGCTTGAATACAAAAGTTCAAGCATGGCCCTGTCCCTTACGGGAAGAAAGCCTATCCCCTCGGGTTTTTCGACAAGTGAAAAAACCGTATCCACTGACAGGAAATTGGGAAGCGTCTTTGGCAGCTTTGGCGTTGGGACGAGTTTGGCAGGATTTGTCTTTATATGGCCTTCGCGGTAGAAAAACTTTAAGAATGACCTTATTGTTGCAAGTCTTCTGCCGACAGTGGTTTTTTTATGTCCGGCATTGATCTGTTCTGCGACAAATCCCCTGATGTCATTCAGTTCGATGTCCTTTATTTCAGGGCCGATATGTCCGAAGAATATCTCAAGGTCTTCCCTGTATGCCCTGAGCGTATGCGGAGACGCTCCACGCTCTATTTCAAGATAGCGCAGGAAATTCTGGATGTGGGAGTTCATAGAGTATTTTAAGTCTCTGAATATGATTATTTCAATTGCATTATTTGGGTTATAATATTCCATGCCTGTTTTAGCTTCCATAGACGTTGGTTCCAATACCCTGAGACTTCTCATAGGCAGGGTAGAAAACAATAAAATTACCCGCCTGAAATGCGGGATGGCGATTACGCGCCTTGCCGCCGGCATTAACAGTACATGGTTATTAAATGCAGAAAACATGGGGAAATCAGTTTCTGTGTTAAAAGAATTTGCATGCCTTATTTCAGAATATAAAGTCACCCGCATTAAGGCTGTCGGGACAAGCGCGTTAAGAGAGGCAAAGAACTCAGAGGAATTCATAAAAAGAGTCCTGTCAGAGACAGGAATAAAAATAGACATAATTTCAGGGCATGAAGAAGCAGGGCTTACCGCAATGGGTGTTTTATCTGATGCGCCAAAGGCAGGTTCGTCTTTTATTATTGATATCGGAGGCGGAAGCACTGAATGGGTCCTCTGTAAAAACTCTACCCCTGTTGAGATGGGCACGGTCCCAACAGGTGTAGTTAAGCTCTTTGAACATCATATAAAGTCAGGCTTGCCTTCAAAAGATGAAATCGTTTCACTTAAAAAAGAAATGGACATTGTCCTTGCTAAGCTTAAGGCAAGGGCAGGGCAGTTCATAAAAACCGATACAGTTTTTATCGGGACGGCAGGCACTATCACAACAATTGCAGCCATTGACCTCGGCCTTGAAAAATACAGCCACGAAAAGATTCATATGCATAGGATGCCGTTTCAAAAGCTCCGTGATATCTCTGATAGGCTTGTACTCATGCCGCCTACGGAAAGGAAACAGCTCAGGGGGCTTGAGCCTGAAAGGGCAGACTTGATTATACCCGGCATACTCTTTACAATTAAGATTATGGAGATATTCGGCTTTAAAGATATGCTTGTGAGTGATAGTGGCCTGCTTGAGGGTGCGCTTATAAGACTGTCAGCCAATGGCTCGTAGAGAGGAGGCCTAACATTAACTTCGCACAAAGGTTTTTAAAAGCTGAGGCTATAACTTTTCCATTTGTTGATTATTTGAAGGAGCCGGTTGTCATATTAAGGAGGGATGGAGAAATTATAGAGGTAAATAAGGCCTTTTTGGAGCTTTTCAAGGGCAGGAAGGAAGAGCTTATCGGTAAAAACAGCAATGACGTAATGCCCTTGAAGATCCTCTCGGAGAGTATCATAAAATGCAAATTCGACAGGGCTGAAAAATCGGAGCAGATAAGATTTGGCGAACACGTATTGAATGTGACCATCACTCCTGTAATGGTAAATGACGGCCTTCATTTTATAAGCATTACTTTAAGAGATATCTCTGCCTTTGTTCAGCTTGAAAGGATGCTCCTTAAGAGGAACAAGGAACTCGGCATAATAAACACTCTCTCAGGTACGTTTATATCCTCAGGGGATATAAATTCTGTTTTTGCAGACCTGCTCGAAAAGGTATTAATCGTCTCTGACTTCAGTCTGGGATGGATAGTTATGAAGGAGGGCGGGTCATTTGTCCTGAGAAATATGTCGGGCGTATCCCTTGGACTCAGGCATGAACTTGAAAAAGGGGAACTGAATGCCTTATACGACAATGTCGTTGAGTTGACGGATCCCCTGTATGTCCTGGAATCAGGTGAGATGGAAAGGATAGACGTTCTGAAAAAAGAGGGCATCATGTTTTTTGCCTGTATCCCTCTGAGGGTTGGCCCGGAGACAATAGGCATTCTTGTGCTTGCAAGCAGGGTGGAAATAAAATTCGATTTTGATACAGCAGCAGTGTTTTCACTTATTGGCAATAATATGTCTCTTATAGCAGAAAAGATAAAATTATTTCAGGAGACGCAGCGCCTTGCACTGACAGACGGCCTGACAGGGCTTTATAATGTCAGATTTTTTTATGACATGCTTAACAAAGAGATAGCAAGGTCCAAGAGATACCACACCTTGTTTTCGCTTATACTTTTTGACATAGATGACTTTAAGATTATAAATGATACTCACGGACATCAGGCAGGAGATGATGTGCTTCGCTCGGTTGCCTCTATACTCAAGGCTGTATCCAGAGAGACCGATATCGTTGTAAGATACGGGGGTGAAGAATTCATATTGATGCTTCCGAGCACTCCCAAAAATGAGGCGCTTACTCTTGCTGACAGGATAAGGGAAAAGGTGGAGGAATACAGCTATCTTGGGAAGGAAACTGCTAAAATTACTATGAGCGGAGGGGTAGCAACATTCCCTGAGGATGCTGAAGATTCCAAAACACTGCTTTATGCAGCAGATATGGCGATGTATGAGGCCAAGGGCAAGGGTAAGAAACAGGTTTGTTGTTACAGGAGGATTAATGAAACAAGTATTTAAAAGGCCGGAGGGCCTTAAAGATGTGCCTTTCCGGTTCTGTCCCGGCTGTGGGCATAGCCTTGTCCACAGGATTGTCGCAGAGTGTATAGATAAATTGGCCATAAGAGAAAGAGTCATAGGCATTGCGCCTGTCGGGTGCGCTGTATTTGCTTATGATTATTTTAATTTTGACGTGATTGAAGTGGCGCATGGCAGGCCGCCTGCAGCAGCGACCGGGCTCAAACGGGTTATGCCTGACAGGATAATTTTTTCTTATCAGGGCGACGGAGACCTGGCTGCTATAGGAACTGCGGAGATAATCCATGCCGCAAACAGGGGTGAAAACCTTACGGTGTTTTTTGTGAATAATGCCACGTATGGCATGACAGGAGGACAGATGGCTCCAACAACTATTACAGGGCAGAAGACAACCACAACACCAAGAGGCAGGGAGGTTAAAACGTCAGGTTATCCTCTGCATGTATCTGAACTCCTTGCGACTATTGAAGGTGCCTCGTTTATTGCAAGGACCTCTGTAGATTCCATAAAAAATCTCATGGCAACAAAGAAAGCTGTTGAAAAGGCCTTCAGGTATCAGATAGAAGGCAAGGGTTTCAGCCTTGTTGAGATATTATCTCCTTGTCCGACTGACTGGGGAATGTCTACAGAGGAATCCATAGACTGGATGCGTACCGAGATGGTGGCTGTTTTTCCGTTAGGGACATTGAAGGATAAGTTTGCTTTGTGAACAGAGATTCAGTATATAGTGTTTTCGCTCATTCTCGGGCTATCGCCCTCCGAGGATTTTGCCTCTTTATTTTTATTTATCTTGCTGATAGACTATCGGCAAAATAAACCGCTTAAACACTATATCCTGAATCCTTATTAGAAAATAAGCGAGGAGATGGAATTGGAACATAATGTATTAATAGCAGGTTTTGGAGGGCAGGGGATTTTATTTTTCGGGAAACTGCTCGCATACAGCGGCATGCTCGAGGGCAAGGAGGTGACATGGTTCCCTTCCTATGGGGCAGAGGTGCGCGGCGGTACAGCAAACTGCACTGTAATAATCTCTGATGATATGATAGGTTCGCCGATTGTCAGAAATCCTGAAATCCTTGTTGTCATGAACGAGGCGTCCCTCAATAAATTCCAGCCCAGGCTGAAAAAGGAAGGGCTGCTTATATTTGATTCATCCCTCATAAAAAAACCCGAACTGCGTTCTGATATTCATGTTGCAGATGTCCCTGCAAGCGAGATAGCTGCATCAATCGGGAACACCAAATGTGCAAATATTGTAATGCTCAGCGCCTTGCTTGCAAAGGCAGGTATAATAAAAGAGGAATCAGCGCTTAAGGCACTTGAAGAGCTGACCCCGCCTAAAAGGAGAAAATCCCTTGATATAAATAAGGATGCGATAACAAAAGGAAGAAAGTACATTGAAGATAAGAAAAGCAAAGACAACTGACGTTAAACATATCCACCAGCTTGTTAATGAGTTTGCAAAAAAAGAAGAGATGCTGCCGCGGTCCCTTAATGACCTGTATGACAGCATACGGGACCTTTATGTTTATGAGGACAAGGGGAAGATAAAAGGAGTTTGTGCGCTCCATATAATGTGGGACGACCTTGCAGAGATAAGGTCGCTGGCAGTGAGTAAGGATTTGCAGGGCAAAGGGATTGGGAAGCGCCTTCTTACAACCTGCATTAAAGAGGCAAAAGGACTTGGCATAAAAAGGGTGTTTGCCCTTACCTATCAGCCTGAATTTTTCAGAAAGATGGATTTCAAGCCTATTGATAAATCAAAGCTTCCGCAGAAGATATGGGGCGACTGCCTCAGATGCCCGAAATTCCCTGAATGCGATGAAGATGCGGTTATAAGAGAACTTTGATTATGGGATTTTGCTTGACCTTGACAGAGAATATTGGGATTTGCTATTGTTGAACTGAATTCGAACCCGGAGAATAAGGAGGCAAGAATGACAAAATGCGATTTTAAGCTTATCGGACTTTTCCTTATATTTTCTGTCTTATTGGCCGGATGTATGACATCTGCGCAGCACCAGCAGAATCTTAGTTCTACCCAGGAAAAGGAGATGACTGTCGGGATAGTCAAGAAGGAAATACGCGTCGGCATGTCCCAGGCTGATGTGGCTGCATCTCTCGGTTCTCCGAATATTGTTTCAAAGGACAGCGACAGCAAGGAAGTATGGATATACGATAAGATTGCTACTGAAGCGTCATATTCAAGGGAGGCCGGCGGTGTATCGGGCGCGGGAGGCGCGGCAGGAACCACGGGAACAACTCTTCTTCTCGGCTTTATCAGCGGAGGCTATGGAAAGAGTTCAGGCGCCATGAGCACTACGCAGAAAACGCTTACCGTGATTATAAGGTTCGATAAAAGCGAGAAGGTCGAATCGTTCTCGTATCATGCAAGTAAATTTTAGGGGCAAAACATGAAAAAATGGGCGCTTCTCGTTCTCATACCGGTTATTCTAATAGCGGCGGACTGGCACAGGGGCCGCGTAACCACGGCGGCGCAGGTTGAGCCTGAGAAAACCCAGCTTCAGGTACGCGAATTCCAGAGCCGCATCTACGATACCGGCGATATCAAGATGGTAATGAAGACTATGATCAACGTCCTTCAGGACGACGGCTTCATCGTAAGAAATGCGGAGAAGGATCTGGGCCTCCTGTCCGCTGAAAAATCCGACACCGTAAGAAAGCGCGTATATATCACGGAATGTTCCGCGAATGTCAGCGAGTACGGTAAAAAGACTCGCGTACGGATCAACTTTCTTTTGAAAATTATGAACAGGAGAGGCGGGATCTACAAGATAGGGGAGATAGAAGATCCGGAGTATTATCAGGATTTTTTCTTAAAGGTGGATAAGGGGCTTTTTATCCAGAATGAAAAATTATAATACTTAGTTTTAGAGTTGCCGCCTATGCAACTTCTTTGAGCATACAGATAAAAACTTCTTCAAAGGTTTTCCAATCCTGCTACCCTGTCAGCATAACCCCCACGATATCTCCTATCTTTATATCAAACAAAGCAGCTGCATTGCCCCTGTAAACGAATAGTTCAAGATATCCTGTGCTGTTTACCAGAGAATAAAGGCCTTTATCAGCAACTTCTGAATAGTAATTCTTGAGGTCTGTCTGTTTTCCTTTTGAGACAACCTTTAGTTTTCCTCCGGTATTAGTATTGTAGAGTGTGTTTAAAGCCTCTCCTTTTATATTTGTTATTGCATTGCCAAAACGGTCTATATATACAACCTCTCCTTCGATTGTTGTATTAGTAGGCAGTGAGACAGACGGAAACGGCAGAGTGACATAATCAGTGATCATATCGCCAAATTTCGTTGTTTCTATGCCCCTTGTCAGCCAGGCAGCAGCCGGTGCAAATATATCCCTGCCGTGAAACGTAGGCCCCCTGTGCGGCATAAAATAGTGCTCTGAGGTAATCTGGACAACTCCGAGTGTCTCACTGTGCGAACTGTACACAAGCGAAAAAACACCGTTGTCAGGGCCTATAAAATAATGGTGGTCTGTTATAACGAGAATGGGCCGCCTGTTTGAACCGACACCGGGGTCAACAACAACAACGTGAACTGTCTTTGGCGGGAAAAAATTGTAGCTCATACCGAGTGTGAGGGCTGCCTCTCTTATGTTATGCGGGCTTATGTCATGTGTTATATCAACTATCCTCGCCTTAGGGTTTATTTTCAGTATCACCCCTTTCATCATTCCGACAAACGGGTCCTTATAACCGAAATCGGTTGTGAGAGTAATGAGCGGAGGCGTATTTTGATCTAGCACCTTAGCCCTCCTGTCAGTTTTTTAAAATCCGTTATGCCATTCTCTTTCATAAAAGATTCTATGCCTCTAATTATAGCAAGAGTTGCCATTGGATTTACAAAATTTGCAGTTCCTATTGCAACCGCAGTTGCTCCTGCGAGCATAAACTCTACTGCATCTTCAGAATTCATTATGCCGCCCATCCCTATAATCGGTATTTTAACCGCCCTGTATGACTCATAGACCATTCTGACAGCGATCGGTTTTATGGCAGGTCCTGACAGGCCGCCTATTATGTTTTCAATTTTTGGTTTTTTAGTCCTTATATCTATTGCCATGCCCGGTATGGTATTTATCAGAGATATTGCATCGCTTCCTGACTCTTCTGCCATGCGTGCAAATTCCTTAATGTCCGAAACATTCGGAGAGAGTTTTGTTATGAGGGTGGAATTTTTGATGGAGCTTCTGACCTTTCCGATAAGTTTTGCAAGCATTTTTTTATCTGTTCCAAAAACAATTCCGCCTTTTTTGACATTCGGGCAGGAGACATTAAGCTCAATCCCGTCCACACCCGCATCATCGAGTGCCTCTGAAAGCTTTACGTATTCCTGCAGGGTGTTGCCGAGTATGTTGACTATCAGCTTTGTGTCATATTTTCTGACATACGGAAGTTTTGTTTTCAGGAATTCTTTAAGCCCGACATTCTGAAGCCCTATGGAATTAAGCATCCCGCACGATGTCTCGCATATCCTGGGAGAAGGATTCCCCTCTCTGGGTTTAAGTGAAATGCCTTTTACAACTATTGCGCCAAGCTTGTTCAGGTCAACAAATTCAGAGTATTCCTCGCCGTACCCGAATGTCCCGGATGCCGTCATCACCGGATTTTTAAGTTTTAATTTTCCTATAGTTACAGTTAAATCCATGTTTTTTTGGGGTACAAAGACAGGGGATTATCCCTTTGCTTATTCTCGGTCGTTCCGACCTGCGAGGTATTTCGCCTCTTTATATTAATTTCATGATGTCTGTCTATCGGCAAAATAAATCCGCTCAGAAACAATCCCCTATCTTTGTTTACCATACAATTTCCTCTATTGAAAACACAGGCCCTTCCTTGCACACCCTTTTATATCCGCTTTTTGTTTTTACAGTGCAACCCAAACATGCTCCGACCCCGCACGCCATATTTTCTTCCATTGAAATGTAACCTTTAATCCCTTTTTCTGTTGCAAGCCGGGAAACAGCCTCAAGCATGGGTGAAGGGCCGCAGGCATACAACAAGTGCTGAGCGCAGAGCGCAGAGCGCAGAGCTAAGAAGTTCTTTAAAACATCTACGACTGTGCCTTTTTCTCCTGCTGAGCCGTTATCGGTGCTGATGATTAATTCTTTAACCATGCCTTTTAATTCATCAAGCAGAAGGAGTTCTTCTTTAGTCCTTCCGCCGTAGAAGAGGTACGCATTTTTGCCGAGTTTTTCTGCCAAGGTAAACAGGGATGCGATCCCGATACCGCCTGCAATCAGAATTGGTGTAAGGTTTTTGCCCGGCAGGGGATATCCATTGCCCAACGGGCCGAGAACACTGACAGATGCGCCATTTTTCATCTGCCTCATTCTCTCAGTACCCTTGCCTTTTATCCGGTACAGAAAATGAGCTGTCCCTGATTTTTGCTTTAATATGCTGAAAGGCCGCTTTAATAAAGGGTCATAAGAGGATGCAGTCTCAATCATGTAAAACTGGCCAGGCGCTGAATTTTTTGAAATGCCGGAAGAGCTTAAGATGAGCAGGTTGTGGGATTCATTTACAGGGCTGTTTTCTATTATCTCTGCTCTGAGGTATCTACTCAAAGTTTATCTCTAATATCTCGTATTCCATTGTTCTTGCAGGCGCTTTGATTACTGTTGTATCGCCTACCTCTTTGCCAAGCAAAGCCCTGCCAACAGGCGAACTTATGGATATCTTTCCTTTTTTGACGTCTGCCTCATCAGCGCCTACAAGCGTAAAAAAATATTCCTCGTCTGCGGCTGTGTCCAGCACCTTTACCTTTGCGCCGAAGGCAACCCTTGATTGATTTATCTTTGATGTATCTATTATTTCAGCCAATGACAATTTTGACTGGAGTTCCTGGATCCTTCCCTCCATGAATGACTGTTTCTCCCTTGCAGCATGATATTCTGCATTTTCTGAAAGGTCGCCATGCGCGCGCGCCTCTGCTATTGCCTTTATGTTCCTGGGCCTCTCCACTTTCAGAAGCTTCTCAAGCTCTTCCTTAAGTTTCTGATGGCCCTCTTTTGTCATCGGGACTCTCTGCACCATTTATATCCTCCTTAGACCTTATTAATTTAACACTTTTTGCTTTGTTTTTTCAAAATATTATGGAAGAAGTACCCGGGATAGATGTTGTTACAGCAGGCCTTGTCTAACAGCAGCCGTCGCTTTTATCACCGCTGCAATCGCAGGAAGGTTCGCCGCCATAGATTATGCTGTTGATGATTGCGGCTGCGCATCCGACTCCTGAATTCACGCTGATTGCTCCGAATTCACAGTTGACGGCGCATGCCCCGCATTCCATGCAGAGGTCTCTGTCTGTAATAGAGGCTTTTTTATCTGAAAGTTTAAAGACACCGTGAGGGCAGACTTCAACGCACCTGCCGCAGCCCGTACATTTCTCCGGCAATAATTTCAGGGTTGTTACATCTGACAGATATTTCATAAAATCCCCCATTCTCCAAGTTTAAAAACGATAAGCAATATCAGTGATATGGCAACCCCTGTTATATATACAGGGATGCCGAATCTAAGCTCTTTATTGACACCGGACATCCCGGTGAAAGTTGTCGAACCCGTGAACTGAAGGGCGATGTATGAGCTTGCAAGGGGGAAGAACAGGCAGGCAACGATGAGCAGGATGATGTTTCCCTGATGGATAATACCAAAAGATTGTATAGTGAAAAAGGTCGCGAGCATGCCTGCTATCCAGCCCTTTAATGCAAATGAGCGGAAGGGCATAAAAGGGAGCAGCACAGGAGTTACCAAAGCCCCGGCAAAAACAGATATTAAGCCTAAAAGCAGAAACGGCGTCCCGCCTGTTAACGCATCCCTGAAAAATATTCCCGACGGTTTAAGCCCAAAGATTAATAATACGATAAGGCCGTAGAGCGGGTATTTCTTCATTGCAGGATTTATCTCCATTGGAGTCAGCGCCAGTCTGTCAGCCATTGTAAATCTTATGGTCCTCATATCCTCTGTCTTTTTATATCCGGAAGATATATAGGCCGGAATATCTTTGGCGTAAACAGGGCCGAAATAGACTCTGAATCCGGTAATTTTTTGAACAGAACGCGCATTTACACCAACAGCGCCAAGCTGGGGAACGATAAGCCGGTTATGATTCACTATCTTATTTAATTGCACTTCCTGAATACGTTTAACAAGTTCGTTTGCGCTGAAAGTGCCTTTGCCTGCTGCGCACCAGACATTAATGCCTTTTGTATTAAGTACAAGTATCCATACGTTCAGGCCCAGCAGCGACTGCCTCAGGATATCAAAACTCAGCTTATAATTTGCGCTCACAAGAACCTCGGAGTCTTTATCAGGATTTCCAACAGCATAAAGCCCGGGCTCGACAACATATTTCATGCGGAATCCGCTTGTCCTGCTTTTAATCTGTCCCCAGTGGTCGGCTAAAGACCATCCGGTCGAAACCTTGCAGGCTTTTCCCCCAGGTGTTTCAATAGAGCCGGTTATCCATTCGGGTAATTTGCTGTTTTCTGTGCAGCAGCATGTGTTTTTTATGGCAGGGGCCTCTGATATTAAATTCTTTTTTTCAGCGCTGCAGCAGGAAGCTGTATTTTTATCGCTTTGTTTTGCAATGCTTATAAACTTCAGTTCCTTCATATTAATACCATTGCCTTTAAAATATCTCTTTCATAACCGGCCCGATGACATTTTTTACCATATCTGCAAGTTCTTCAACTTTCATCAAAGTGATACAGCATATCTTTCCATTCTTTTCCCACGTAGTAACGGCCAGCTTGTCGCCTGCCCTGATATTTATCTTGTCCCGCAGCTCTTTAGGCAGGACCATCTGCCCGCGTTCATCCACGCTTATCAATGATTCAACTTTGCAGCAGTTTATCTTGTCCGCAGGGGGGCAGCAATATTTGTTCTTATCTTTTTTTGTCATCCTGGCACCTCACTGATTAATCTGATTAATCAGTGTAATCTGAAAATGCTCCGGATGTCAAGGGGTAAATAGACATGTGTCAAGCCAAAATAGAAATGTCCTGTTTCTACCAAAATAGAAATGTCCGGTTTTTATGCCGCCGCCTCGATTGGGTTTTCTCGGTGGTTATTGTGCCCCATAAACCCTCTTATATTGAACTTCTTCCATGGATGCTCT
>JACRGY010000010.1 GCA_016212165.1 Nitrospirota bacterium
CCGGAGAGCTTTCGCTTGATGGAAAGATAAAACCTGTCCGCGGCGCATTATCAATGGCCATCACTGCAAAAAATCTTGGATTAAAAGGAATAATACTTCCGGAGGAAAACGCCTCTGAGGCAGCAGTCGTAAAAGGCGTGTCTGTATTCGGAATCAGCAACCTTCCGGAGGTCATAGACTTTTTAAAGAACGGCTCTTCTCAAAAAGTATTTGTTACAGACGTTAAAAAGGTTATTGAAGAGAATTCCATTTATGAGGATGATTTCTCCGAGGTAAAAGGACAGGAGCATGCGAAAAGGGCCTTGGAGGTTGCTGCATCAGGAGGGCACAATGTGCTTATGATTGGCCCGCCGGGCTCAGGAAAAACAATGCTTTCAAAAAGATTGCCTACAATACTTCCCAAAATGACTTTTGATGAGGCCCTTGAAACAACCAAGATACACAGCGTTGCAGGTTTGTTGAAAACAGGACAGCCCCTGCTTGCCACACGCGCTTTCCGTTCTCCTCATCATACTATTTCGGATGTTGCTTTAATTGGCGGCGGGCAGCTTCCAAAGCCCGGAGAAGTGAGCCTTTCGCATAACGGGGTTTTATTCCTTGATGAACTTCCGGAATTCAAAAGGAACGTGCTTGAGGTCCTGAGGCAGCCGCTTGAAAACGGAGAGGTGACTGTATCAAGGGCCGTAGCCTCAATAACATATCCTGCTAATTTCATGCTTGTTGCCGCAATGAACCCCTGTCCCTGCGGCTATCTCGGGGATTCAAGGCACCAGTGCACATGCACAACAGGCCAGATACACCGTTACAGGCACAAGGTTTCCGGCCCTTTGCTTGACAGGATTGACATACATATCGAAGTCCCTGCAGTGGCCTACAAGGAACTCTCAACAGAATATTCAGGAGAAAAATCATCCGACATAATGCATAGGGTTATTGCTGCAAGGGATATACAGCTTGAGAGGTTTAAGGGCGATAAGATTTATTCAAACGGGCAGATGAAGACAAGGCATATCAAAAAATACTGCAAATTAAAACCTGATGCACAGTCGCTTCTGGAAAACGCCATGCAGAAGCTCGGGCTTTCTGCAAGGGCGTATGCGCGGATACTGAAGCTCTCAAGGACTATCGCTGATCTGGAAACTTCAGATGAGATTCACTCCCACCATATCTCAGAGGCAATTCAGTACAGGACCCTGGACAGGGAAGTGTTTTAAACCCGGTCAGCCTTCTTTTGTGAGCGTTGCAAAGAGGTGGGCAATCATTACAAGGAAGATTCCGCCTATGAGGGCCCCGAAGGCGCCGATAATCCCTATTACAAATATAACGCCTGCAATCACTATAAAATGGTCTTGCGGCAGGTGAGAGCCAAACAGATGATTCATGTCATTGGCCACTGCCTCGCTCCAGCCGCCGCCAAGACTTTTTCCGAGCAGGATGTCCATACTGAGGGCAACTGCAATGCCCAGGATGCAGCCTAAAACAAGCCCGATATAAAACGCCTTCTTCACTCTGTCTCGATGCCGTATTTTTTGAATTTCCTGTAAAGGGTTGCGAGGTCTATACCAAGTGCCTTTGCGGTTTCCTCTTTATCTTTGTTGTGTGCATTGTATATCTTCATAAGCAGATTTTTTTCATAATCGCCGAGATATGTTTTAAGCGACGAAGATGCCCCTGACGGCTCTTTTTCAGTGCCTGTATTCTTTATTTTATCCGGGAGGTCTTTCGGAGTTATATAATTCCCCCCGGTAAGCACTACGGACCTTTCGATTACATTCCTCAAGTCCCTTACATTGCCGGGCCAGGGGTATTCAATCAGCAGCGAGAGCGCCTGCTTGTCAATGCCTTTTATATCCTTTTTGTGTTCTTCCGTGTATGTATTCATGAAATGCGTTGCCAGCATCTCTATGTCGTCTTTTCTCTCCCGGAGCGGCGGTATTTTTATCTCTATTACATTTAATCTCCAGTAGAGGTCTTCCCTGAATTTCCCGTTCTTCAGCCTGTTTTCTATGTCTACATTGGTTGCAGATATTATTCTTACATCAACGATTCTTGGTTTTGTGTCTCCAAGGGGATAAACCTCTCCTGTCTCCAGCACCTTTAACAGCTTGGCCTGAAGGTTGGGGGGCATGTCGCCTATCTCATCCAGAAACAGCGTGCCCTGATGGGCCAGAGGGATAAGCCCCAACTTATCAGATACCGCTCCTGTAAAAGCGCCTTTCTTATAACCGAACAATTCGGATTCCAAAAGTCCTTCCGGGATTGCAGAGCAGTTTATGGAGATAAACGGCCTGTCCCTGCGCGGGCTGTTGCAATGGATAAGTTCTGCTATAAGCCCCTTGCCTGTTCCGCTTTCTCCAAGGATGATGATATTGCTTTTTGTCGGCACTATCTTTTCAATAGTCTCGGTTATCTTCAGCATGGACTCGGAGTTTGCAACAAAGTCCATACATGCCTCAATGCGCTGGCTGACCTGATGTTTTAAGGCAATGTTTTCAATAAGCAGTTTCTTTTGCTCCAGAATCTTTCGTATGGTGAGCCTTATCTCTTCGTTAAGAAAGGGCTTGACAATATAATCAACAGCGCCCCTTTTCATTGCATCTACCGCAGACTCTATTGAGGCAAAGGCCGTCATGATTATTACCGCTGTGTCAGGGCTCAGCTCCTTTGCCTTTTCAAGCACTGTCATGCCGTCAACCCTGCCCATCTTGAGATCAGTAATCACAACATCAAAACTCTCTTCCCTGAGTTTTTTTATTGCGTCTTCACCGCTATGGACAGCGCTTACGGAGTAATCCTCCCTCTTAAGCAGGAATTCCAGCGCCTTGCAAATATCCCGCTCGTCATCAACAATTAATATCTTTGGTTTCATAGTTTTTATATTTTACTGATGGCTGTTAGCTGATAGCTGTCAGCTTCCGGCTGGTATTGTTATCGTAAATACGCTCCCCTTGCCGGCTTCGCTTTCAACGGTTAAGGTCCCGTTCATCTTTTTGATTATATCATAACTCACGGCGAGCCCTAAGCCCGTGCCTTTTTCCTTGGTTGTATAAAACGGGTCGAATATTCGTTTCAGGTCTTCTTTTGAAATGCCCATGCCTGTATCCTCAAACTGAATGACGATACCTTCTTCCTTTATAAGGCTTTTGACTGTGAGGGTCCCCACGTCAGGCATTGCATCTATGGCATTCAATGTAAGATTTACAAATACCTGCGAGAGCATGTTGCCGTCACATGCTACCTCAGGCAGCGATGGCGAAAGCTCTTTTACAATGGATATATTCTTTGCCTTTTTGTCGTATTGGATAAGGTTTATAGACGTCTCTATAATCTCATTTATCTGACATTTCTTCAGCTCTCCTGCGGGCATCCTGGAAAAACCTGAAAGCTGCTTCAATATCTCGGAAATCCTGTTTATATGGAAGTAGATGGTCTCAAGGCTTTCCTTTTTGAAGTCATCCTGTTCCATCTCCCTGAGTATCTGGACAAAAGAGAATATGGATGTGAGAGGATTCCCTATCTCATGGGCAATACCTGCTGCAAGCCTGCCGATGGAAGCGAGTTTTTCTGAATGGATTATCTGTTCTTCCATGTTTTTCATCTCGGTTACATCCTGCACAAGCCTTATATATCCGTGTATTTCACCATCCTCGCCTTTTACAGGCGCTGTAGTAACCTGGAAATATTTATCTTTCTGCCCGAAGAGGTTGGACAATATTATCGTATCAATATTGTCCTTTGCATATGATTCAGAGATAGCGCAGTCAGGGCAGACCTCCTCACAGGGCTTTCCTATGAGCTCTGTACCGGCCATGTATTTTATCATCTGATTGGCCCACTGAATTTCCCCTTTTTTATCTATAAGGATAATCCCTCCGCCTATAGCGCTTACAATGGTATCCAGTTTTTCCTTTTCGCTTGCAAGTTCTGTTGTCCTCTCGCTTACCTTGTTTTCCAGCTCAACCGCATATTTTTCCAGCTCCTGTTTTCTTTTTGCCACCTCTTCTGCCTGTATTCTTTTTTTGTTAAATACAATTAACAGCGCCGAAACAACGCTTGTTGTTATGAAAATGGAAATAATCAGCCAGGAATAAAGCTTCATGCTCTGCCTTGTGGCATATGTTACCTCTGAATACGGCGATGACACAGCGATTATCCATGAAATGCTTCCGCCGATATCGGCGGTGGAGAAAGCAATAATCTTGTCTTCTCCCGAAGCAGCAATGTATCTGCCGTACTTATCTGCCTTCCCCTCGACTATTCTTTTTTCAAGGTCGAAGCTTATATGACATTTAAAGCATGTGGCGTCAGCCTTGTACAGGTTTCTCCCTACCATTTCAGGCTGGGTCGGATGATAGAGCAGATTGCCGTCCTTGTCCATCATCCACGCATATCCCCTGGTGCCTGATTTAAGGTCCTTGAAAAATTGATTTGCAATGTCCTGAATTTCTGATGAGAAAAGCACTATCCGGGCCAGCTTGTTGTTTTTATATACAGGGGCTATAACAGTAATCATCGGCTGCGTTTCCACTATCTTTGCATCCAGCGATTTTATATTGCCGGCCTCCTTTACCGCCTGAGGCACCAATTGCTTTATTAAAGCTTTATCCCCTCTGTAAAAAAGAATATTTCCCCCGGCATCGAGTATCCCGACATTTGTTTTTATCAGCCTCTTATGTTTCAATTCGTTGGCTATTAATACGTCAAAAGCGGTTTCATTTTCAATGCCTTTTTCCGGCAGTTCCCTGGCAAGTTCCACAATCTCTTCTTTAAGGAAGTAAAAATATGACTTTATGTTGTTTGCCGTGGATGTGGAGAGCAGGAGCTGGTGCTTGTTGAATTGTTCTGCTACCTCCATCTGCAGGGATTGCTGGAAAAAGATGTTAAGGGTAATGAGGGCAGAGATTATTAATATAAGGGTGCCGATTATCAGCAAATAACCTTTCACTCTTAAATATAACAGAAAACAGGAGGTTTGATAAACTATGGCTTAAAGGCGGTGCATGGTATTTAAGCGGCTTTTTTGCCGATATTCCAATTCTATGCGTCATTGCCGCTTGGCCTACTTCGCCGAAGTGGCTACGAAGGCTGAATCGGCAATCCTTTTTCTGAAAGATTCCGGACAAGCCGGAATGACAAATACGAGATATGAACGGGGAGAGAATGAGCGAAAATATTATGCCCTGTCTGCCTTGCGTATTTTGAAGTATTATTTTGCCTGAATCAGCTTGGAAGAGGCCTCGGCAATAACAGAGCCGTCACTTTGCAGCAAAAGGCGGGCAGATGCTTCAATGAGCCTGGGACCTCTTTTTGTTATTTCCGCTTCCGCAATCACTTTTTCATCAACCAGCAGCGGTTTTTTAAATCTGATGTTTATCTCTGCGGTAACAGGGTTCAGGCCCTCTGCTATGGCAGCCTGTATCATTGCCTCGTCAAGTATGGTTGTTATTATTCCGCCGTGAGTTATGTCCTTGTAGCCCTGATGAATCTTTGAAGGCGTGAATTCAGAAGTAAGCCTGCCCCCGGAATAATTAAAGGACAGTTTTAACCCGCAGGGATTTTCCTTGCCGCAGGCAAAACAGTATTTATCGTCTTCAAGCTTTAACTGGTCCATAGTAAACAGAATATATCATTACACTGATTTATAAGGCAAGCCCATGTGCTTTATGGCAAGTTCAGTTTGGTGTTATAATTACTCAAAAATAATCCGGAGGTTTTTATGGGGTGCATTTTTTGTAATATTGTAGAGAAGAAAATACCTGCCAGGATAATTTACGAAGACGAGCTTGTTTTGGCCTTTGAGGATGTTAATCCGCAGGCGCCTGTGCATACCCTTGTGATTCCCAGAAAGCATATATCAACAAACCTTGATATTAAAAAGGAAGACGATGAACTTATCGGGCACATGTTTCAGACAGCAAACAGGATTGCAAAAGATAAGGGTATAGCAGGCCGGGGTTTCAGGCTTGTGATGAACTGCAACCCTGAATCAGGGCAGACTGTTTTTCATATTCACCTGCATATCCTCGGCGGCCGCCATATGCACTGGCCACCGGGGTAATCTCGGCGTAGAAAAATGGGCGCTGCCCTGTTTTTTATTACAGCAAGTCTATTTTAAAAAATCTCCTAATGTCTTTAAAATGCTCATCAAGGGTGAGTATTTTGCAATCGCTCTCATTCGCCAGAACCGCTATGTAACAATCCACAATATTCACCGTTGCCCCTTTTCTTTTCATCGAGAATGAAAGCCTGCCGGCATTAAGCCAGGTGTTTTCTGTCTGGTCAATGATATTGAATGCCTCGACAAATTCTTCTATGACGGCAATCTCTTTTTCAGTCTTTGCGCCCTGAATAAGCTCTGCAATTACGACCCTTGGCACATAAACATCGCTGAACTTCAGGACACTGTCAACCTTCTCGGCAATGTGGCTGTCCCTGCCTTTAAAATAAGCTATCCAGACAGAAGTATCTATTAAAACTCTGTTATCTCTCACGGTGCCTTATCTCGTCCGCAGTCATGTCAAACTCAAGTTTTCCTCTCATGGATTTTATCTTTTCTATCTTCTTTTTCTTCAGGTATTCATTAATCGCAAGCTTCACCGCCGAGGCCTTGCTTCTGCTCTTTGTCTCCTTCATGAGTATATCCAGTTTGTCCTTCTCTATCGTCACTGTTGCACGCATTTTGCCTCCTTCCTGTGCACTATATATGCACAAGTATAACATGATTTGCTGTGCAGAGGCAATGCGTTGAGGCGATTTTATAGAATTTTTATTGACGGTTTATCCATTACTATATATAATCGATTGAAATGCAGATGAGGTATATAATGTTAGATGGGAAAAAGAATGGTGCACAAAATACACCGAGCTAAGATTAAACGCGAACTCAAGGCAGATGAAAAGACGTTAATCACAAGTCTATTATCACATCTACCGAACCCTAATCCATATATCGAACAACTCGAAAATCTGCAAGTTGTTGGGCAATGCGATTGTGGATGCCCGACAATTGATCTGGCAATGAAAGAACAAAAAAATATATCTTCCGAAGTTCCCGAAATTCTCATAGAAGCTGATGGACGTTCTCCTGAAGGAATTCCTGTTGGTATTATCTTATGGGCTAAAGCTAGTTATCTCTCGGAAATGGAAGTTTATCCGTGGGAAGATACATTGAAATTCGGATTGCCAGAACCCAAAACACTCACAAATTATGGAAATCGCGAAACAGACATCTAACGACTCACTTCACTGGACGCGGCATTACCGTGCCCGTGATTTCAAGCATTCACTCAGCCCTTCCCCCTCTTCCTCTCCAACACCTTCATAAGCTGCTCATATTTTAAGGTATTAAGCACATCTTTTTTCTCAAGCCACCCTCTTCTTGCTATTGAAACGCCATAGTGCATGAAATCAAACTGCGTTATGACATGCGTGTCTGTGCTGATTGCAAATTTAACGCCGAGTTCCTTTGCCTGTTTAACATAAACATCACTGAGGTCAAGTCTCAAAGGATATGCATTTATCTCAAGCGCAGTGCCTGTCTCGCTTGCCATATTAAGAACTTGCTCCATATCAATCTCATATGCATCTCTTTCTCCTATGAGCCTTCCTGTGGGATGGGCGATTATGGTGACATATGGATTTTTCATTGCAGAGACAATTCTTCTTGTAATCTGCTCTTTTGACTGCCTGAAACCGGAATGTATCGAGGCAACAACAATATCCATCTTCGAAAGGATAGCATCATCAAAATCCATCCTGCCGTCACTTCTTATATCAACCTCAATCCCCATGAGGAGCTTGAACCCCCTGAGTTTTTTGTTCAGGGCATCCACCTCTTTTTTTTCTTCCAGCAGCCTTTCTTCACTCAGTCCCCTTGCAATTCCAAGCCCCTTTGAATGGTCAGTGATTGCAATGTATTCATATCCCCTTGTCCTTGCTGCGTCAATAAGTTCTTCGAGAGTGTGGCTTCCGTCACTTTGGTTTGTATGCACATGGAGGTCTCCTTTTATATCGCCAGGTTCAACCAGACGCGGAAGAGCATTTTTTTGGGCAGCCTCTATCTCTCCCCTGTTCTCTCTCATTTCAGGCTGGACATATTGAAGCCCAAGTATTTTATAGACATCGTTCTCATCTTTGCCGCCGAGTTTTTTATTATCCTTCTCCCTGAATATCCCGTATTCATTTATCTTAAGCCCTTTTTTTACAGCCATTTCCCTTAATCGGATATTGTGCTCCTTGCTGCCCGTGAAATATGCGAGCGCAGCGCCATAAGATTCATCCTCAACAACTCTGAGGTCAACCTGAAGCCCTTGTTTTATGACAATGCTGGATTTTGTATCCCCGTGCATTAACACCTCTTTTACCTGCGGAAGATGTACAAATGCCTTCATTGTATCATGCGGATTTTTTGATGCTGCAAGGATATCAATATCTTTTACTGTATCCTTCATTCTTCTCAGGCTTCCTGCAATGTTTATCTTTTCAATCTGAGTGGCTTTCCCCAGTTGTTCGGCAATTTCATATGCTATCGGCAGGGCCCTTCCCAAGGGCTGTCTCTCTTTGCCCCTCTTGAGCATCTCAATGCCTTTCAGGATATTTTCTTCTGTTTTTTCTTTTATTCCGGGAAGGCCGCTTAATTTATGTTCTCTTGCAAGTTTCTCAAGTTCATCCACATTTTTGATTTTTAATTTTTCATAGAGAAGCCTGGCTGTCTTTGGCCCAAGGCCCGGGACAGAAAGAAGCGCTGCAAGACCGCCAGGGACTTCTTCTTTGATATCCTCGAGGCTTTTAATCCTGCCTGTTTTTATATATTCCTGAATCTTCTCTGCAAGGTCATGCCCTATTCCCGGTATATCGAGGAGTTCTTCTCCGGAAAGCGCGGCAACATCCTTTGCAAGCCCTTCAAGATTCTGGCCGGCCCTTCTGTAGGCCCTGATGCGGAATGGATTTTCGCCCTTTATTTCAAGGAGGTCTGCTATTTCATTGAAGATATCCGCTATCTCCTGGTTTTTCATAAGTAAAGTATAGCAGAAGATAAGCCGGGTATCTTTGACATGCCTTTCAAATCAGGGGTATAATACTTTTCTAAAATGAAATCAAGGGTTGTTATCTCTCTCATAATCATATCCATTGTTACCGGTGTATCTGTCGGAAGCTATCTTGCCATTGCAAGGGGAATTCCATCTATTGCTGAACTCAAGCAGTACAAGCCCACCACCGGCACAAAGATATATGCAGACGATGATGTGCTTATCGGGGAACTCAAGGTTGAAAAAGGCATATTTGTGCCTCTGGACAAAATGCCGCAACATCTTATAGATGCAGTGATTGCTACCGAAGATTCAAGGTTCTGGAAACATAAGGGGATAGATTATGTTGCGATCGGCAGGGCTGTCCTCAAGGATATTATCCATATAGAACTTAAAGAGGGCGCCAGCACAATAACCCAGCAGCTTGCAAAGGTCGTGTTTCTTACGCCGGAAAAAACCCTTAAGAGAAAGATCAGGGAGGCATCGCTTGCAATAAAAATAGAAAAGAACCTTGACAAGAAAGAGATACTGGAGCTTTATTTGAATAAGATATATTTTGGCCACGGCGCATACGGAGTGGAGATGGCGTCCCGCGTATATTTCGGCAAGTCCGTAAGAGACATAACACTGCCTGAGGCTGCCATGATAGCAGCCCTTATAAAGGCCCCTTCAACATATTCCCCATATAACAACCTTACAAAGGCAAAGGAAAGGCAGGACACGGTTCTTTTCCGGATGGAGGAAGAAGGGTACATTAAAAAATCAGAGAGAGAAAAAGCAGCAAAACAACCGCTATATTTATCGAGCCTTAGAAGAGGCATGGAGGCAAATAACTATTTTGTTGAATACATAAGGAAATATCTCGAAAGCACCTACGGTGAAGAAACTGTATATAAAGGCGGGTTAAAGGTCTATACAACGCTTGACAGGAGAATGCAGCTATCTGCCCAGAAGGCATTGCAGGAAGGGCTGAGAGAGCTTGACAAAAGACGCGGCTGGAGGGGGCCGCTGGAACACAAGGAAATAGATATTAAAAAAGAGATGGAAAGCAAAGATGTATATAATTCCGTTATCACGGACGGAAGCGAGATAACGTCAGGCCTGGTGCTCAAGGCCGGTGAAAAAGATGCTGTTATCAAGACAAGGGGAATTATCGGGAGGCTGTCTATAGAAGATGCACAGTGGGCGGGCATGGCCATAGACAAAAAAACAAAGAAGCCGGTTGCAGTTAAGGGCTTTAATCTTACGAAGATACTGGCCCCCGGTGATATGGTTAAGGTGAGAATTAAAGGGGCAAAGGGCAAAGATATCAGCCTCTCTCTTGAACAGGAACCCGAGGTAGAAGGCGCTGTTGTTGCAATCGAACAGGGCACAGGGTTTATCAGGGCCCTTGTGGGAGGTTACGACTTTACAAAGAGTGAATTTAACAGGGCCATTTATGCAAAACGCCAGCCGGGCTCTGCATTCAAGCCAATAATATACGCTGCTGCGATGGACAATGGGTTCACGCCGGCAAGCATAATAGACGATGAACCGGTTACTTATACGGGCGGCCCAAAAGGCGACTGGAAACCGGAAAATTATGACCACAAACACTATGGGCCTACGCGGCTGAGGGATGCACTGGCATATTCCAGAAATGTTGTTACAGTAAAGCTTGTGGATGCAATGGGCGTTGGCAAGGTTATTGACTTTGCAAGGAGCATCGGCCTGGAAGGTAACATACCGCATAATTTAAGCATAGCCCTTGGCAGCTTAAGTGTAACACCGCTGGAACTTGCTTCAGGATACAGCGTCTTTGCCAACAGCGGGAATAAGATGAATCCAACGGCCATTAAATATATCACAGATTCAAAGGGCAGCATAGTTGCGAGCAATGAGCCCGGGAGCACCCAGGCAATAAGCCAGCAGACAGCGTTTCTTATAACGTCCATGATGCAGGACGTTATAAATTATGGGACAGGCTGGAGGATAAAGGCGCTGGGCAGGCCTGCTGCAGGAAAGACAGGCACGACAAATGATTACAGGGATGCGTGGTTCGTGGGGTACACAACAGGCCTCACTGCCTGTGTATGGGTTGGGTTTGACGATATAAGGCCCCTCGGGTCCCAGGAAACAGGCGCAAAGGCAGCATCGCCAATATGGCTTAATTTCATGAGGTCTGCATCTAGCAGCGAAGAGCCTCTTGATTTCCCTGTGCCTGAAGGGATTGTACGATATGCGATAGACTCGGCCACAGGGCTTTTGGCAAAAGAAGAAATCCCCGGTGTTCTGAAAGAATATTTTAAGGAAGGCACCCAGCCGACACAATTTGCAAACGCGCCAATAATACCCGAGAAAAAAGATGCGGTGAATTTAGATTTTGATTAGGTTGCAGTTATTTTTTCTTGGTCTTTTTTGAGATATACACAATGCAGTCTTCGCATATCTTGCCGCTTTCCTTGTTGCATATCATTCTGTTGAGCTCCCAGCAGGGCTTTGTCTTGTCTATATAGGCAGAGCATTTATTCTTTCTCTCTTCAGAACATACTGTTATCTCCCAGCAGGGAGCATATTCGAGGAGTTTCTTTATGCCTTCAATGCTTATTTTTTTGGTATGGATAAGCTCCCTTAAACATCTCAGCCACTTGATATCGTTTTCTGAATAAAATCTGTTTTTATTCCTGCGGGCAGGTTTCAGCAGCCCATGTTTTTCATAAAGCCTTAAGGTCTGGTCTGTTGTGCCTATTAATTCAGCCACTATGCCGATTGGGTACAGCGGCGCCTCTTTTTTTTCGTCTTCTGTCAGTTCCTTTTTCATGAGCCCTCTTCCTATAAGCCTTTAGCGTGGATTATACCATAACAATTAAGACATTTATTAATCCCAGTTATTAAATATCATTTGAATTAAAAATGCAAGGAATTTATTATGGACTGGTACTAAAAACAACAGAGCCATCCTGCCGTGTCAAAAAACCCATGACAAGATCAAAACATGAAAGGTTCATTTGTCAGCTTAAAGAGTGACTGCTTCGTAACTCTCATATATCTTCGTTCCATTGAACAACTGAAGCAACAACTGTTATATTTATCCATGGGTAAGGCATCAAGAAAAAAGAGGCAACAAGAGTTGCAGTCTGAATATATATTAAATGGCAAGTCTTTAATATCAAGTGGCATACCTTCTAAATGGAGTTTATTCAATAAGCCGATTGTTCATTTTTTTCTTATAGCCATTGCCGGCTTTCTTGTTTACTCCAACACCTTCAATGCGCCATTTCAGTTTGATGATATAGATAATATTATTGAAAACTATAACTTAAGGGATTTAACTAATTTCTGGCCACCGTCAGGTTCAAGGTGGTTCGGGTTTCTCACGTTTGCCTTGAACTATCATTTTGGAGGTTTGAACGTTACCGGCTATCACATAGTCAATCTTATAGTACATATCATTAATGCATTGCTTGTCTATTGGCTTGTGATTCTCAGCTTCAAGGCATTACAATCCATTCCTGCTGTCATTGCGAGGGGACAAAGTCCGCGAAGCAATCCAGTTAAATCAAGGAACTCAGACACGGAGATTGCCACGCCTTCGGCTCGCAATGACAAATACATAGCCTTTTTCTCTGCCTTGCTCTTTGCCTCCCATCCAATCCAGACACAGGCAGTAACATATATTGTTCAGAGATTCACATCACTTGCAACAATGTTTTATCTGCTTTCATTGGCAGGTTATATAAGATCAAGACTCTCTACACTGCCCACTACACGCTATACGCTATATGCTGTCTCTCTCTTCTCTGCCATCCTTGCCATGAAGACAAAGGAAATCTCATTCACACTGCCGATAATTATTGTCCTTTATGAATTCATGTTCTTTGAGGGGAAGTTCAAGAAAAGGCTTTTATACTTAATCCCCCTGCTACTTATAATGTTTATCATTCCATTGAGCCTGATTGGAACAGATAAACCAATCGGAGCTGCGATTGGAGAAATAAGAGAGACCGTTCAGGAGACAGCGGAAATTCCACGATGGAGTTATCTCTTTACACAATTCAGGGTAATAGTTACATACATAAGACTTTTGTTTTTGCCGATAAACCAGAACCTCGATTATGACTATCCGTTATATCATTCATTCTTTAATCCAGAAGTGTTTTTATCATTTCTTTTTCTCTTAACAATTTTTTCTTTTGCTGCTTATCTTCTTTACACTACCCGCTACCCGCTACCCGCTTCACGTTTAATAGCCTTCGGCATTTTCTGGTTCTTCATAACCCTGTCTGTAGAATCAAGTATCATTCCGATAAGAGATGTAATCTTTGAACACAGGTTATATCTGCCGGTTGTAGGTATTATTATTGTTTTTGTATCAGCCACGTTTTATATCCTTCAGGCTATGATTCAGAATCCAAAACGTTCCGTTTCTGCTTGCTGCTTACTACTTGCTACTGCTGTTATTGTTCTCTCAATTTCTACTTATCAGAGAAACATCGTATGGCAGAACGAGGTGACACTATGGGAAGATGCAGCAACGAAGAGCCCTGAAAAAGCAAGGGTGTATTATAACCTTGGCAAAATTTACAGCGCTAAGGGATGGGACGATAAAGCAATAGAAAATTATCAACTAGCTACAAGAATTAAGCCGGATTACATAGAAGCGCATAATAATCTTGGCAATGCATACAATAAAAAAGGATGGATTGATAAAGCTATTGAACATTACCAGATTGCTATATTATTAGGGCCAGATTTCATAGAAGCACATAATAACATAGGGAATGCCTATGCAGCTAAAGGATGGATTGATAAAGCTATTGAACATTACTGGCTTGCTTTAAGGCTAAAACCAAATTTCATAGAAGCGCACAATAATCTTGGGCTAGCATATGAAAGAAAAGGATTGCTGGAGGAAGCAATAAAAGAATATCAGACAGCGCTGATAATTAATCCGGAATTTAAGACGGCAAGGGAGAATTTAAATAGACTCCTTCGCATAAAGGGAAAGTAGGCCGAGTTAACCCCAACCTGCTTTCCCCGCACTTCCCTTGTTTTCTCATCTTTGTGTCAAGGGGAATCTGAGTTTTTGTGATGAACTCCTTATATAAAAATCTTTCCGGGATTCAGCAGGCCCTTGGGGTCAAAGATATTTTTTATGCCTTTCATCAAATCAAGCTCATGCTTTTTAATCTCCATGCCGATATAGGAGGCCTTTGTGATTCCCACGCCATGTTCCCCGGAGATTGTGCCCCCTAAATCAAGGGTCATGTTAAATATTTCCTTTACCAGCGCCTCTGCCTGCCGGTATCTTTCCGCATCATTCCTGTCAACCATGATATTTACATGGATATTGCCGTCCCCTGCATGCCCGAAGTTTACTATCTTTATGCCGCTTTCTTCAGAGAGCCTTTTAAGATACTTAAGCATATCAGGTATCTTGTTCCTCGGCACAACAATGTCCTCATTTATCTTTGTAGGGCTCAGGTTATACAGCGCAGGCGATACGGCCCGTCTTGCCTCCCATAACTTGGCCCTTGCAGCAGCATCTTCTGCCATCTTCACCTCGGCATTAAGCGAGGTGCAGATATCCGCTATTTTTGCTGCCTCTTTTGTTATGGCCGCAGGATGGCCGTCGAGCTCGATGAGCAGGAGCGCCTCAACCCCTTTTGGAATACCAACGGGCTTGAAGCTTTCAACTGCTGCAATTGTTTCTGCATCCATGAACTCAAGTGTCCTCGGTATTACCCCGGATGCTATTATTTTTGAAATTGCAGTGCCTGAGGCCTCAAGGTTATCAAACGTAACAAGCAGCGTAATGACCTCCTCCGGCAAAGGAAGTATCCTGAGGCGGATCTTTGTTATCACTGCAAGGGTTCCTTCTGAGCCCGTAAGCAGCCTTGTCAGATCATACCCGACAACCCCCTTAGGGGTCCTTACGCCTGTAGTTATAATCTCGCCATTGGGCAGGACTGCCTCAAGCTCCATCACATAATCTTTAGTGACGCCGTATTTTAAGGCCCTTGGCCCGCCGGCATTTTCTGCAACATTCCCTCCGATTGTGCAGAAGTTCATGCTTGCAGGGTCAGGAGGATAAAAGAATCCAAGGTATTCAAGCTCGCGCTGAAGCCTGCCGTTTATCATCCCCGGTTCTACTATTACATTAAGATTTTCAGTATCAAGCGCTATGAGCCTGTTCATTTTTTCACAGCTCAGTACAATAGACCCCTTCAATGGTATTGAGCCGCCTGTCATGCCTGTGCCTGCGCCTCTTGGCGTAACAGGGATTTCATTCTGCCAGGCATATCTCATTATCCTGACAACTTCCTCTGTATTTTTTGGCCAGGCTACTGCGGAGGGAACTCCTTCAAGCCCTGAGGCATCAAAGCCGTAACAGACCAGGTCTTCAGGTTCTGTTGATATCTTTATATCAGGCAGTGCATCAGTGATTCTGCTTATAGTGTGGCCCGGTGTTATCATGTAATCCGCAGGGTATTCGTGTGGCAGAGGGCCAACGCCAGGGCATCTGCGCTATCCGCAGACAATTTGACCTTTAAATTCAGCACCATTGCAACCATCTCCTGAACCTGATGTTTTTCAGCCCTGCCATACCCTACAACTGCTTTTTTCACCTCAAGGGCGCTGTACTCATAAACAGGAATCCCGCGGGAAGCTGCTGCAACAAGCGCCGCGCCCCTTGCCTGCCCGAGCGTCAGAGCCGCCTTTATGCTCTTTGCGAAAAAAACCTTTTCAATTGCAACCTCATCAGGAGAATATTCTTTTATGATCTCTGAAAGGCCGTTATAAATTTCCCTGAGCCTTGCATCGAGAGGCTGTTTGGAAGAAAGCATTATCCTCCCGGATGCGACATAAGCTGGATTCAGCGCAAAGGTCCTGTCGGTTGCGACTCGACTCTCCGAGAAGTTCGAAGTGCCGGCCTTAAGGCCTTCCGTGCTTATGCGCCTTGGCGCTTCAGCGCTTATAATTCCATAACCACAGACAATACTTCCCGGGTCTATGCCGAGTATGAGCTTTGGCCTATTTTTTTCGTGGCGCCTCAAATAGTATCTCCTCCACCATCTGGCAGAGGACATGGCCAAGCGTTATGTGGGTCTCCTGAATCCTCGGGGTATTATCAGACGGGACGATGAATGCATAGGTAGCCTTTGATGCAAACTTTTCTCCTTTAGCTCCCGTAAATGCTATTGACCTTAATTTCTTTTTCCTTGCCACGTCCATTGCCTTCAGAACATTAGCGGCGCTGCCGCTCGTGCTGATGGCAAGAACAATGTCGCCTTCAGACCCGATTGCCTTCAGCTGTTTTGCAAAGATATCCGAATAGTCATAATCATTGGCAATAGCTGTGATTATTGCCATGTCAGTGTTAAGCGCAATGGCAGGGAGGCTCGGCCTCTCTTTTTTGAATCTGTTGACAAATTCAGCGGCTATATGGGAAGCATCTGTTGCGCTCCCTCCGTTACCGAAAAGGATAAGTTTCTTGCCGTCGTTAAAGGTGTCAGCTATGACCTTTGATACTTCTACTATGGCATCAATGTTGTCTTTTACAAACTTCTCTTTAACGCTGATGCTTTCTTCAAATGCCTTTAATATTTTTTCTTTCATGTCCAGGTTTTTTCCTTCGGAAAACAGAAGATTTATACAGATAGAATAATTCAACCGGACTTTACATGTCAATTAAATTTTGGTTTAGTTTTATCCGGAATAGAGCTAAAATAGGAACACAATGATAATCATCAGAAAAAATGGCCAGACGTCCGATAATATGGAAAGGGCGTCAAGATTGCGGGAGGTCTTTGAGGCCCTCTGCGAAAGGAACAAGAATGTCCCTGTTATTGTAGAAGGCAAAAGGGATGCAGCTGCCCTCAGAGAACTTGGCCTTGATGGCGAGATAATAACACTTCACAGCGGACAGAGCATTTATGATTTTTGCGAAGATATCGCTGAGAGATTCCACAGAGTAATAATACTCCTTGACTGGGATGAAAAGGGGGAAAGCCTGAGCAAGGCACTGTGTAAACACCTGAACGGGCAGTGGGAGGAATTCTCAGCATTCAGGGAACTCCTGAAAATCCTCTGCCAGAAAGATATAAAGGACATCGAGGGGATACCAAAACTTCTGAGAAGGCTCGAGGCAGATGAAACTCCTTGGCAGTAAGGGTGAAGACCTTGCCGCGGGATTTTTAAAGGAAAAAGGATATAGGATAATCTCAAGAAACTACAAGACGCCCATAGGCGAGGTGGATATTATTGCAGAAGATAAAGGCACAATCGTATTTGTTGAAGTCAAGACGCGGACAAATGATTCTTACGGCTATCCCTTTGAAGCAGTTGATGCCAGAAAGCAGCGCAAGCTCAAAAACCTTGCCCTTTTTTACATGAAACAAAAGAAAAAGGAATTTGCCGTCAGATTCGATGTCCTGAGCATACACATCAGCAATGGCCAAAAAGAGGTAGAACATATTATGGATGCATTCGAGGTTTAAGGCTAAGCACATTCCCTGATTTAACCGCGTATTCCGGTAACGTCCTTGAAATGATATTGATTTTTGTAATACTATATCAGAATGCCGAAGTGGTGGAACTTGGTAGACACGCACGTTTGAGGGGCGTGTGGGGTAACCCATGCGGGTTCGAGTCCCGCCTTCGGCACCATTCCTTAAAATTTTCGGGAAACAAGGATGGATATAGCATTTTCGCTCATCACAGGACCGACATCTTTGCATCAAGAATTATTGCGCCCTGAGGATAAAGCGAGACAGGATTTAAATCTATCTCTTCAACATTTCCTGATGAGATTATCTCTGATACAGCGAGGATTACCTTTATGAGAGCGCCCTTATCAACAGCAGGTTTTCCGCGAAAGCCTTCAATCAGTTTATACCCCTTTATCTGCTGAATAAGCCAGAGCGCGTCCTTCTCCTTCATCGGCGCCAGGGCAAAGGCAACATCTTTATACAACTCAACAAAAACTCCTCCAAGGCCGAACATCACAACAGGGCCGAACTGCTTGTCTATTATTCCTCCGGCAATAACTTCAAGCCCCTCCGGAGCCATTTCTTCGACAAGCACTCCTTCTGCATTCTCTATCCCAGAAAGTTCATTAACAGCATTTTTTAATTCATCCTCATTTTTAATCCCGAGCCTTATTCCTTTTGCATCAGTCTTTGACGTTATCTTTGAAGAAGATATCTTGGCAACAAGGGGATACGTTAAAGCTGATAGCTGATGGCCGATAGCTGATGGCTGCATTCCTCTATATATAAAAATACCTTCCGGCACAGAAAGCCCGATGCTTTTCAGAAGCCCTTTGACTTCGTGTTCAGGAAAAATTCTCTTGCCTTTGTTCTTTTGGAAAAAAGCTTTTATCATTATGCCTTAATTATAGCCTGATTTTTTTGTCATTTCGAATAAATTATTACAGTACCACCAAAAAACATAAATACTTTAAGCTCTGAAGCCCATTATAATAAAGGCAGCATGGAAAAAAATGTCATTATCATCGGGGCAGGGGCAGCAGGCCTGATGTGCGCTATCGAATCAGGAAAACGCGGTCGCTCTGTTTTAATTCTTGACCATGCTAAAAAAACAGGGAGCAAGATACGCATCTCAGGCGGCGGGCATTGTAATTTTACGAATATAAATGCTTCCCCCGACAAATATCTCTCTTACAACCCTCACTTCTGTAAATCAGCCCTCAGCCGTTTTACACCGCATGATTTTATTTCCATGCTTGAAAAAAATGGCATCAAATATCATGAAAAAGAACCAGGCCAGCTATTCTGCAATGAAAGCTCTGCAGAGATTGTTAACATGCTACACAATGAATGTAAGGAAGCCGGCGTTGAAATACGCTTAAACTGCCATATTTCAGAGATAAAAAAACAGGGTTCCTTTGTTATTTCAACAAATCTCGGCGCATTCCAGGCAGAATCACTGGTTATCGCAACAGGCGGCCTGTCCTATCCTGAACTTGGGACAACAGGTTTTGGCCACACTGTAGCCAGAAAATTCGGCATCAGGGTCACACCGGTAAAGCCTGCGCTGGTTCCGCTTACATTCAGCAAAAAAGACCTTGGCATTTTCGGAGAATTGAGCGGAGTCTCTATTAATGCATCTGTCAGTTGTAACAGGAGAGAGTTCCGCGGGGATATTCTTTTCACTCACCGCGGGCTCAGCGGGCCTACTGTCCTCCAAATCTCATCTTACTGGAACCATGGCGATTCCATCATCGTCAATCTGTTGCCGGCAACAGATGCCTATGAATTATTCGCGGCAAAGCGGCAGAGCAAAATGGAGATGAAAAATTTTCTGCCCCAATATCTGCCTAAGCGGTTTATTCAGAAATGGTGCGATTTATATATCCAGCTAAAACCAATCTGCCAATACACAGACAGGGAGCTTAATAAGATTGCCCGGCAGCTCCACAACTGGGAGATTAAGCCTTCAGGGACCGAGGGATATAAAAAAGCCGAAGTTACTCTTGGCGGAATTGACACAGATGAATTATCATCTAAGACAATGGAAGCGAAAAAGGTTGCAGGGTTGTATTTTATAGGAGAGACTGTGGATGTTACCGGGCAGTTGGGAGGGTACAACCTTCACTGGGCCTGGGCGTCAGGTTATGCTGCGGGGCAATATGCATAAGACAATAATTCTAGCCTCGGCATCTCCAAGGAGAAAAGAGCTGCTAAAGCTAACGCGCCTGAAGTTCCGGGTTGATGCAAGCAACTATGAAGAAAACCTGAACCTGAAATTAAAACCTCATAAACTTGCAAGGTTCCTGTCTAAACAAAAAGCAAAAACAATTGCCGGAAAATATAAAAATGCGATTATTATTGCAGCAGACACATTTATTGTCCTTAAAAACAGGTTGCTCGGCAAACCGCACACTGCCGCAGAAGCAAAAAAAATGCTCAAAACACTTAACAACAGGCCGCACTCCGTGATTACAGGCTTTACTGTCATGGATACCGGCAGCAATAAAACAATCTCAGGCTCAGTAGAGACAAAGGTCTATCTCAAAAAACTTTCTTCAAAAGAGATAGACGCCTATGTCAGGACAAAAGAACCTCTGGACAAGGCAGGGGCCTATGCTATTCAGGGGCTTGGCTCTGTCATCATCAAAAAAATCGAGGGAGATTATTTTAATGTAATCGGCCTTCCCTTAAGCGCCTTAACGGAAAGCCTTAAGAAATTCGGCATTCCCGTGTTATGAGCGGAAAAGATACGCTAGTGGATAAACTGCTCGCTAATTATCGCTTTTGGAGCCTTGCTGCAATAGGCTCATTCATTATACTTGTTTCCCTTTTTTTAGCTGCTGTTTTCATTCAGAGGATAAACTTCTTAATGCTTGTGATGGTCCTGTTGTTTGGCTTTCTCTGGATAGGCGCGACCTCAATAAGCCGCCATTCCTTTGTCCTTCTTAAAAGGTATATCGGCAGGGAAGGAGAAATAAGTATTTTAGAGTTCCTTTCAACGCAGCTTGTTGTCTTTCTATTTCCCTTTGCTTACAGGAAGGTAAAAAAAGAAGCAGAATTATACAGGAAGAAAAATTCAGCGGACTAAAACATCCTCTTTAGCCGCCTTTAGCTCATTAATGGTTTCTATCATCTGATCTTTTGTCTTTGCATGGAATGCCTTTTCTCTCAGCGGCTTAATATCTCTAAGCCCTTTTGTATACCATACAAAAAATTTGCGGAAAAGCTTAATCCCTATTGTCTCGCCGTGGTAATCACTGCATAAATTCAGGTGTGTGAGCATCGTGTTGACTATCTCATCCCTGCAGCGTCTCTGCGGTATCGTTCCGCTTCTCATGAATTTCTCCGCATCCTTAAATATCCAGGGATTCCCCAGCGCACCTCTTGCTATTACCACACCGTCACATCCTGTCTCATCGAACATCTTTTTAATCAACTGGGGGGACAGCACATCTCCGCTGGCGATGACCGGTATTGCAAGCGCCTCTTTTACCTTTCTGATTACCTGATAATCCACCCCTCCTTTATACCCCTGCTCCCTTGTTCTTCCATGGATGAATAACCCCTTTATTCCTGAATCCTGTGCATAAAGCGCCGCATCTCTGGCATTTATACAGGCCTCATCCCAGCCTGAACGTATCTTTACAGTGACAGGGACCCTGGAATTTTCAACCAGAACTTTAAGCAGTTCACTTAATCTGCGCGGCTCCTTAAGCAGGCTTGCTCCTTCGCCCCTGTTTGTTACCTTGCTTACCGGGCAGGCTGCATTAAAATCTATAATATCGAAAATGTCGTATTCACTCAGCACTTCCAGCGCGCCGCGTATAAACTCAGTATCATTACCGAGCAATTGTATCCCCAGAGGCCTGTCAGAAGGAATCGTTGAAAGCATATCCAGTGTCTTTTTGTTCCGGCTGACAAGGGCGCGGCAGCTTATCATCTCTGAAAACGCAAATTTACACCCGAAAGAACGGTTAATCATACGAAACGGCAGATCACTTATCCCTGACAGCGGGGCCAGAATATACGGAGAAGGGAATGTTACGTTGCCGATCTTAAGCACAGAAACTATTCTATATTTAAGCTTTGGGCTGCGTCAATCGTGCATAATAAACCCCGTTAGGAGACATTCGCCCTTCTAACGGGGTTTATTAGATAAGCGCTCAGGGGTCAACAGCAATGCTTATTTTTAGATTCTTGCATCCTTCAGCAAGCTTTAAAAATTCTTTTGCGGAAGAATAAAGCTTTGTCTTTGATGTGGTTTTTATGAGCATTGAATGTTCCTTGCGGCCTTTTCTGCTCATTGAGACTGAAGGCCCTAGAATCTCCAGGCCATTATTATCTTCAACAAGCCTTTCTATAACCTCGGCCACCCTGTTATCATCGTAATCACTGCCTTTAAAGGTAATAAGCGCAATTTTTGAATGCGGAGGATATGACATTTCTTTTCTTTTTGAGAGTTCTTCCTCGCAAAATCCGGCATAATCATGGTTTCTGATAAATTTAAACAAATAGTTTCTGGGCATTCTTGTCTGGATAAACACCCTGCCCATGGGCTTTATCTTGTCAGCTATGGCAGACAGTTCCTGATATGCCTTTTCTATTGCCCTGAAGTCAGGCAGGTTTATATATATATCAGCATTCAGGACAACTCCCATATCAAATCCGTCTTGTGACGTCAGTCTTTTCGTCATCAGTTTTGTCCCGAGGACTATGGTTTCGCCTTTTATCATCTCTGGGAGGCCGGCCTTCGCTGCCTTCTTTTCTATCCTGTCGCTGTCGAGCCTGACAGGGTCAATATTGAAAAGTTTTTTTATATTCTCCTCAACTCTCTGTATGCCTGTGCCGATGAGCTCAATTTTGAAGCTGCCGCATTTTTTGCACTTTTCAGGAGGCAGAGAGATAAAACCGCAGTAATGGCACCTGAGAACCTTATCATCCTTATGGAAAATCAATGGAATACCGCAACTGTTGCAGGTTTCTGTATTATCGCATTCTTTGCAGGTGAGCAATGAATACCCTTTCCGGTTAATGACAAACATAATCCGCTCATTTTTTTTGATAGCATATGATGCTGCATCAATCACGGTCTTTGATATGTTCTGGACAGGCTGTTTTTCATTATACATATTCAATATTCTTATCTTTGGCCTCTGGACAGATGCCTCAGGCTTCAGGAATGCATACTTGTTCTGTTTTACATTATAGATTGACTCAAGAGACGGGCATATTGAGGATAATACAACTGTTGCCTTTTCAAGATAACCCCTCATTACAGCAATATCCCTTGCATTATATCTCAACCCTTCTTCTGCCTTGTATGAACTGCTGTGTTCCTGCATTACTGCAATCATAGATACGTTTTTCATTGGAGCAAAGACAGCTGCCCTTGTTCCGAGCACTACATTGCATTCGCCGGAAAGGATTTTTTCGATTGTGGCTGAACGTTGGCCATGGCTCATAGCGCTATGAAGTATACAGAGCTTCTCACCGGCAATTTCCCTTATTACTGGTTCAATGTGGCTTATGTGTACAATCTCAGGGGCAAGGATTATTGCGCTCCCCTGTTGGCGTGCTTGAAGGAGCTTCCTGATAAATGATATTTCATAAAAAGACGTTGGCGCATGAAGAAGAAATGTTTTGTATTCTTTGTTTGCAACAGACCCGTTAATTGCTGAAATTATATTTTCTTCGATTTCATTCAACGGCCTCTGCTCTGTGCCCTCTGCCCTCTGCTCTCTGGCCTGAGCTTTCCTTGCCTTTACTTTCCTGAATGCCTCTTTCGGAAGCATATTTTTTAAAACAACGCCTTTATTTGCAATATAGTAATCTGACATCCAGTCAAGTAATTTTAATAAAGGCGGTTCAAACATTGGAGCTTCGCCATGGATGTCGCTTATATAGCGCAAAGCGTTCGGCGCAGAGCGTGCAGCGTGTGACGATTTACTTAAGATTATTCCCTTTGCTGTCTGGTTTTTAAGGGGCGCGGAAACAAGCATTCCCGGCAGCGCTTTATCAATAAGATTGTCAGGGCATTTATAGATTAACGGACCGAGATTTATGGGGAAAAGCACGTCAATAAATTCCATGTTGGATTTTAGCACAGAAATAAATATTCAGATGGCTTTGGGGGTAATGAGGCAATGTGTGGGTTTGGCGCGCGGTTCATAGGCGACCAACACGCGCGCTGGTTAGAATCAGCTTTCGAATTCACTTCGTTCTACCTACCCCACATGGTTTTAAACCAAAAGACCACTACATAAAAGCTTTACCAAGTCCATTCCTTACAACGCATCATCAGGTTCCAGGAATCGCTGCTTGGCTCTATCCTTTTCCAACCACTTTTTAAGATATGCTTCCTTTTTTTCAAGAACACTTGCCCTATTTTCTTTTGCCCACTCATACGCTTCCGGTTTATTTTCGATCAGTTGAGACTCATTGATCCAGGTTTTGACCTTATCTATCTGCAGTTCTTCCTTTGTTATAGGTCCCAAAGAAAAACGGGCCCTCCATGCCCCCATCCTTGGAAAAACCTGCACATAATAAGTTTTGCCTGACAAAACGTTTGCGTCCATAAAGTCCGCTGCCTCCGATATCACCATAAAGCGATGTTCACCGGGTGAAGCAAAGTACGGCAATCTTTTTTTATACGGAATAAAGCCTATAAATTCCTCACCATCATACACAGCAGCATTGATCAGATAACCAAGAGGTTCAGGCCGGATAAAATAAATGAGTGCTTTATCCTGCTTTACTGCTATACTCATGTTTGAAGTTTGAGAAAGTTTCATGTTTGGTGTGGCACATCCAAAAAGGGACAGCGCAAAAAATACGTATATCATCTTTCTGAAAATCATTTTCCCCCTCCTCTGTATATTGAATGAATCGGAAAGACCTACATCCAAATAACACTCTCCCCGAGTGAACTAATAATACTGGTTTTAGCGAAGTTTCTGTCGATCCGCTATAAGCGCTGTTTCGTCTTATTTTGTTGGCTTGTAATTCTGCAACAGCTCGTCAATCACTGGACCTATCTTCGCCTCTGTTCCTTGCCATTTGAATAATGAAAACCCGCCATCTGCTATCAGGTGATACTCGGCCGACCCAATCAGAAGTCTGTTCCGGTATATGTAGATCTCCGCGTGCGTTAAATAGGTCCCTAAATCCCAATTCCTGAGTGCCGTATACTGCAGGGTAAAATCTTTCTCACCTGATGTATAGCCGTTAGTTACGACGGAAGTAGATATACCATGACGCGAGCAGCCATCAATCAGTACCGAAATAAAATCCTGGGCTGCGACCTTCTCGTTTTTCTGGATAAAGATATGAGACATGTCGAGGCCGGCGTCAACGGGCCGTACCTTGACTGACGTACATCCTGATGTAAGCATTGCGGCAAAGCATATCGCTGCGAATACAAACATCAATGCTCTCGGATTGCGTTTATTGATCATGATTCCTCCTTAAGTTAGCGATGGCATTCACGGGCTGGTACTTCCAAGGATTCCGATAGCACTGGTGATAAGTCCAACGGTAGCAGCCAGAAGTTGTAGCGTCCGAATCCGCTTTTTGCTGGGATAGGCGTAGGAATTATCAACCATCATTGGGAACTTAACTATATTATTACACACAACATTATTTTTATGCCGCATGCGTCTTTTTGGATAATTTTAGGGTAACCCATAGGTTCTGTCAAGAGAAATCTCTAAAACTATGAATGGTCAAGTCATTGAAAAGTAAAGCAACTAATTTTTAGTTGGATATAATATTATGTCGCATACGCTAAGACACAGTTTTGCTACGCATCTTATTGAAAACGGTTATGAACAACTATAATTTATACTCATGTCGCTACAAAAAATATCCTCGGAGTGAGAAGTCCTCTTGATAAATAGTTACATTAAATTCTTCTCCTGCTTTTTCATTTAAATTTTTTCCCAAATCATATATAATTATCCAAACGCATGACAGCGATTGTTATTATCCCTGCCCGTTATGATTCGACCCGTTTTCCGGGCAAGCCCCTTGCACCCCTAAATGGGAAACCCCTCATCCAGCACGCTTATGAAAACTCAAAGAAATCAAAGCTTGCAAAAGAGGTAATGGTTGCAACAGACAGCAAGGCCATATTTGAGGCCGTGCTTGGCTTCGGAGGAAAGGCAGTTATGACCTCAAGCTCGCATGCGTCAGGAACTGACCGCATAGCAGAGGCCGCCGCCTCTTTGGATTATGATATAATTGTCAATGTCCAGGGCGACGAGCCGCTCATCAGGCCTGAGATGATTGACGACGTTATAGGGCTGCTCGATGATAAAAAAGCAGCAATGGGCACTTTGGTAAAAAAGATAGAAGACCCTAAAGAGATATTTGACCCTAATGTTGTTAAGGCTGTATTTGATAGGGACAGGTTTGCAATGTATTTTTCAAGGGCGCCGATACCCTATCACAGAGAGTTATTTAGTGCCAAAGTGCCAAAGTGCCAAAGTGCCAAAGATAGTACAACTACGGAACTACGGAACTATGGAGCTAAGGAACTATTTATGTATAAGCATATCGGCATTTACAGTTACAGGCGGGATGTGCTTTTAAGTCTTGCAAAAATGGACCCGGCGCCTCTGGAGCAGATAGAGAAACTTGAACAGCTTCGTGCGCTTGCAAACGGGTTCAGGATAAAGGTAAAGGAGACATCATTCGAAACTGTGGGGGTTGATACCCCGGAAGATTTAGAAAGGGCAAAGAAATGGCTAAATTTATCTTCGTAACAGGCGGAGTTTTATCATCTCTCGGGAAAGGCATAGCTGCCTCTGCAATAGGCGCGCTTCTTGAGGCAAGGGGGCTTAAGGTTACGCTTCAAAAGCTTGACCCCTACATCAATGTTGACCCAGGCACATTAAGCCCGTTCCAGCACGGCGAGGTCTTTGTAACAGACGATGGCGCAGAGACAGACCTTGACATAGGGCACTATGAAAGGTTCACCCACATAAGGACATCCCAGGCAAATAATTACACCACAGGGAAAATTTACTACAATGTCATAACAAAGGAAAGGCGGGGCGATTATCTGGGAGATACGGTCCAGGTAATTCCTCATATAACAGATGAGATAAAGCGTGCAATAAAATCCGTAAGCAATAACTATGATGTTGTAATAGTCGAAATAGGCGGCACTATCGGTGACATAGAGAGCCTTCCGTTTCTGGAGGCCATAAGGCAGATGAGATATGATGTCGGGCGTGAAAATGTGCTGTATGTCCATCTCACGCTTGTTCCTTATATAAAGACATCCGGAGAGATCAAGACAAAACCCTCCCAGCACAGCATCAGGGAGCTCCGTGCAATCGGTATACAGGCTGACCTTCTTCTTTGCAGGACAGACAGGCCCATTACGCCTGAGGCAAAGAAAAAGATAGCAATCCACTGCAACCTGGACATGGATGCCGTAATCACTGCAATGGATGTGGATACAGTATATGAAGTGCCGCTGGCCCTTAATGCAGAAGGACTTGACCAGCAGATAATAAATAAACTGAAACTAGATACTAAAGATGCATCCGCCTCAGACAGGCTTATGCAGTGGAAAGACATAGTAAGAAAGATAAAGGAGCCCAGGGAAGAGGTAAACATAGCAATTGTAGGTAAATATGTGGGACTTAAGGATTCTTACAAAAGCCTTATAGAAGCCCTCACACACGGCGGTATTGCTAACGATGCAAAGGTGAATTTACAGTGGATTGATTCCGAGGAGATAGAAGTCCATGGCGCTGAAAAATATCTGGCAGAGGCCGATGGTATTCTTGTGCCGGGAGGATTCGGCTACAGGGGGATTGAAGGAAAGATTGAGGCCGTGAAATATGCCCGCGAGAAAAAGATACCTTATTTCGGCATATGCCTCGGGATGCAGTGCGCTGTCATAGAGTATGCGCGGAATGTATGCGGACTTAAGGCAAACAGCACTGAGTTTGACCTTAACACAAAAGATCCGGTTATTTATCTTATGGAAAGATGGTTTGATTTCAGAAAAGGCAGGGTTGAAGAGCGGACAGATGCATCGGAAAAAGGCGGGACCATGAGGCTTGGTGCATATCCATGTGTTATTGAGAAGGGAACAAATGCCGATAGGGCATACGGTGTAAAAGAGATTTCTGAACGGCACAGGCACAGGTATGAGTTCAACAATGCATATAAAGGAATACTCACAAGGCTTGGGATGAAGATAAGCGGGACAAGCCCTGACGGCGAACTTGTTGAGATTATAGAAATGGAAAATCATCCGTGGTTTCTGGGATGTCAGTTTCATCCGGAATTTAAATCAAGGCCCACAGAGCCTCATCCTCTTTTCAGGGAATTTATCGGAGCTGCCTTAAGGGAAAAACGCTCATTGTTCCCTTATGCCGGGACTGCACATGAGGCTGATAAAAGCGAAAAAGAAAAGCTCTCTTGACTATAGGATAACAATGACCAGAGAAATAAGCATAGCAGGCGCAAAGGTTGGGGGAAATAATCCTCCTTTAATCATGGCAGGCCCCTGTGTTATCGAGAACGAAGACATAACTTTTAATACAGCCAAAAAACTTAAAGAGCTATGTTCAGCAGCCGGCCTTTCGTTTGTTTTTAAAAGTTCTTACGATAAGGCCAACAGGACATCAATAAAATCTTTCAGAGGGCCCGGCATGGAAAAAGGCTTAAGGGTTCTTGCAGACATTAAAAGCAGGCTGGATATCCCCGTAATCACTGATGTCCATTCTATTGAAGAGATAAAACCTGCCTCAGAGGTCCTTGATGCAATTCAGATACCTGCCTTTTTATGCAGGCAAACGAACCTTATTCTTGCAGCAGCAAAAACAGGAAAGCCTGTTAATATCAAGAAAGGGCAGTTCCTTTCGCCATGGGACATTAAAAACATTATAGATAAATTTACATCAACCGGTAATCATAATCTTTCTATTACGGAACGGGGAACATCCTTCGGATATAACAACCTTGTTGTTGATTTTAGAGGGTTCCCTATTATGCGCTCATTTGGATATCCTGTGATTTTCGATGTAACACACAGCCTGCAACTTCCCGGCGGACAGGGGACTTCTTCAGGAGGCCAGAGGGAATTTGCCGAGCCGTTTGCCAGGGCAGCCGTAGCTGTGGGGGTTGATGGTTTATTCATGGAGGTTCATCCGGAGCCTTCAAAGGCATTGTGCGACGGGCCGAATATGATAAAGCTAGATGACGTTCAGGGCCTGCTGAATATAATAAAAGGTATTCACGGCCTGGTCTCAGGGCAAAAAGGAGGGAAAAGTTGAAAATATCCTCAGGGTCTTTATTCATTTTACTGCTGGTTGTTTCTGTTGGACTATTTTCCGGTTCTGCTTTTGGAGAGGATAAAAAAGAAGCGCCTGTTTACACAAATCAGGATATTGAGAAATACAAAAGGCCTTCTGACAGCAAAACCGGGGTTGTAAAGACGGATAATGCAGAAAGGAAAAAAGAGAAATCACAAAAATCAAAGGAAGAGCACGAGAAAGAATACTGGTGCAAAACAGCAAGCTCTTATAAAAAGAAAATAGAAAAGGTAAAAGATGATATTGCAGAGGCTGAGAAGGAACTTTCAGGAGAAAGCAGCATGAATGTTTCCTATAAAAAGAAAAAGACAATTCAAAATAAAATAACGAAATCAAAGAAGCAGCTAAGGTATGCTGAAAAGGACCTGGGCGGACTTGAAGATGAAGCCCACAGGAAAGAAGTCCCTCCGGGATGGCTGAGGTGTCAGTTTGAGTAATAAATCAATAAAGCAAGGCCAGGACATAGCATTTTCGCTCATTCTCGGGCTTCGCCCTCCGAGGTTTTGCCCGCTTTTATGTTTTGATTTTTACTGTGTGAATTGCGGGCAAAAAAACCGCTCAAATACTATGCCCCGGCCTGCAAGAAAGCAGTTATAAATGGAAAACATCATTGATATTGCAAAAAGAGTTTTAAAAATAGAGGCTGATGCTATTCTTGCCCTTACAGATAAGCTCAACAGCAATTTTGAAGAGGCGGTCAATACTATCTTCAAAAGCAAAGGCCGGGTTGTTGTTACAGGGATGGGGAAGTCGGGCCTTGTCGGGAAAAAAATAGCAGCCACACTTGCTTCTACCGGCACTCCGGCGTTCTTTCTGCATCCTGCCGAGGCAATCCACGGGGACATCGGCATGGTAACAGCAGATGACGTGATAATCGCCATCTCAAACAGCGGGGAGACAGAAGAGCTTGTCGGAATAATCCCATTCTTAAAAAGATTTAATGTGAGCCTGATTTCAATGACAGGCAATCCAAATTCTACTCTCTCAAAGGCAGCAGATATTACCCTTGATGTGTCTGTAAAAGAAGAGGCATGTCCTCTCGGTATTGTGCCGACCGCATCAACAACTGCGACCCTGGCAATGGGTGATGCAATAGCAGTTGCGCTTTTAATGAAAAGGGGATATAAAGAAGAAGACTTTGCCTTTTTCCATCCAGGAGGCAGCCTCGGGAAAAAACTATTCATAAAGGTTAAAGATTTAATGCACACAGGAGATGCGCTCCCCCTGGTGTCACCCGATAAATCCATGACCAAGGCTGTTATGGAAATATCATCTAAAAGGCTTGGGGTTGCTATTGTTGTGGATTCTGATAAAAAAATACTCGGGGTCATTACAGACGGCGATCTGAGGCGCGGGATAGAAAAATGGGGCAAGGCAGTATTCGATATGAAGGCAGGCGAGGTAATGACAAAAAATCCAAAGACCATTTCAGAAGACGAGCTTGCAGCAAAGGCGTTATCCATCATGGAAAGCAAATCTATAACTTCTCTTGCAGTGCCTGATTCAGATGGAAAGGCAAAGGGCATAATCCATCTTCATGACATTTTGAGGAAGGGGATAGTGTGAAAGGACATTTTTTGTGTAAAAGATAGTCTAATAGAAATTTAAACGGATTGTTTGTTGCATATATAAAGCCAGTAGCGAGATAAAATGCGAATTAAGAAAATAACAATTGATAACTTCCGATCTATTAAGCATATCGAAATAAATTGCGAACCCCTAGGCATTTTTATAGGCCAAAATAATCATGGCAAGTCAAATATTTTCTTGGCTCTACAATTCTTTTTTGAATCTTCTTTCAGGGTTTCCGACGATGACTTTTTTAAACATGCAGATACCCCTAATGTCTTAAGTGTCGAACTCCAGTTCTTCGATTTAGAAGAGCAAGATAAAACCACTTTTAAAAAATACCTGCTTCCTGATCAGACAATCAGAATTTTGAAGACAGCCAAAACTGCTGAAGATAAGAAAATCGAGTCATTTTATAATGGCTATATAAACGCTCCTCAGGAAGAATGGCTGGTTCCAGACAATGCAAGTAATTATACCAATAGAGATACTTTAACTAGCCTACCATCTGAATTCATTAATCTTTTGCCCCCCACAGGAAGACTAACAAAATCTCATATTGAAGAAGCACAACTAAAATATATCGAAGCGTATAGGGATAACTTGTCTTTTGATGTCAGGATAGAAACAGGTCCATTCATGGGTGCAAAAACTTTTGCCTCTGGAATTCTAGGCGATTTTTATTTAATTCCTGCGGTTCGTGATATATCAGATGAAACCAAAGTGCAAGCAACTACCAATTTTGGGAAACTGCTGAATAATCTAATAAAAGAGATGTCCTTAAACAACCCAGATTTTATTGAGATAAAAGAAAAACTTAGTAGGCTTCTTTCATCCTTAAATGTTGAAGGTGGCAAAAGACCTAAAGAGCTTTTTGAATTAGAAAAGTCTTTAGCGCAAGAATTAAAGCCATGGGAAGTTTCATTAGATATAGAAATTACACCGCCAGATATCGAAAAACTTTTTCAGCTTGGCACTTCTATATTTGTCAATGACGGGATAAGAACCCCAATTGAAATGAAAGGACACGGTATACAGCGATCCCTTATCTTTGCATTATTTAAGGAATGGGCAAAAACCATAAGAAAAATGAGAGAGCAAACTACTGATATAGGTGTAAAGAAAAGCAGGTATGCATCTCAGTCCACATTTTTTGCTATCGAAGAGCCTGAATTATTTTTGCATCCTCAGGCTCAAAGACAAATAATGGTTTCTTTAGGGGAACTGTCAAATGCCCCTAATCATCAAGTCTTTTTATGTACACATTCAACATGGTTCGTGGATATGGACTTGTATAGATCAATTACTGTTGTAAGAAAGCCATCTTCTGAAGCGGGAACGCTAATTGCACAATGTACAAAGGAACTCTTTGAAGGAGGAGAGCGGCCTGACAAGAAAAATCGCTTGAAAATGGCGTATTGGTTTAACCCAGACAGAAGCGAATTATTTTTTGCTAGGAAAGTTGTGCTGGTAGAAGGGGAAACCGAAAAAATTATATTCCCTCTTTTAGCTCAAAGAATTGGCTGTTATGATGAAAATGTTTGCATCATAGATTGCGGCAGCAAATTCAATATTCCTCTTTACATAGAAGTACTAAATGCTTTTGGCATTCAATATTTTATAGCATATGATGAAGACCCTATGAGCGATGAACTGATAGAAAAAAACAAGAAAGGATTATTGGATGAGAAAGAGAAGTCAAAATTTGAAGCACAACAAAGGTGTTTTGCTGAAAACAAAAATATTGAAACCTTAGTAAGTTCTCCTGATAAAACATGGATGCTAACACCCGACTTTGAAAAAGTTTTCGGTATCTCCCGTTCCGCATCTGATAACAAAGGGAAGCCACTTGCGGCTATCGAAAAAATTAACAATGTTTTTGATATTTCTTCTGCCCTTGAAAAAAATATTCGTAAAATGTATGAATTAACACTATGAGAATCCTTACGGATGAAGAAATAGGTGCTTTAATCTCAGAGCCGAAGATTGTGCCTACCAATTGGTTTTCACGATTAGAGACAAAAGACAAAACCCACTATCAGCACAAAGAAAAGGAAGCTGAAATTGAAGGGAACGGCGGCAATTTTTTTAGAATAATCCTCAGACAAAACAAGCTTAATATTTTAGATTTTTCAATTATTCTCACAGTAAAAGAGAAGGATTCCACTCTGGAGTATATTTTGCTCAGATATAACGGGAAGCATCCATCAAAGCATACTAATAAATGGGAAAAAGAAAATGGATTGCCCGACCACACATTTGCCCCAGCGTTTCATATTCATAAGGCAACTCAAAGATATCAGGAAGGCGGCTACAAAATCGATGGTCATGCCGAAGTCACAACAAAATACTCAGACTTCCATGCAGCAGTTGAGCAATTCTTGGTAGAATGTAATGTAAAGCGTGAGGATGATAAACAGACATCTCTCTTTGAAGGAGGTGGTATCTCATGAATTTAGAGATTATAGAAAAAGAATTTAAGAGTAAGGTCTGCGATGAAATAGCCTTGACACAGGAAGGTTTAAGCAGATTTATTGTCTTTAATCCTTTTATGTTTGATGATGGAGACCATCTTGTTGTTTTGCTAAAGGGCACAGAAGGAAAATGGCGTTTCACTGATGAGGGCCACACATTTATGCATGTAAGCTATGATGACATTGACATTGATAAAGGAACAAGGAAAAAGGTTATTGATAATGTGCTTGCGAGCTACGGAATAAAAAACCAGGAAGGAGAACTGATCTCTGAGGTTCCCAATAATCAGTTTGGAGACGCGCTATATAGTTATCTTCAAGGGTTGATAAAAATAACAGACATCAGCTATCTCTCCAGAGAGCGTGTAAGGTCAACTTTTATGGAAGATTTTAGGGCTTTATTAGAAGAAAAAGTTCCGTCGGAACGACGTATATTTAATTACTTTGATAAGCAACACGACCCTGACGGAAAATATATGATTGATTTCAGAATAAACGGTATGACACGTCCTCTTTTTGTTTTCGGCGTCTCTAATGATGATAAATGCAGAGACGTAACGATATCATGCCTGCAATACGAAAAATTTGGTGTGCCTTTCAGGACAATGACTATCTTCGAAGATCAGGAATCAATAAACCGAAAGGTATTAGCTCGGTTCAGTGATGTTTGCGATAAACAGTTTTCAACATTAGCTACCAATAAAGATAGAATTAGCAAATACCTTTCCGAGATTTTAGAAGGAAAATAAAATTGGATGTAATTTCCGAAACATTGTCTCGGAAATCACTGAAAGTGAAAAAGGGCAGACACCGTCTGCCGAAATCATAGTGAAATCCCAGACGGTGTCTGGGAAATTTTAAAAAGCTACACACGGTGTAGCGAATTGGAATCTAAGCAAAAAGGGCATTATGAAAAAGACAAAAAAACAACTCGAAAAAATCGCTAAAAAGATAAAGCTCCTCATCCTTGATGTTGACGGGGTGCTTACTGATGGGAGCATTATCCTTGATAATGAAGGAAATGAATTCAAGTCCTTCCATGTGCGTGACGGCCATGGGATAAAGATGCTCGTCAGGGCAGGTATTGTAGTTGCAATAATTACGGGAAGGCAGTCAAAGGTTGTTGAAAGAAGAGCTCAGGAACTCGGTATCGCAGAGGTCTTTCAGAGATGCCATGACAAACGGGTTGCCTATAATCAACTCATTGAAAAATATTCGGTTAAAGATGACGAGATAGCCTATATCGGTGACGATATAGTGGATATATCCCTTCTGAAAAAAGCAGGCCTTTCAGTGGCTGTTGCAGAAGCTGAGAACGAAGTTAAAAACGCTGCCATGATGGCAACAAAAAACAGAGGCGGAAGGGGAGCGGTCAGGGAGGTATGTGATTTTCTTCTTAAGGCAAAGGGGCTCTGGAAGGGCATCATAGATGAGTACTCCAAGACTTAATCTTCCTACTTTGCTCACCTTAAGCAGGATTATCCTTATCCCTGTATTTATTGCTGTTGTTTACCAGCATCCGTTCTGGGGCGCAATAATATTCGGCATTGCTTCTATAACGGATTTTCTTGACGGCTACTTTGCAAGGCGTTCCGGCCAGGTAACAAAGTTCGGCATTATCCTTGATCCTCTGGCAGATAAATTTCTTGTTATTTCAGCCCTTGTGGTTTTGGTAGATATGGCAAGGCTGTCTGCCTGGATGGCGATAATTATTATTGTCAGGGAATTTCTTATAACAGGCCTTCGGGTTGTTGCCCTTTCAAAAGATATAATCATCCCGGCTGAAATGGGCGGAAAATTAAAGATTGGCGCCCAGATAACTGCTATATTATGCCTCATACTGGTGGGCAGTTTTTTTGACAATCTTCCGCTGGACTTATACGATATCGGCATTGCCTTTGTCTGGGTTGCCCTTGTCCTTTCTGTAATCTCAGGCATCCAATATACAGTCTCTTTCTGGAAAAAGATATGATAAAAATATCTCTGCTGATAATCTTTTCATTTATCCTCGGCTCGATTCCCTTTGGCGTTATAATCGCAAAGGCTAAAGGCATTGACCTGAAAAAGGTCGGAAGCGGGAACATAGGCGCAACAAATGTCCTTAGAACCTTAGGCAAAGGCTCTGCTGCCATGACACTGCTGGGTGATATGTTAAAGGGCGCCGCTGCCGCAGCAATCGGGGCTTACTTGTCTGTGGGAGCTGCTTACGAAGGGATAATGGGGATTTCCGCCATACTCGGCCACAATTTTTCTCTCTTCCTGGGATTCAGGGGCGGGAAAGGCGTTGCCACAGGTATTGGAGTTTTGTTAATTTATTCTCCACAAATTGCTATACTTACACTTATAATATGGCTGGTAGCAGTGCTCATGACAAAATATTCTTCTTTGGGGGCAATTATGTCATTTGGGCTTTTGCCGGTAAATGTCTGGTTATTTGATTACTCAAAGGTGAAATTAATCACCTCGGCCGTAATTACAGTTTTAATCTTATCAAGGCATATTGGAAATATGGAGAGGCTTATAAAAGGGACTGAAAAAAAGATTGGAGAGCGGTCTTGACAAAAAATAAGGTTATTTATCCCGTATCTTTGCTCTTTGCATTTCTTTTGGCATTATCTTTCCCTCTGCCCTCCTTTGCAGAAATCGCAGACCCGGCCCCGCGGGATGTTTATGAATCAAGGCTTAACAGCGGATTGAAAAACACCGAGCCATATTCTTATTCCTTAATTAAAAAAGCGCAGGCCGACCCATCCAATGCAAAACGCCTTTTAACAGAGGCAATAAAATATTCTCCGGATCTTCCGGCTGCATATTTTGAAATGGCAAGGATAAGGTTCTCGCTTTCTCCTGAGGGCATATTTGAAGGACTCAATTATATGATAGAAGGCATCAGGGCGTATGAAAGAAATTTCTGGTGGCTGGTAAGCATCGCCGGGCTGTCATTTATCAGTCTTATATCGTCATTTATTCTTGTCTTTATAATGGTTGCGGTCATAAGATTTTTTACAGATTCACCACTCCTCTCTCATGACATTATAGAAGACAAGAAGAAGTTTTTAATTATCCTGTCTCTTGTCCCTCTTTCCCTGGCAGGCCCTTTATTTTTTATCGCAGGCACGATATGCCTCCTGGGGCTATATTTCAGCAAGGCGGATAAAGCCATTGTATATGGGGCCATATTATTCCTTTTATTATCGCCTTTTTTACTGCGCATAACAAATATTTTCCTTTCTGCAGCTTCTCCTGAACTCAGGGCCAGCGTTGCTGTAAATGAGAACAGGGACAACAAACATGCCCTCTCCGCCCTCAAGGGCAAGAATGATTTTGTCTCTCTTTTTTCCTACGGGCTTGCGCTTAAAAGAGAAGGGCATTATGAAGAGGCAATAGCAGTTTATAAAAATATTTCACCATCCTCTCCTGACCCTCGGGTTTATGTAAACCTCGGGAATTGTTATTACGCTATCAATGATATTGCTGCTGCTACAGATTTTTATAAAAAATCCCTGGAGATTAAACCGTCGGCTGAAGCATATTATAATCTGAGCCAGGTTTCCCGTGAAAGGTTTGATTTTGTAAAAGGTGAGGAGTATTTTATTGAAGCAACAAAATTAAACAGAGAAGCTGTATCAAGTTTTGCCGCAAACTCAAAAAGAACCCCAAACCGCTTTCTTATGGACGAGACCCTTCCATTATCTGTCTTATGGAAATACGCAGACAGCAGACCCCGGGAATTGATAAAAATCTCCTTATTAAGCTCAGCCCTTACAGCTCTGGTTGCAATAAGCTTAATCGTGTTATTTTACCTGATTGCCTCCAGGGCAAAAGACAGGGCGTACAGATGCAAGAGGTGCAACACAATACTTTGCGGCAAATGCGGGAAAGAATTGCTCTGGGGGCAGATGTGCGCTCAATGCTATAAATCTCTGGTTAAATTCGACGGGCTTGATTCAAGGGTGAGGGTAGCCAAATTGCTGGAGGTTCAGGAACTCCAGACAAAAAGAAGAACTATAATCAGGATTCTTTCATTAACTCTCCCTGGAATAGCTCATATCTACGCAGGAAAAATCCTGGGAGGAAGCCTGTTCCTGTGGTCATTCCTGTTCCTGCTGATTTTAATATTACTGAACCCATTTTCCCGGACAGGCCTTTCCTTTTTCTCTCATGATTGGCTAACTATTCCGTCACTGGCATTGATGGCTGTCTTATTCTTTATTTCCGGCATCGTTGTAAGAAGGAGGCTTAACAGAGGATGGCTTTAGAGGGGTCCTTAAAAGAGTTTGGTCTTGCAGACATATTACAGCTGATATATTTTCAGCGCAAGACAGGCATTCTTACGCTTGAAGGCAGGATGGACAAGGTCCGCCTCCTGTTTTACGAAGGCAATATTGTGTCGGCAGAGTCAAAAAGAAGGGTCGAGGCAAATCGTCTCGGCAAGGCACTTGTAAAAAAAGGGATATTAAAAGAGGAAGACCTTCAGAAAGTCCTCGAGGAACAGCAGTCTACAGGCATAAAGACCGGCAATATCCTTATAAAAAATGGGCTCGTTGAAAAAGAACACATACAGGCGATTATCACTTCTCAGATAACCGAAACAGTAACCCAGCTTTTCGGGTGGAAAGAGGGGATGTACGAGTTTTCACCTCAGGGAGTCCCTGTTGACAAGGAAATACCTGTAACACTGGATACACAACATCTATTAATGGAAGGGCTCCGCATACTTGACGAATGGTCGCTGATAGAAGGCAAGCTGACCCTTGATACTGTTTTTGAAAAGACAGGCAAGGAAGGCATTGAACTTACACCTGACGAAGAAGAGATATTCGGATTTGTTAATAGTGAAAGCGATGTAAGCACAATAATCGACAATAGCCAGATGGATAATTTTCAGGCATCCAAAGCCCTTGTTTCTCTTATGGAAAAAGGTGCAATTGAGCCCAAAGAGGCCATACCCATAGCGCCTGTGGCTGCCTTGCAGGAAGCAGCAGCGCCGGCAAAAAGAAAGCTATCCCTTACAAAATTTGTTACAGCAGTCGTTTTTTTAATCAGTTTTTTTATATCGTTGGTTCCGGTAATTCCGCTTTTACTCCAGGGAAACAACAACTTTGCCAAGATTAAAACATCGGAAGATATAGATGGCATCAGGTTCAGAATTGAAAAATACAGATACGAGAACGGTTCTTATCCGCCAGCAATAGAACAAATAACAAAGATGACTGACGGGTGGGGAAGGCCATTTATCTTTAAAGCAGAAGACAATAATTTTGTCCTTCTCAGCATGGGCCCTGATGGTAAAGAAGGGACAGAGGACGACATCTATTAAAAAGGGGGTTAGGGGTTCGGGGGTAGGGGTTAGAAGAAAAGACCAATCCCCAATCCCCAATCCCCAATTTCCAATTCCTAAGGCTGTTGTTCTCTTAAGCGGAGGGATTGACTCTTCGACCACGCTTGCTATTGCAAAATCAAAAGGCTACGAACTATATGCACTTAGTTTTGACTACAGCCAAAGACATAAAATAGAACTTGAATCAGCAAAAAAAATTGCACTGGCACTCGGTGTAAAAAAACATCTGACAATAAAATTTGACCTGAGAGAGATTGGCGGCTCGGCCCTGACATCAGGGATGGAAGTGCCAAAATCAGGGGTTAGGGGTCAGGGGTTAGGGGTTAGTAGTAAGAACCAATCCCCAATCCCCAATCCCCAGTCCCCAATCCCTGTCACCTACGTTCCTGCACGGAATACAATTTTCCTGTCTTTTGCCCTTTCATGGGCAGAGGTGCTTTCAGCGGAAAATATATTCATAGGCGCAAATGCAGTTGACTATAGCGGGTATCCGGACTGCAGGCCGGAATATCTTAAGGCCTTTGAGGCTATGGCCAACCTTGCAACAAAGGCATCTGTTGAAGGGCAGATGAAATTCAGAATCAATGCGCCTTTAATCAACATGACCAAGGCAGAGATTATTAAAAACGGGAAACATCTCGGCCTTGATTATTCGCTGACATGGAGTTGCTATGACCCGCAACCAAAGCAATTACAGGTTAAGGCTAAGGCTAAGGCTGAGGCTAAGGCTAAGGATTTCTCAACCTTAACCTCTACCTCAACCTTATTAATTCCCTGCGGCAGATGTGACAGCTGCCTTTTCAGGGCAAAGGGCTTTAAAGAGGCAAGAATAAAAGATCCCTTGCTGCGGTAAACCCCGCCCTTGTTTCTTAAACTGCCTGAAAGGCAGGGCTTTCTAACGGGGTAAAATAAAAAATCCATGATTCCTGCTGAATGTGTATAATAGATATGTTCAAATGCGTACATACGATTTGATAAAGAAAAAACGCGACGGTATTGAACTTTCGATGTAATTATATGGCATGACAGCTTATGAAAAATAAGACAGGCGCATATACAATATCACTATTAATCTTTTTGTTGGCATGGCTTGTAAACACGCCTGAGGCATATTCTGCACAGCTCATAGGGAGCGGATGTTCTGTAAGCAATGTGGGTTATCTGACAGAGCTTGCCAAAGAATACGAAAGACGGACAGGCGTCAAGGTATTTGTCCGCGGGGGAGGCACTGTCATAGGCATAGAGGACCTTCGGAACGGCAAGGTTGACTTTGCAGCTTCATGCAGAACCAGGGAGGAAGGCGACCCTGAAGATATTGAGTTTATACAGGTTGCATGGGATGCGCTGGTATTTATCGTTCATAAAACAAATCCTGCCAGCAATATTTCTATAGAAGATGTCAGGGCCATATACGCAGGCAAGATAACCAACTGGAAAAAGCTGAAAGGCAAAGACGCACCAATAAAAATCTTTATATCAAGGCCCAGAAAAGGCCTTAGCGGTGTTGAGGCCTCAACAAAAGCGCTGGTCTTAAAGGGGCTCGACCCGGTTGAAACTCCGAATACCCTGTCTCTTGCCTCATCAGGCATAGTTGAGCAGATGGTGGAAGAGACAGCCGATGGATTTGCAACAACCGGTTTTACAAGCGCAAGGAAAAGGGATGTCAAGATGCTGAAAATTAAGGGCGTCTATCCTACAAGCAAGAATATTATAAGTAAGAATTACCCGTTGAAAAGGCCGCTGTTTATTTTAATGCCTAAAAAACCGAGGCCAGAGGCAAAAAAATTTGTTGATTTTGTATTAAGCAGGGATGGGCAGAACTTTATCAGGACACAGGGTGTTGTAGCGCTTTCAGATGTAAAATGAGGGTATCCCTGCAAATAAAGGTATCTATATTTATAGCGCTGATTATAATCCTTATCAGCGCTGTAAGCACATACCTCTTTACAACAGCCCACACCCGCAGCAAAGAGCAGGGCCGGATACTGAGAGGCACGGCGCTTTCCTATTCACTCTCCAAGGCAGCAGAGGAAGGGCTTATCAATGAAGACCTTGACCTCATTAAAAAGGCTTCATATATTATTAAGTCGCCGGATGTAACCCTTGCACAGGTCTATTCAGATATATGGGAGGCTGTTGACGCCTATCCCTTTGAAAGATTAAAAGACCCTCCAAGCCCTGAAGCAGTCATGCATTTTAAGGGTGAATCATCGCCTTTTCAGGTAAAGATCAGCGATGGCTATGACTTTTACAGCCCCATATTTTTCAGGACATCCGAAGATGCACCCCCCGTAATTATAGGGTTTGTAAGAATCATCCTGTCCTCGGCGGCCATACAAAAAGAACTCAGAGGAATAATTATTACCAATATCGTTGTATCAGCAATCATAACTCTCCTTGCAATTATATCTATCAATATACTTATAGGACGGCTCGTGATTAAGCCGGTGATGTCGCTTCACAGGGCTGCATCGCAGTTCAAAGACGGAATAATGCCTGATATGCTTCCGCAGCGCTCTGCAGATGAGATAGGAGAGCTTTCTCTGGAATTTAACAGAATGAGCCATGCAATTAAGGACAGGACCGATAAGCTGATTGAATCCGAGAAAAAAATAAAATCTATTTTTGAACGGGTTGAGCATGCTATTTTCAGGCTTGGCAAGGATGGCTCCGTAATAGAGGCCAACAGCAGATTTAAAGAAATGTTTGGAGAAGTAACAGGCCTTTGCGATATCCTGATTGGGGAAAAAACCGCTCCTGACTGCCTTAGAAAAGCGCTTACTGAAAAAGGTTTTCATCTTGAAGACATGGCCATCGGGAAAACAGGAGATGAGATTATCATATCGCTCTCTTTATATCCTGAAACGGACAGCAGCGGCAGCATAACAGGTTTTGACGGGTATCTTATAAATATAACGGAAAAAAAGAGGATGGAAGAAAGGTTAATCAGGGCGCAGAAGATGGAAGCAGTTGGTACGCTTGCAGGGGGCATGGCGCATGACTTTAACAATCTCCTGACAGCCATTCTGGGATATGCCGAAATTATTTTATCAATGACACAGGAAGGAGATCCTTTTCACAAACCGGCAACAATAATCCACGATGCTGCAAAAAGAGGAGCAGACTTTGGCAAAAAGATACTTACTATATCCCGTAAAGAAAAGATGGAAGCAAAATCCGTAGATATAAATGATATAGTTAAAAATTCCCTGGAACTGCTTCGAAGAAGCATACCTAAAAACATAGAAATAGCTACAAACCTTAAGGAGGGTATCCCGTATACAAAGGCAGACTCATCCCAGTTACAGCAGGTTATCATTAACCTTGCGGTAAACGCCAGGGATGCAATGCCGGATGGCGGGAGGTTATTAATAGAAACAGCAACGGTCGGCATAGAAAATGGCGCTCCCGGCAATATACGTGCCGGGAAGAGCGGCTTTATAAAATTGTCTGTTTCAGATACAGGAGCAGGCATCGACAGGGTAACACAGAGAAAAATATTTGACCCGTTTTTTACAACAAAGGAAATAGGCAAGGGCACAGGGCTTGGACTCTATATAGTACATTCGATAATAAATAATCATGGCGGATACATTAACCTTTACAGCGAAGCGCTCAAGGGGACTCAATTCAATATATATCTGCCTGTTACAAAGGAGACTGATATTGAAGAAGCGCCTCAGGACACCCAGGATATCAGGGGCTCGGGGCTAATCCTTGTCATAGATGATGAATCTGATGTCAGAGAATTATGCAGGGACATGCTGGAGCCGCTCGGCTACACGGTCCTGCTTGCAGAAAGCGGAAGCGCTGGTATAAATATCTTCAGGCAGATGCAGGACAAGATAGCAATTGTCATAATGGACATGATTATGCCGAAGATGGGCGGCACAGAGGTGTTCCGTGCGTTAAAGACAATTGCCCCTGGAGTCAAGGTATTGCTTTGTTCGGGTTACAGTCAAAATGGTTTTGCAGGCATAGACGAGCTTTTAAAGCAAGGCGCAATCGGCTCTATTCAAAAACCTTTCTCGCGCCGGGAAATTGCAACTGCCATAAAAAAAGCGCTATCAGGATAAAATGGCCTGATGCATAATGAAAATATCGGGAGCCGTTGCAAATAACCATGTTGACAAAGACTCCCTGAACCAATATATTAAATAACAATGGATTCAAAGATAAATGAATTGTATGAGTTTGGCATGTCGCTGTTTCAGAATGGCAAATACTCTGAGGCAGAACCCATATTCAGGGACATCCTTAAAATAAATCCTAACTATGCAGATGTATTAAACAAGCTTGGCATTATAACTCACCTGAAAGGCAATACCAAAGAGGCGTCAGAGTATTTTGAAAGGGCCCTTGAACTGAACCCGAAATACACAGAGGCTTCCCTTAACCTTGCCATAGCATACAATGACATGGGCGAATTCAAGAAGGCGCAGGAGGTATTTTCAAAGGCAGCTCAGATAGCCCGTCCAACCCCTACGTCTCTGGACCCGTTCGCAGCAGGGAAGCTGGCAAACGAACATTATAAGATAGGCAACATTTACTTTGATTTCGCGATGTATGATGACGCCATAGAAGAATACTCCAAAGCGCTGAAGCTTCATCCATTGCTTGCTGATGTACGCACAAAACTCGGCATGTCCCTGAGAAGCAAGGGGCTCTATGAAGAAGCAATAGTACATTTTACAAAGGCAAAGGAAATAAATCCCGGTTATGGACAGGCATGGGTCCAGCTGGGCCTGACCTATTATATGAAGGGCCTTGCAGGCCTTGCCTTTGAGGAGTGGGAAAGCGCCCTGAAACAAAATCCCAACCTGAAAGAAGCAAAGACGTATATCCAACTCCTTAAAAAAAAGGAACAGTAGCCAGCAGTGTCCCTTCTTGAAATAAGGGATCTTAACGTCTCATTCAGGACTAAGGCAAGTCCAATAAAAGTGGTCAGCAATCTTTCCCTGGATATTAAAGAGTCCGAGGTATTCGGGCTTGTCGGCGAAAGCGGTTGCGGCAAGAGCCTTACAGCGCTCTCTATAATGGGTATCCTCCCTCCTAATGCTTACGCCGAAGGCTTAATAAATTTTAACGGCAAAGACCTGCTCATGCTTGACAGGGAATCCCTGCGCCGCCTCAGAGGCAGGGAGATAGCTATGATATTTCAGGAGCCAATGACATCCCTGAACCCGGTCCTGACCATTGGCTACCAGATATCTGAAGTTATGACTACACACCTTGGCCTTTCAAAAAAAGATGCCTTTGATAGGGCAGTGGATTTGCTTAGGGATGTAAAGATACCTTCACCTGAGATAAGGGTAAAGGAGTATCCGCATCAAATGTCAGGGGGCATGAGGCAGAGAGTGATGATAGCAATGGCAGTTGCATGCAATCCTTCTCTCCTTATTGCCGATGAACCAACAACAGCGCTCGATGTGACTATACAGTCGCAAATACTTGAGCTTCTCCAGAAACTCAGGGAAGAAAGAAAAATGTCAATTCTCCTCATAACTCACGACCTGGGCATTATCGCAGAAAATGCCAAAAAGGCCGCGATAATGTATGCAGGAAGGATTGTAGAACTTGCAGAGGCAGGAGAATTATTTAACAATCCAGGGCATCCTTATACAATGGGACTGCTTGATTCTTTGCCAAAGGAAAAAGGGAAACCATTGAAACCGATTCCCGGGACGATCCCGCGCCCTGATAAGCTTCCTCAGGGATGCAAGTTTTCCGACAGGTGTAGGTTTGTGATGCCGAATTGCCGGGCTGAAGAGCCGGAACTAAAAGAAAATGCCGGCCGGCATCCTGTGAGGTGCATAAGGGCTGCGGAGATAAAATGGCCCTACTGAAGGTTCAATCTCTTAAAAAACATTTTCCTGTTAAAAAAGCCTTTGGCGAAACAGCTCAATGGTTAAAGGCTGTTGACGGCATTGATTTTTCTGTTGATGAAAATAAGGTCTTTGCGCTTGTTGGTGAAAGCGGATGCGGCAAATCAACGGTTGCCCGGCTGGTCCTCAGGCTTATAACCCCTACATCAGGGACAGTCCTTTTTGACGGCAAAGACATATTCGGACTTGACGGTGATTCTTTAAAGGCATTCAGGAAGTCCGTGCAGATTGTATTTCAGGACCCTTTTGCTTCGCTGAACCCGAGAAAGACTGTCTTTGATACAATATCAGAGCCCTTAAAGATACACAGGATTACAGAGAAGAAGAACATGAAGGATGCGTGCGCAGAACTTTTAAAAAAGGTAGGGCTCGGCACTGATATCATGAACCGCTATCCGCACGAATTCAGCGGTGGACAGCGACAGAGGATATGCATTGCAAGGGCGCTTGCAGTAAATCCAAAAATAATAGTTGCCGATGAACCGCTCTCAGCGCTTGATGTCTCGATACAGGCACAGATAATCAATCTTCTGCAGGACCTCAGAAAGGAAACAAAAATAGCATTTCTATTCATAAGCCATGACCTTAAGGTAGTCCATTATTTCAGCGATACTGTTGCGGTTATGTATCTGGGTAAAATTGTAGAACATGCAAAAACAGAGGAGCTTTTCGCTGAATCGCTCCACCCCTATACAGAAATCTTACTTGCATCAGCACCCCGTATTACCCATTCACCCACCTCGGCGGGCAAGCCCATTCACCCATTTACCCATTCACCAAAAGACATCGGCGAGGTCCCAAGCCCCATACACATTCCTTCCGGATGTCCTTTCCATCCGAGATGTCCAAAAAGGTTTGAGCCTTGCGATAAGATTATTCCTGAGTTGAAAGTTGTTGCAACTCGATTCCGAGAGGCAAAGGGAAGGCTTGTATCATGCCATCTGTGGAATCCGTATTAGTCTTGTTTCTTTTCTTAAAAGGGATTATCTAAGGGGTTGAAAATGATATCGCAAGGCCTTCTGCCTGTTAGTATGCCGCCCTTCTCTTCCTCTGCCCGCGCTCAACAGCCACGCTGGGCCTGAAGGGCGCTCTTGCACGAGGCGGACGTACAAACTCACGGTCCCGCGCAGGCGCAGGCTTCTTATAATCGAAACCTTCCATAAACCTGCGTTCTATTTTTTCACCCAGGACGCGCTCGATGCTGCGCACTGTTTCCCCGTCCTCATGTGTAATGAAGGTAAAGGCATCTCCTGTTTTTGCAGCACGGCCGGTTCTGCCGATACGGTGCGTATAGGCATCTACAGTGGCAGGAATATCGTAGTTGATAACATGAGATATGTTCGAGACATCTATGCCCCTGGCAGCAATATCAGTGGCAACGAGTATCTGGTACTTGCCGTCACGGAAACCATCGAGTGCAGCCTGCCGCCTATTCTGAGACAGATTTCCCTGTAATGATGACGCTCTGTAACCAGCCTTCTGCAGCTGCTCTCCAACGCGCTTGGCCCGGTGCTTGGTGCGGGTGAAGACCAGTACTGATTCTGTATCTGTATGGCGCAGCAGTTCCATAAGAAGCGAGGTCTTCAGGTGCTGTTCTATTGGATATAAGGCATGAGATACTGTGTCTGCCGGAGCAGTATGCCCCACCTGAACTGTGACCGGATCGCTCAGTACATCTTTGGCAAGGCGGCGTATCTCTTCCGGCATTGTGGCTGAAAAAAGCAGGGTCTGACGTTTCTTGGGGAGATGCTTAAGTATCCTCCGTATGTCCGGCAGAAAGCCCATATCAAACATATGGTCTGCCTCATCAAGAACCAGCACCTCTGTCTGTGACAGGTCTACTGTGCCCTGGCCAATATGGTCGAGCAACCTGCCCGGGCATGCCACTATTATCTCTACGCCTCTGCGCAGTTTTTCAAATTGAGGATTTATGTTTACGCCGCCATATATGGTGACGCTGCGGAGGCCGGTCTTGCTGCCAAGTCCTGTAATATGTTCGTGTATCTGTTCGGCCAGTTCCCGGGTCGGGGCGATAACAAGGGCACGCACCTTCCGGCGTCCGCCCTGCATCAACTGGTGCAGGATAGGCAGCGCAAAGACAGCGGTCTTGACGGTGCCGGTCTGCGCCAGGCCCATAACAACA
>JACRGY010000106.1 GCA_016212165.1 Nitrospirota bacterium
ACTTCGCTCCTGGTAAATTTCCTGAGGCTTGAAAGCATCTTCTGATACCTCCTATAGCCTCGTATCCTACTAAAAATTGAGTATGCACGTGCATAATGGTCCATTACTCCCTAATGTCGCATATGTATCGTAACTTTTCCACATCCCCGTAAAAATTTTCAATAGACCAAATCTTCTGTCCCGGGCTTGGTTATCAGTGAAAGCTTCCTAGTTCTCTGCCGTATAGTTTATGAGATATTTGGCGGCCACTGCTGCAAGAGAAGAGGCGGCAGGCAAACCCTGTTTCAGCGAGCGCAGTGTATCAAAATCAGACTTCCAGACAACATCGCCGGGGGCAATCAGGCAAACGCTGCCGGGTTCATGCTTTATATAGAGCCTGCCTTCCCTGAAATAATAATGGTCTTCTTTATTCACCTCAGTGATATATGAGCGCATGAATGGAGAAAAATCTCCGGGCCTGAACCAGAGTTTAATTTCCCGCTCAGCCTCGTCATTTGCAGCAGAGGCATGAATAAGATTATCCATCCGTTCGCCGATGTCATTACCCTCAGCGTCCTTCAGGGGAACAACTGTGCCCAATGCGCGGATGCATCCGGGTTTTTTTTCCCGGGCAACATGCGGATTTGTAGGCCCGCAGATATCGCGCATCTTTTTTACCGCATCCTGGCCCTGATAGACAAGCGCTATTACCCTGCGCCTCTCGGGCGCATCAGGGTAATGCAGCAACCCCATGATGTATTCTATCAGCGAAGGATAGAATACTTTTCCCCGGTGTTCCGCATAGTGTTCCTCCGCGAGCATCCTGCTTACATGGACTATCTTTGCCCCGGCAAAGCGCAAGCCGGTATGAAATTCTGAAAGCTGGGAAAGCACGTATCCTGTCAATGAATTTTTAAGGGCATCAGGTTTGATCAATACAAGTGTCTGCTCTATTTCTTTTTTATGCATACAAAGGTTCCTTCCTTACAGTTTTTATATTGAAAGTTTTTTGATAAGTTTTTTTACGGATTTACATGACTCTCTGAGCCGGGCCTTTTCATCTTTTGTGAGTTTTACCTCGACTATTTTTTCAACCCCGTCTTTGCCGAGGACCACCGGCACGCCCAGATAAATGTCTTTGATTCCGTATTCGCCATTGAGATATGCAGCGCATGGCAGCATGCGCTTTTCATCAAGGAGTATTGACTTGATCATCTGAAATGCAGCGGCGGACGGGGCATAATAGGCGCTTCCTGATTTTAGCAGGCTTACTATTTCAGCGCCGCCGTTTCTTGTGCGGTGTATGAGCGCCTCGATAGTTTTTCTTTTCAGCAGCTCGGTGACCGGTATCCCCTTCGCAGTAGTAAACCTCGGCAGCGGAACCATCTGGTCGCCGTGCCCTCCGAGCACGATTGCCTCTATGTCCTCAGGCGATATATTCAGTTCCCATGCAAGAAATGTCCTTAATCTCGATGAATCAAGTATTCCGCCCATTCCCATGACGCGCCTGCATGAAAACTCTGTGGTCTTCCAGGCAAGCTGCGCCATTACATCCATTGGATTTGTTACGACGATTATGATGGCATCGGGCGAGGCCTTTGCGATTGCACCGGATGCCGCCCTGATAACATCAGCATTTGCATGAAGCAGGTCGTCCCTCGACATATTAGGCTTTCTTGGAAAGCCCGCAGTGATAAGGACGACATCAGATGCCCCTGTATCAGCATAATTATTGGTTCCTTTTACCGAAGACGGCGAATTCCAGAGCGGGCATGCCTCTGCGATATCGAGCGCTTTGCCCTGCGGCATTCCTTCTGCGATGTCAAAAAGCATAATATCAGCAAAGCCTGCCTGGGCAATCAGCTGCGCTGTCGAAGCGCCTACGTTTCCTGCGCCAATTATGGATACTTTTTTCCTCATATTTTTCTCCGGATAATTAAGCTTTTGCGAATTCTCATTTTACGAGAATACAATAGTAGCCTGAAGCCCCGTTAGAAAGCATGGCCTTGAACCGTGCCTTCTTCCGTTTAACAGGGTAAACTTTTATAGCATGTAAATAAATTGTTGTCAAGAAAAATTGATAAAACAATAGATTTTCCTTTGACATAATATTATGAAATATGGTATTCATACATACATGAAAAAATCCTATTCTGCCGGGAGAATATAATGAAAAATATTTCTGTTCCCAAAAAATTGCTGTTATCCTTTTTGTCTGTTGCGTGTATATTGGCTGTTTCCGGCGTAGCGTATAGCGGTAATATAATAATTAAGCCGGGCAAATTTGACCATTTTGCCGTACAGATTCCTGAAAAGAGCAGGGCAGGCGAAGGGGTTATGGTGAGGTTGCAGGCCTATGACGTGCATGACAACCTTATTACAGATTTCGGAGAGGCCGGCAAGGATTTTAAGGTTTCAGTTTCCGGCTCTGCCCAGGCCCAGCCTTCAACGTTAAAATCCGCCTCCTTCACGGGAGGGACCGCAGGCATAAACATAACAGACAAGAAGGCAGAGTCCGTAACCCTGTCTATTTCCGAATTCGGGAGCACAGTGCCTGTTGTGACCAGGGAGATAGTAATCTCTCCGAATAAGCTTGACCATTTTCTTGTCCAGTCACCGCAGTCCGCAGTGGCGGGAAATAATTTTGACGTGAAGGTTATTGCAAGAGACGCATTTGATAACCCTGTGGCCGATACCGAGATAGATGGCAGAAACATAAAGATAACATCATCAGGCGGAACGAATTTTAAGGTTATAAACACACCGGCTGTCTTTAAAAACGGTGCAAGCATAGCTACCCTGATGGGAGAAAAAGTAGGCGAGGCCGCTGTTGAGGTTCATGACACAGTAACAGGCAGCAAAGGGGCTAGCCCAGGCATAAAGGTCATGCCAGCAATACTCAGCCATTTTAAGGTATATGCCCCGAAGGAAACTGTTGCAGGACAACAATTTGAGGTGACCATAGGTGCGTTTGATGCATTTGATAATACGATAGACAATTATGCCTCGTACGGCAGCGGTGTAAATATTTCCTCCACAGGACAGGCAAAGCTCCTCCCATCTTTCGCAGGGCCGTCAGAATTCAGAAACGGACAGGCCATTGTAAATCTGAGATATGAGAAGGCAGAGGAAATAAGCATAGTAGCGACTGAGAATAATAAAAGCCAGCAGGGCAAAAGCCCTTCAATGAAAGTAAACCCATCTGCTCCTGATAATTTTACGGTAGCGACACCTGATACCGCGGTTGCAGGGCAGAGGTTCAAGATTAAAATAGAGGCTTATGACAAATTTAATAATATAGTCAGGAATTATAATCTTGCAGGCAATGATGTTTATCTGAATGTTACAGGGACCGGCGTATTATCGCCCAAAGTAGTCCCTGCGTCAGAATTTGTTGGTGGCATTGCAACCCTTGACGTTGTATATGACAGGGCAGAGTCTTTTGCAATCTCTGCTTCGATGGCAACAAAGAGAGAAGAAAAAATTACAGTAAAAGAACAGAAGGCAGAACCAGTTGCTCCGGCAGCAAAAGCAGCTGAAAAGCCATCCGTGCCCAAGGCAGTTGAAAGGTCAACGGCTGAGAAACATGAAGAAAAGCCTGTCCGCAAGGCAGCAGAAAAACCCGTGAAGCCTGAAAAGCAGGCGCCGGCAAAAGAGGAAAAGGCTGTTGCAAAAAAAGCAGAGATAAAAGAAGCTGTCAAAGAACCTGTAAAGGAAAAGAAGGCTAAAGAGAAATTTTTTGAGATTAAAAAGGTCTCAATAATAGAGGCAAAGAACAAGGCGATGGTGATAATAAACATGAAGTCACCGAATGGCCCCCTTGATTATAAAGGTGAAATAGATTCTCAAAAAGGCAAAGATTGGATAAAGGTCAGCCTGAAACCGGCGGTAAACAAGGCAAAGAAGCTGTGGAAGTTCAAGTCGGCGTTTGTTAAAGAGGTTCTCATAGAAGACGACGCAAAAGCAGATGGGCTGATTATAAGGGTTGAAACATTATCAAAGCAGGTTACGTTTGATGTGAACAAGGTCAAAGACTCGCTTGTCATAAGCATTACGAACCCATAAGGCCGCTAAAGATAAAACCTTGCGTATACCATTTATTGCAGCTCACTGGAAGATGAACAAGACCATCCCTGAAACAAGGGGGTTTTTGAAGGCGCTGATCCCTTCTGTAAAGGATGCAGTTGGAGTGGATATTGTAATAGCCCCGCCATTCACCTCTCTTTTATCTGCTGCGGAGGAAGCGAAAGGCACAAACGTAAAGATTGCATCTCAGGATGTTTTCTATGAAGAAAAGGGCGCCTTTACGGGAGAAATATCGCCAGGCATGATTTTGGATTGCGGTTGTTTGCATGTTATTGTAGGGCATTCGGAGCGAAGGCAGTATTTCAATGAGACCGACGGGATAATAAACAAGAAGATCAAAGCTTCGAAGAAGAACGGGCTTGGCGTGATTTTTTGCATAGGCGAATCTTTGGAGCAAAGAGAATCCGGAAAGACCTTTGATATACTGAGCAGGGAGATGGAAAACGGGCTTAAAGATATTGATGGAGATAACATTGTTGTAGCATACGAGCCCATATGGGCAATAGGTACGGGCAGGACAGCTGCTCCTGAACAGGCCCAGGAGGTCCATGCCTATATCAGAAAGAAAATCAGGGTTTTATATGGAAATAAGGCTGATGAAATCCGTATAATATATGGAGGGAGTGTAACTCCGGAGAATATAGGCTCTCTCATGGCTTGCGGGGATATAGATGGAGCGCTTGTCGGTGGAGCAAGCCTTAAGGCCGAGAGTTTTGTTGGGATAGTGAAATTTAAGACGGTATAGAACCCATATGGAGGAAAAATGGCAACGCTGCTTTTAATAGTTCATGTTTTAGTTTGTCTGTTTTTAATCTTTATTGTGCTTATACAGAGTGGAAAGGGCGCAGATCTTGGCGCTGCATTCGGCGGTTCAAGCCAGACCCTTTTTGGCAGCCGCGGAGCAGCCACATTTTTCAGCAAACTTACCACAATTGCTGCAATTGTATTTATGCTTACATCCCTGTCTCTCGCAGTTGTTTCAGTAAGAACAGGTTCGATAATAAAGAAAACAGCGCCGGTTAAGGAAAAGGGCGCTCTCCCGCCGGCTCAGGGCGGCGGCGTTCAGCCTTTACAGCAGCAGGCCCCTCAAGCTCCGGCGCAGCCGGCGGCAAGATGATGAGTGATTGGGTTTTGGCAATAGGCATTCTGGCAGTATGGCTGGTTTTACAGCTCGTAGTATTCCCGCGCCTGGGGATACACTCCTGAGGCTCAAGTCCCAAGGAGCCGGGCGCTCCCAGGAAAAAGTGCTAGCCTACAAAAAAGTTTAAGCCTTTACATTTTTGTCGCATTCCCCTAGAATATTCTCATGGGCCGCAATTATGACAAGACGCTTGAGATCAGCGCGCTTTATGAGATAAGCAAGCTGCTTGGTTCATCCCTTAATCTTAAATCGAATCTGCGCGGGGTAATGAGGGTATTGTCAGAATACCTTGATATGAAGAGGGGGACAGTAGCTCTCAGAACAGACAATGAAGTCTCCATTATTGCTGCGCATGGAATGTCAGAGGAAGAGATAAAAAGGGGAAGATACAAGCTCGGCGAAGGCATTATCGGCAGGGTTGCAAAGCTCGGCTCTCCTATTGTAATCCCGAATATCGGAGAGGAACCGCTGTTCCTGAACAAGACGGGCGCGCGAACAACGATAAAAAAGGAGAATATCGCCTTTCTCTGCGTACCCATAAAATTCAAGAATGAGACGCTCGGCGTTTTAAGCGTTGACAGGCTTTTCGGCTCAAAGACCATATCATTTGAAGAAGACCTGAGGATGCTCAAGATTATAGCCTCATTAATAGCCCAATCCGCCAAGCTGCATCAGGAAGTCGAGAAAGAGCGGGAGGCGTTTATCGAGGAGAAGGAGAATCTCAAGCGCCAGCTTAAAGGCAGATACAGCGTAGAAAACATGATAGGGCAGTCAGACAGCATGCAGGAGGTCTTTGAGGCTGTTCACAGAGTTGCACCGTCAAAGGCAAACGTGCTTTTGCGGGGCGAAAGCGGCACAGGAAAGGAACTTATTGCAAAGGCAATCCATTATATGAGCCCGGTATCAAAAGGGCCTTTCATCAAGTTCAACTGCGCATCCATTCCCGAAGGGCTTTTGGAGTCAGAACTGTTCGGGCATGAAAAAGGCTCTTTTACAGGCGCGATGGCTGCCAGAAAAGGAAGGTTTGAGCTTGCAGACAAAGGGACTATTTTCCTTGATGAGATAGGAGATCTGCCTTTATCACTGCAACCCAAGATACTGAGGGTCTTGCAGGAAAAAGAGTTCGAAAGGGTAGGCGGTGAAAAGACCATAAAGGTTGATGTCAGGCTCATTGCTGCAACGAGCAGAAACCTTGAGGACCTTGTTTCAAAAGGGAAGTTCAGGGAAGACCTTTATTATCGCCTTAATGTCGTCCCTGTATTTCTTCCTTCGTTGAGGGAGAAAAAAGAGGATATTGCGCAGCTTGCGGAATATTTCCTTAAGAAATACAACAAGGAAAATAATAAATCCGTTACGATTAAGCCTGATGTGCTTGATGTTTTCATGGACTATGAATGGCAGGGAAATGTGAGAGAGCTTGAAAACACAATCGAAAGGCTTGTTGTTATGTCAGCGGGCAAAGTCATAACAAAGGCTGATTTGCCTCTGAATATCAAAGACCAGTCAATCAAATCGAAGTATGGCATTCAGGCAAAAGATGCCCTTACTTCGACTATTGAAGACATTGAAAAGGCAAGGATTCTTGATGCCCTTACGAACACAAACTGGAACCAGGCAAAGGCGGCAAAGGCGCTGGGCATTACCCCAAGGCAGATAGGGTATAAGATGAAGAAGTATAAGATACAGCAAACGGCGTAAGAAAAATTTCTATTCAAGCAGGAGAATCTTTTAATTATTGAACAAGCGGACCCTGCTTCCCTCGAAATCTCTCATTGAAATAAATTTCCCAAGTAAAATAACGTTAAAATAATGAGTAAAGTCGTAAGGATATAAAACACCACCATCCAGACATTTTTCCTGTGGTTAGGTTCTGATTTGCCATAAAATAAAATCCAATTTCTTTATATTAGTTATTGATTGAGCTTCTTCAATGAGATCGTTAAACACTCCTATCATCATCGGTCCCTGAGTATTTTCAATGTTTTTATATCGTGTTATAAGTTCCTCATATAATGCCTCTATTTTGGCTACTTTATTTTTTGCCTTATGATAAGGCGGACGTAAGCAAAGATTTTCTAAAACATGCTTATCCCAAATTGGCATGTTTGGATTATGGGTAGCAACAAGTTTACTTGAGAATGACGGCTCATCTCTGTTAAGTTTGTCCTTGATATATTTTAACGTAGCAGAAAATGTAACATCTTTGCCCTTTTGACGCTCCATATAATTATAGTATGTCTTATACCATTCCTCTGGCTTTTGCCTTACTCTATAAAATCCATTAAACATCGTTTGAAATACTCTATCCTCAGCAACGTTAGTTTGATTAAATAGCTCCATAATTTCTCTGTACTTTTTGATGCCGTGTTTTGCCTTTTCGGAAGATATAGCTTTTCTCACTTGATCTTCTGTATAGATAGTTGGCATCTGGCCTCCCTTGAACCTAACGTTCGCGTGACGCGCCGCCTTCTGGCGCGTCGCTGTCGACGCGATTGTTAGTCTTTACTTGGCTTTGCTTGTTTCTTCAATAATTTTCAGAACTTCTTTCTCTATTGCTGCAGCCAACCGTCTATTGGCCTGCTTCTCATTAAGCAGTTCCCAATACTCTCCAATGATTAAGCGATGATAGTTTTTGGTTGTTAAATGCGGATAGAAGTTATTGGCGAGGCCCCACGCGAGACTGCTAATGACGACTTGCTGTTCTTTGGGCTTGTATTTAGATAAGATGGCGAGAAGATACGGCGCTCTCAACGTGTATAGTTTACCCAGGCCAAATGATCTTAATTCATCTGCAGAACCCTGTGTCTCGATAATGAAATCTATATATCGCTTCGTCAGCGAATCCAACGACATCAGGCTAATGATTTCTGCTATTTGAACGTAGTCGATATCGAATTGGCCAAGCGTTGATAGTTTATCCGAGTCCCGTGACGTTGCTGGGAGGAGAGTTGTTATAAGTTTTTGTGAAAAATCGCTATCGATTTGCTGATGACGCCCTAAAAAGAACCAAATAGAATGGATGCATTTCTTTACGGGTTCTGGTGTAGGTGCTTGAAGTAATGTCGCCTTAGGCTCACAGACATCTTGACTCCAAGCATTAGCCCCATGCCCGAGATATAGAAGAACAGCGAACAGCATGAATATCATTCTCTTGATCATCATTATCCTCTGACTAACAATTACTATACCCTGCGGGTATTTTTCGCATTCATAGGAGAATAATATCATATTTGGTAATTCTTGAACAGAAAAAAATCCCATAAAAACAAAAAGAATTAAATCATCACTCATGGCATCTCATGATAATAAGGATAAAAAGTAAGGCAGGTAAAATATAGGAAAATTGTCCGACAATACAAAAATGATTTTCAGTGACCCTATGTTCTGAAGTCCGGAAGCGCCTTGAGCGCATTTCTTTCTTTTGGCCTCAAGATGCCTTTTCAAGACGTTCTGCTACCCACACTTTTATGATAGATTGACGAGGCACACCTAAACGTTTTGCTTCTCTGTCCAATAAATGGATCATCCATAAAGGGAAATCTACATTAACCCTTTTTTGTTCCCGTTCCGGTCTTCTCGCCTTTGAGGTATCGAGATATTTGGAAATATCCTCGCCTTCATCAAACTTCTTTTCAATTTCTTTAGCCTTAAGTGCCTTCATATATTTCAACCTCCTCTTTTCTCGAGCGACGTACCGAAATGATTCTTATTTTATCACTCCTATACGTTATAATCCCCGACCAATGCCTCTCTGAAATCTTTCCTATTACCAAGAATCTTGGTTCATCACTTGTTCTTAAGAGAATCTCAATTAAATCAGAGTCATCCCATATTGCCTGAGCTTCATAGAAGTCAATCCCATGCTTTGCCTTGTTGCTGTCACTTTTCTGAGAATCGAATTCAAACTCCATGATATAATAATTATACCTTAATTATACCTATTGTCAACCAATTATTCCTTAGCAAGGGGCTATGTCCGAAAATCCGGAAGCGCCCTAAGCGAATCCAATATGACAACCCCTGACCATTTCCTACAAATTTGTGCTAATCGAACAAAAATGTATCATAAATTTACTTGCAATTATCATATAAATCAAGCAGTTAGCGTCTGGCATGGTTCTGGCAATTAAATTACGCGAGGTGATGGAAACAATGGGCTCGCTGAAAGAAAAAATAGGTCTAATGGAGAGGGATGAGATAATCGCCGCCCTTAAAGAAAGCAACTGGATTATGGCAAGGGCAGCGAGAAAGCTCGGAATTACGGAACGTATGATCGGTTACAAGATTAAAAAATACGGGATAAAGGAGGTGCGGTGGATTAAAGGGGCAGCACAAGAGGAACAAACGGCAGGTTGATAGGTTTTTAGCGGTCAATTTTATTGACCGATTTAGAAAAGGGAGGAACATTAAAATGAAAAAGATGAGAATTTTAGTTTTGGCGCTGTTTGCGGCAGCTTTTTTTGCAAGCGGTGTTTTTGCAGAGGAAAAGAAAGTGGACGGCAAGACGGTCCATGAGGTGGAGACCGAGAAAGGGGCGACCCTGGCGCATACGGTAACGCCGGAGGCTTCACCGGTATCAGGCAGCGCATCAATCGCTGTCTATAACCGTTACGTATTCAGGGGCTATGAATTAAACTCGCACAGTTTTGTAATACAGCCCTCCATGAGCATTTCGTATAAAGGTCTTTCGGCATCGTTCTGGAGCAACATGGACAGTAATGTCAACAGTACTCAGAGCCTTACCAACGCAAACTATCTTGCAAATAATACAGGCAAGAAAGACATTAATGAGACCGATTATACGCTGAGCTATACCTATGTGATAAAGAAGCTTAGCCTGACAGGCGGTTATATCTATTATGGTACGGATTATACGCCTGAAACAGAGGAGGTATTCGCAACCGTGTCTTACGATACGCTGTTAAAGCCCGCATTCAGCGTCTATCGCGATGTAAATGAGTACGGCGGTACCTATTACAATGTATCAATTGCACATTCGCTGCCGCTCTTTAAGGAAATAACACTTGACCTTGGCGCATCAGCCGGCTATTTCGCAGGAAGCGATCAGTACTGGAGCACATACGAGGCTTCAACAGGCGCATACACAGGCAAGAAATACAAGGCATTCCATGACGGCATGGTAAAAGCGGGCCTTACTATACCTGTAGCTAAAAATATGTCGCTTCAGCCTTTGGTCCAGTATTGGATTCCTTTGTCAGGCAAGGCAAAAAGGACTATAGACGGGGTTTCGTACAACCCGAATGGAAAGCTCGATAGCACCTTTGTGGGTGGTGTTAATCTCATATTGAGTTTTTAAGAAGAATTCTGGAGGGATAAAATGAAACGATTATTGAGTGTATTAATTTTAATCAGCTTGTTAATTCCGGCTGGCTTGTTGTTCGCAGAGGAACAGGCAGCGCAGCCTAATCTTCCTGTTCCTGCGGTTGAGCAGGTTGTTCCTGCCCAACCGGCGCCTGCGGCAGCTCCCGCAGAGCCTAAGCCTGATCCGTCAGGCGCTAACAGCGGCGGAGCAGCAGATGTTGTAGGGGCTTCAGCTAATGCTCCTACAAAGGATGATATGGAAAAGCTTGCTGCGAATGAACCATTGGCCGTAAAGTTGGCGGATGTTGTAGGACATAACAGAATAGCAGTAAATATTGTATGGACACTGGTCTGCGGTTTTCTTGTCATGTTTATGCAGGCAGGATTTGCTATGGCTGAGACAGGTTTTACACAGGCAAAGAATGCAGGCCATACAATGGCAATGAACTTCATGATCTATGCGATTGGCGTTATTGGTTACTGGATTTGCGGTTTCGCAATCCAGATGGGCGGCGTTGGCGGAGTGGCAACACTCGGCGGCGGGACTACGCTGAATGGCGAATTTGTAATAAACCTTTTCGGAAAAGATTTCGGCCTGTTCGGTACCAGGGGATTTTTTCTGTCGGGAGTTACTTATGACGCTGTGATATTTACTATCTTTCTTTTCCAGATGGTGTTTATGGACACTACAGCAACAATACCAACTGGCGCGATGGCAGAGAGATGGACATTCAAGTCATTCGTGGTTTACGGGTTCTTTATCTCGGCGCTTGTCTACCCGCTTTATGCAAACTGGGTATGGGGCGGCGGCTGGCTGTCACAGTTAGGCAAAAATTTCGGGCTTGGACACGGGCATCTTGACTTTGCAGGTTCATCAGTCGTTCATATGACAGGCGGTGTTGCTGCGCTGGCAGGAGCAATGGTTCTCGGCCCACGAATTGGAAAATTTAAATCCGATGGAACCCCGAATGCAATACCAGGACATCATATTCCGATGGCGGTTGTAGGGTGTTTTATACTCGCATTTGGTTGGTTCGGGTTTAATGCAGGCTCTACGCTTGCCGGCGGAGACTTAAGGATAGGCGTGGTGGCTACAAATACAATGCTTGCCGGAGCAGCGGCAGCTATCTCATCAATGTTTTACATGTGGTTCAGATATGGCAAGCCTGATATCTCAATGTCCGCTAACGGACTTCTCGCAGGGCTTGTGGCAATTACAGCGCCATGCGCTTTTGTGAATTCTGTCTCTGCAGTAGTTATCGGGACAGTTGCAGGTGTGCTCGTGTGTGTAAGCGTGGTATTTTTTGAACGGGCTTTAAAGATAGACGATCCGGTCGGCGCCATATCTGTGCATGGAGTTAACGGCGCATGGGGCGTTCTGGCCTTGGGGCTCTTTGCAGACGGCACATACGGCGACGGACTGAATGGCGTAACAGGCACGGTAAAGGGCCTGTTCTACGGCGACAGTTCACAGCTTGTTGCACAGACAGTGGGAATCTTAACAAACATTATATTTGTTTTTGTAGTAATGTTTGTATTCTTTAAGGTCCTGGATAAGATAATTCCTCTGAGAGTTGATCCGGAGCTCGAAGTAGACGGGCTTGATCAGGCAGAGGTTGCAGTTACGGCTTATCCTGACTTTAATATCCGAAAGAGTCACAGGTAAACGGAGGAACTATGAAAAAGATAGAAGCCATAATAAAACCGTTTAAGCTGGATGAGGTCAAGGATGCCCTCAATGTGATCGGCGTTCAGGGCATGACAGTTACGGAAGTGAAGGGTTTTGGAAGACAGAAAGGCCATGTCGAACTTTACAGGGGAGCCGAATATGACATATCCTTCATTCCCAAGCTGAAGATAGAGATAGTGGTATCGGATGATATGATGGAAAAGGCGCTCTCAACAATAGAGATGAAGGCAAAAACAGGAAAGGTCGGAGACGGCAAGATATTTGTTTACACTGTCGAGAACGTTGTGAGAATAAGGACCGGGGAAAAAGGGGATGCTGCGCTTTAGGTAATGCGCGGTTTTAAAAAAAGGACGGGCAATGCCCGTCCTATTTTTATGGGCGCAAGCGGAATAGCTTTTATACAAAAATGTCCTATCTATAACAAAAATGTTTATTAGGCTTTACCCGGAGATTTTTAACTTAAAGCCTTTTCTTGATATTTAAGGATTTTTAGATATGGCATGTCTATTGCTATATAATGAGAAATTTCAAACAGGAGGGCTTATGAGACAGATAGCAGTTTACGGAAAGGGCGGTATCGGCAAATCTACAACAACGCAAAATACAGTGGCAGGCCTTTCACAGGCAGGATACAAATGCATGATTGTGGGTTGTGACCCCAAGGCGGACGCTACAAGGCTTATACTCCATGCAAAGGCGCAGACAACTGTCATGGACCTTGCAAGAGAGCGCGGCACAGTAGAAGACCTTGAAGTCAACGAAGTGCTTCTTACCGGCTTCAACGGCATAAGGTGCGCTGAGTCGGGAGGCCCTGAGCCGGGAGTCGGATGCGCGGGCCGCGGTGTTATAACAGCAATAAATTTTTTGGAAGAGAACGGCGCTTATGATGCGGACACTGATTTTGTTTTTTACGATGTGCTCGGCGATGTTGTATGCGGCGGCTTTGCCATGCCGATGAGAGAAGGCAAGGCAAAAGAGATTTATATAGTGACGTCGGGTGAAATGATGGCCATGTATGCCGCTAATAATATCTCGCGAGGCATCCTCAAATACGCGCAGAGCGGCGGGGTAAGGCTTGGCGGATTGATATGCAACAGCAGGAAGACAGACAAGGAGTATGAATTGATTTCAGAGCTTGCTAAAAAGCTTAACACGAAGATGATCCATTTTGTGCCGAGGGACAACCAGGTGCAGAGGGCTGAGTTGAGGAGAATGACAGTCATAGAATACTCCCCGGAGCACGCTCAGGCGGAGGAATATAGGGTGCTTGCAAAAAAGATTGCGGACAACAGGGACCTGGTTATACCAACTCCCATTTCCATGGATGAACTGGAACAACTGCTTATGGACTTCGGGATAATGGAGAACGAAGAAGCAGCGTAATTAACGGTTTAAACCGCTTGAACTGTTCGAACCGTTTAACCTGTTAATAAAAGGAGGAAATAATGAGTACAACAATTAAAGATACACAGAAGATGATAGAGGACGTACTGGAGGCGTATCCCGAGAAATCAAAAAAGGACCGGGCCAAGCATCTTGCGGCTAACGATCCAACGGGACAATGCAGTACCTGCCAGGTCAAGTCGAATGTTAAATCGAGGCCCGGGGTAATGACAGTGAGAGGTTGCGCTTATGCAGGTGCGAAGGGCGTTGTCTGGGGCCCTGTAAAAGACCAGTTGACAATCAGTCACGGCCCTGTCGGCTGCGGCCAGTACAGTTGGTGGGCCAGAAGGAACTACTACAACGGTCAGACCGGGGTGGACACCTTTGGCACTATGCACATCACTACTGACTTTCAGGAAAAAGACATAGTATATGGCGGAGACAAGGGCCTGGATGCTGCCCTGCATGAGCTGAAAGAACTGTTTCCCCTTGCGAAAGGCATAGGCATTCTTTCGGAGTGCCCTGTCGGCCTTATAGGTGATGACATAGAAGCTGTATCAAAAAGGGTCGCAAAGGAATTCAATATTCCCATTGTGCCTGTCAGGTGCGAAGGATTCAGGGGTGTCAGCCAATCACTGGGGCATCATATAGCTAATGACACTATCAGGGATTATGTATTGGGCAAGGGGACCCTTGAGAAAAGCACGCCTTATGATGTTGCGCTCATAGGAGATTACAACATCGGCGGAGATGCCTGGGCTTCGCGCAAGATGCTGGAAGAAATGGGGCTGCGGGTCATAGCACAGTGGACTGGAGATGCATCGGTCAATGAACTTGGGATAGCAACAAAGGCAAAGTTGAACCTGATACATTGTTATCGCTCCATGAACTATATTTGCAGGCACATGGAAGAGGAATACGGCATACCGTGGGTCGAATTCAACTTCTTCGGGCCCACGAAGATATACCAGAGCCTGAGGAAGATAGCCTCATACTTTGATGACAATATTAAAGAAAATGCCGAGAAGATGATAGAGAAATACAAGTCTGTCATGGACAAAGTTGTAGAGCAATTCAAACCAAGGCTTGAAGGCAAGAAAGTCATGCTGTATGTCGGAGGCTTGAGACCCAGGCATACTATCGGCGCCTATGAAGACCTCGGCATGGAGGTGGTCGCTTCAGGATATGAGTTCGGGCATAACGACGATTACAAGAGAACATACGCTGAAATGAAAGAAGGCGCAGTAATAATGGACGACGCCACCCTTTATGAACTGGAAGAGTTTACAAGGAGAATCAAGCCTGACATGGTCGGCTCCGGTATCAAGGAGAAGTATTCCTACCATAAGATGGGAGTGCCTTTCAGGCAGATGCATTCATGGGATTATTCAGGCCCATATCACGGCTTTGACGGATTTCCGGTTTTTGCGCGTGACATGGATATGACGGTAAACAGCCCTACATGGGGATTGATACGGAGGAAGAAATGAAACCTTTGAAGATAAAAGACCACAATGAGCTTTTTCAGGAAAAGGAATATCTTGAACAGTTCGAGAGGAAAAAGGAATTCGAAAACCCATGGCCGGCTGAAAAAGTCAAAGAGATAGCCGAATGGACAAAAACCGAAGAATACAGGGAGCTGAATTTCAGCAGGAAGAACATCAAGATCAACCCTGCAAAGGCTTGCCAGCCACTGGGGGCAATATTCTGCTCGTCAGGGTTTGAGGGCACTATGCCCTTTGTCCAAGGCGCGCAGGGCTGCGTGGCCTATTTCAGAAGCCATCTCAACAGGCACTTCAAGGAGCCCTTTGCCTCTATCTCGACTTCAATGACAGAAGATGCGGCGGTCTTCGGAGGCCTGAACAACATGCTCGAAGGCCTTGAGAATGCATATGCGCTCTATAACCCCAAAATGTTTGCAGTATGTACTACCTGCATGGCCGAGGTGATCGGGGACGACCTGAACGCGTATATAAGAACAGCGCGGGAAAAAGACCTGATACCAAAGGACCTGCCTGTGCCGTTTGCGCATACACCGAGTTTTGTCGGCTCATACTTAAACGGGTATGACAGCATGATGAAAGGAATTCTATCTTCAATCACATCCGGAAAGAAAGGAGAGCCAAACGGAAAGATCAATATAGTCCCCGGATTCGACACCTATACCGGAAATTACAGGGAATTAAAGAGGCTGCTCGATATAATGGATGTCAAACACACGATACTTTCCGATGTGAGCGATATTTTCGATTCTCCGAATACAGGGGAATACAAGCTGTATCCCGGAGGCACTCCGCTTGTGGATGCGATAGACTCAATAAATGCTGAAGCTACGGTCGCGCTCCAGAGATATTCAACCGTAAAGACAATGGACTATATACAGAAGGAGTGGGGACAGAAAACCTTTGTGCTTCCTCCTATCGGCATAAAGAACACAGACAGCTTTTTTGAAGAGATAAGCAGGGTAACCGGCAAGGCAATTCCCCGTGAGATAGAAGATGAAAGGGGAAGGGCCGTTGATGCAATGATAGACTCCCATCCATATGTACATGGAAAGAGGTTTGCCCTTGTCGGTGATCCGGACCTCCTTTTGGGCCTTATCAGCTTTATTATGGAAATGGGAGGGACTCCGGTGCATATAGTTTGCACCAACGGGGATAAGACATTTGAGGAAGAGGCGAACAACTTGCTTGGCGAAAGCCAGTTTGGGAAAGAAGGGAAGGTATATATCGGCAAGGATATGTGGCATTTGAGGTCCTTGATGTTTACCGAACCTGTTGATCTGCTTATAGGAAATTCATATGCAAAGTTCCTCTGGAGGGATACGGGGACGCCGCTTATAAGGATAGGGTTCCCGCTCTTTGACAGGCACCATTTGCACAGGTATCCGATAATCGGCTATCAGGGCGTGCTGAATTTAGTGAACTGGGTGGTCAACACAGTGCTTGACGAACTGGACAGAAAGACGATGCACACAACGAGTTTTGATGTAATAAGGTGAGGCAAACCACCCCTGCCCCTCCTTAACCAAGGCGGGGAGTGGATACCAAAAGCTCCCCTCCTATTTCAGGAGGGGTGGCCGAAGGCCGGGGTGGTAATAAAAAGAAGGATGATTTGCGAAAGAAAAATTAAATGAATGAAATGATACTTATAGGATTATGCTTTTTCTCTATCGCCGTGCTTTACTCCACGGTGGGGCATGCAGGAGCGTCGGGATATCTGGCAACGATGGCCTTGCTAGCGTTTTCTCCGGATGTAATGAAGCCGACAGCGCTTGCATTAAATATCGTTGTTGCCCTGGTCACAAGTTATCGGTTTTATACTGCAGGGCTTTTCTCATGGCGATTGTTCCGGCCTTTTGCAGTTACGTCTGTGCCATTGGCATATCTGGGAGGCGGGCTGACCGTTAACTCCGATATCTACAGACTATTGGTCGGCAGCGCATTACTGTTTTCGGCAGTGTATCTTATAATTCGCTATCGTGCATTGGGGAGTAACGACACTGAAATACGCTTGCCCGGCATTCCAATATCTCTGATAGTCGGCGGCGTTATTGGTTTTGTATCCGGCCTTACCGGAGTCGGCGGCGGAATTTTTCTGAGCCCGGTGCTGGTTATTGCGCGATGGGCGGGATTGAGGCAGACGTCAGCTCTTGCCGCCTTCTTCATACTCGTGAACTCTATTTCAGGGCTGGTCGGGCATTTGCAAAAAGGCGGAACAGTTCCGGAGAATCTTCCTGTTTGGGGTATTCTGGTTCTTGCCGGCGGTTTCATCGGCGCGTCGCTCGGAGCAACAAAGATTAATAACCCGGTACTCAGGGTGCTGCTCAGCATAATACTTGCTTTTGCAGGGATAAAGATGGCGGTAATCTGAAGGAAAGAGGATTGAAATGTTAACAGGCATAGATAAATTAATGGATAAGGGTTGTGGAACGGAGAAGAAGGACAAGGTCTGCCGCTCGCGCGGCGGGGAATCCTGTGCCTTTGACGGCGCCATGATAGTCCTTCAGCCTATAGCTGATACGGCGCATATTGTGCATGGCCCCATTGCATGCTGCGGCAACTCATGGGAGGGAAGGGGAACATTATCGTCAAAGGGAAACCTTCATGCGATGGGTTTTACTACGGACATAAATGAGATGGATATAGTTTATGGTTCGGAAGAAAAACTATACAGGGCGGTTCTTCAGACTTACGAGGCTGTAAAACCAAAGGCAATTTTTGTCTATGCAACATGCGTGAGCGGGCTAATCGGAGAGGATATCGAGGCCGTATGTAAAAAAGCCGAGGCGCAGTTCGGCTGCAGGATTATCCCGGTCAATGCGCCCGGATTTGTCGGGCCGAAGAATCTTGGTAACAGAATAGCGGGCGAAGTTCTGCTCGATCACGTAATAGGGACGGGTGAGCCGCCGGCTGTTTCAGATTTTGATATCAATCTTATCGGCGAATATAACATTGCAGGGGATCAATGGCTTGTAGAGCCTGTGCTTAAGAAAGCCGGCATAAGAATTCTTTCGAGGATCACTGGAGACGCTACCTTCGAGGAGATAACATACGCGCATAGGGCAAAGCTGAATGTAGTCGTTTGCAGCCGCGCCTTGATAAATGTCGCCAGGGAGATGGAAAGGAAATACAGCATTCCATACGTTGAGGTCTCCTTTTTCGGGAAGACCGAGATGACAAAAGCATTAAGGGTCATCAGTTGTCAGCTATCAGCTATCAGCTATCAGATCTCGGAAAAAGTCGAAGAGACAATCGCTGCCGAAGAAGCTAAACTCGAACACAGACTGAAAGATTATAAGCACCTCAAAGGCAAGAAAGCTGTCCTTTATACCGGCGGCGTGAAGAGCTGGTCCTTCATCTCTGCGCTCCTTGATATTGGAATTGAGATCGTTGCGGTAGGCACGAAAAAGAGCACCCTTGAGGACGAAGAGAAGATGAAAAAGATTCTGGGAGAAAATGCGCCGTTGGTTGAAGACGTAACACCCAAGAACCTGCTCAGGCTTTTGAAAGATAGAAATGCTGATATCCTTGTCGCGGGAGGAAGAAACCAGTATCTTGCCGTAAAAGAGGGCTATCCTTTTGTGGATGTTAATCAGGAAAGGCATACGGCATATGCGGGTTATGACGGGCTTATAAATTTAGCCGAACAAATAAGCAACGGCATGAGGTTTTATGCAAAGCATAGGTCCTATATGTCGAATAAGAACTATGAGCAAAAATCGGAAACGAGCGTTGTCATCAACCCCCTCAAGCATTCCCAGACCATAGGCGCTGCGATGGCTTTTCAGGGCATTGACAATGCGTTGCCCATAATCCACGGGGCCCAGGGGTGTGCCTTTCTCGGCAAGGTGTTACTGACAAAGCATTTCAGGGAACCCATTGCGCTTGCGAGTACAAAGCTTTTTACCGAAGACGTGGTCATGGGAAGCGAGGAGAACCTTGTTAAAACAGTTGAGGGGGTCATCGAAAAAAATAATCCCGATGTGATAGGCATTTTAACGTCAGGGCTTTCAGAAGTAAAAGGAGACGACATAGCCGATACCGTGAAGCGATTCACGATTCACGATTCGCGATCCACGATTGTTTGCATTCCGACGCCTGACTATGAAAGCGGTCTGGAGGCGGGCTACACAAAGGCGGTGGAGGCGATTGTAAACAATGTGGCTGGCAGTGAGGCCGGCTGTCGCAGGACATATACCGAAGACAATATTATAAACGTGCTTGTCGGCTGCCATCTTACTCCGGCGGACTTTACAGAATTAAGGGAAATAATCGAATCATTCGGTTTAAGAGCCATCATGCTTCCTGATATGTCTGCCCTTGACGGAAGCAGACAGGGTTTTTCCGCATTGGCAAGAGGCGGTACAAAGACAGACGAGATAAAAAGGATGGGCGATTCAAAATTTACTATCGCAATAGGCACAAGTATGGAGTCCCCGGCACGCAAGCTGAAGGAGCGTTTTAATATCGAATACCGGGTGATAGGCAGCATGGCAGGACTGGGGGGCATGGATATTTTTATGGAAATACTCTCCATGCTGAGCAGCAATAACATGCCTCCGAAATATAAAAGGCAGCGGAGGATACTGATAGACGGCATGAGGGACGCGCATTTTTATTTCGGCGGCAAAAAAATATGCCTTGCGCTTGAGACGGATCTTTCTGTGCAGGTATCCCGCTGTCTTGATGAAATGGGTGCGGATGTAATGCTCTCTGTAATACCGGCCCGTTCATTATTGGCGGATGGAATTAGTGCGAGGAAAGTTATCACAGGGGATTTGTTTTCCATAGAAGGGGACTATGATCTGATTATCTCAAACTCCCATGCCGTGGATACTGCCAGGAAGCTTGGAGCGCCTTTGTATCAGATGGGATTCCCTGTTTACAAAATTTTAGGCAATACGTCAAAGGTTACCATCGGATACAGGGGAACGCTTTCGATGATAAATGAAATAGCTAATTTATTTGCCAAGGAGGTCTAACCGGATGAAAATAGCGTTTGCAACAACGGACGGCGTTAATGTAGACGAGCATTTTGGCAGGGCTGGAATGTTTTCCGTTTACGAATTAAATATGGAAGGTTACAGGTTTATTGAGCTTCGGAAATTTGCGGAAGGCAGGGACAGTGAAATAGAAAATACAAAAGGTCTTCGGGTGGAGCATGATGAGAAAGTGCAGAAGAAGGTCGAGAGACTCGCGGACTGCAAGATAGTATACCTTACGGAAATAGGCGGGCCTTCGGCAGCAAGGCTTATTAAAAAAGGTATGATGCCGGTTAAGGTTAAGGAGATAGTTTCTATCGAGGAGTCATTGAAGAGTCTTCTGGAAACAATAAAAAAATCTCCTCCACCGTGGCTTAGAAAGGCAGTGAATAGCGAATAGCAGTCAGCTTTCAGCGATCAGCAAGAACAGACTGAGCAATAGAAATTATTTTAACTGACAGCTATCGGCTGAGTGCTGATAGCTAATAAAAAGGAGGAAGTGCAATGAAGATGATAAGGGCTTTTATAAGACCTGAAAAGGAGCAGGAGGTGGTACTGGCATTGGAAGGAGCAGGGTTCCCGTCTTTAACAAAGATGCCTGTATTCGGCAGAGGAAAACAGAAAGGGCTTCAGGTAGGCCCTGTGCATTATGATGAACTTCCCAAGATGCTTGTAATGATGGTAGTAAATGACAGGGACGTTGAAAAGGTAGTAGATTTGATACATGAAAAGGCAAAAACGGGGTTTGTCGGCGACGGCAAAATCTTCGTCAGTCCTGTCGAGAACGCCTACACAGTGAGGACGGGGGAGGCCGGGCTATGAAAGAGATTACGGCAATTATCAGGAGGGACAAGCTTCCTGAGACTAAAAAGGCGCTTGAGGATTTGGGATACCCTTCTCTTTCAATCCAGAGTGTTGATGGCAGGGGAAAACAGAGGGGCGCTGTCTGCGACTACGACCTTGACCCTGAACTGCCTGACAGTTTTTGCACACCTGTCAGGTTGAAGCCGACGCCTTCATCGTATGCCCTGGAGCACACATTGCCTAAAGTCGCACTGTTTGTCCCCAAGTGGATGCTTACGATGGTTGTGCCTGACGACCTGGTGACTTCGATAGTGAAGGCGATAATCAAGGTCAACAAGACAGGCAAGACAGGAGACGGAAAAATATTTGTTTCGCCCATCGAAAGCGCGGTGAGAGTCAGGACAGGGGAAAAGGACGGAGAGGCGATAGCGTAATATGAGAATTCAGAGAAACAGAATTGACTTTCGCTTTAGACGAGATTTTTCGACAGTTCTAAAGCTTATTCCGCTACAGCCGCAAAACTCACCCCGAAAGCTTTCGGGGTTCAGACAGTTGCGGCTGTTGACGCTTCATTTCGCTAAGAGCTATTACCGAAAAATCTCGAATGTCGCTCAAGCCAATTCTGTTTCTTGTTTATGAATTTATAAAGGAGATTGTTATGGCAATTATGGGATACACAAGAGGCGGGAAGGAATGGACGCCAAAATTTATTGAATCAATTGACGTAGAAAAATGCATCGGGTGCGGCAGGTGCTATAAGGTCTGCAGCAGGGATGTCCTTGAACTTATAGAGAAACCTTTCGAAGGCGAAGACGAATATGGAGACGATATGGGTAACAAGGTGATGTCCGTTGTGCGGCCTGAAAACTGCATCGGCTGCGAGGCGTGCTCAAAGGCGTGTACAAAGAAGTGTCATGTACATGCAGCAATATAGGCAGGGGCGGACGTTCGTTCGTCCCTGTTTGCTGACATTGAGTTCATGTGCATGAGAAAAGTTCTTTAACGCCCCTTTTTTAGCAAACAAAAATATCCTACAAAAATGTACTCATCCTTACATTAATGAAGATATTCTCTTCCCTCTGACGCTTCAATCCATTGATTTTCAAGACAATAATATCTGGCACTGGTATTGCATTGTAATAAAATAAAAGTGAGGTGATGAGGCAATGTCAGTCATAGGCAAAAATAAAAATATAATCGAAAGCCACCCCTGTTTTTCAAAGGAGGCGCATCACAAGTTTGGAAGGATACATCTTCCCGTAGCCCCTGCATGCAATATCCAGTGCAGATACTGCATAAGGAAATATGATTGCGCAAATGAATCAAGGCCGGGAATTACAAGCAAGGTTATGTCTCCTTCGGATGCCCTGGACAGAGTCAGGGTCCTCCTTGAGAGGAACGACAATATCAGCGTCATAGGCATAGCAGGCCCCGGCGACCCGCTTGCAAACGAATCTACGTTTGAGGTCATGGCCGCCATACATAAAGAGTTTCCTGAGCTTACGCTGTGCGTATCTACAAATGGACTCTGTCTGCCCGAAAGACTGGAGGATCTGATGAGATCGGGAGTCAGAAGCCTGACCATTACTATTAATGCCGTGACAGAAGAAATGGCGGAGAAAATTTATTCATGGGCTTTATATAAGGGCAGGCGTTATTCGGGGAGGGAGGCTGCAAAATATATTGTTTCCAATCAGTGGAGAGGCTTAAGGAATGCAATAGACGCCGGATTTGTAGTGAAAATCAATACCGTGTTCATCCCTGGCGTAAATAATGCGGAGATACCATTAATCGCATGGCGTGCAGGGGAGATAGGCGCCGACATCATGAACCTGATGCCCCTTATACCGCAGGCTGAATTTGAGAATTTCGACAGGCCTTCAAAACAGGCGATTGATAAAAAGCGGGATGAGTGCTCCGGATATATTCCCCAGATGACCCATTGCAGGCAATGCAGGGCAGATGCCTGTGGAGTCCTCGGCGAGGATAAGGATATGGAGCTTGAAATGCTGAATTCTCAAATAGGAGAGGAATACTGTGAGATGTTGTAAGGAGATAAGAGAGGAAGGAGGTATCAGGAGATGATTTTAGGTGTGTTAATATTCAGTCTGTTTTCCATATATGCCTCGTTTACGATATTAAGAAAGTACGAGGTATTGGAAAAAACAGAACTGGTCAGCTATGTAGTGATGATTGCCTGGGGCTCATTGGCCTTTGGAATCTATATATCCCGGTATGCGGTGAACTGATTAATGCAGGGAATTGGTACGAAGATGGAAAAGGATTTAAAAGGCTATGAACGCTACCGCAGGCAATTGATGCACGAAGGCTTTGTCCCTGAGCATCAGCAAAGGCTCAGGAATTCCACTGCGCTGATAGCAGGCATCGGCGGCGTTGGGGGGACTGCCGCATTATATCTTGCAACTGCAGGGATAGGAAAGATGATATTTGCACATTACGGGAAATTGACACTCTCAAACATGAACAGGCAGATATTGATGACTCATGACTGGATAGGAAAGAGCAGGGTTGTAAGAGCAAAAAAGGCCATAGAGGAAATAAATCCCGAAGTTGCTGTTGAGATATTCGATGAAAGGTTGTCGGAAGATAATATTGAAAGTCTTCTTGACGGTGTTCAGATAGCCCTTTCGGCGCGGCCTAATTTTCAGGAGCGACGGATTTTAAATAATGCCTGTGTTAAAAAAAATATTCCTATGATTGAGGCGGCTATGAACGGCATGGAAGGTTATCTCTTTAATATTATTCCAAAAGTAACGCCGTGCCTCAACTGCTTATATCCCGATGATAACCCTGAGTGGGAGGAATTGGGTTTCCCTGTTTTAGGCGCTGTGTCAGGAAGCCTCGGCTGTCTCATGAGCATAGAGGCGATAAAACTTCTGTCAGGCTATGGCAAACCCCTGCTTTCACAGATGCTTGTTATTAATACCATGGGCATGGAGTTTAAAAAGTTTAGTATTTACAGGGATGCAAATTGCGCTGTATGTTCCTGAACTGAACTTTTAACTGAATACCCCACAAATTTGTAGGTGCATACAAAATTGTAGCTTCAATTCTTCAGGGATATCTTTATAAATCAGCGCCTTATATTCTGGCATGTATTTAGCTATTATGTGATTAACAATTAAAACTTACGGGTAAAAATGGAGGTGCAAGATGAAAAAGTTAGTGAGTATAATGGTTTTGCTGTGTTTTATGGCTGCGGCAGGCGCTTTGTTTGCTGAGGAGGCCCAAATAGAGGTTCCAAAAGCAGAGGCTCCTGCGGTTACTGCGCCTGCGCCGTTAAAAGTGGATACAGGAGATACAGCATGGGTTCTGATTTCTGCTGCCCTGGTTATGCTTATGACGCCTGGCTTGGCGCTTTTTTATGGCGGAATGGTAAGAAGAAAAAATGTTCTCGGCACAATCATGCAGAGCTTCATAGCCCTTGGCGTGATGACAATACTCTGGGTGCTTTACGGGTACAGCCTTTCATTCGGGCCTGACAAGTGGCATATGATAGGAGGGCTCGAATGGATCGGCCTTAAGGGAGTAGGGCTTGAGCCGAATCCTGATTACGCGGCAACAATACCGCATCAGGCATTCATGATATTCCAGATGATGTTTGCCGTGATTACTCCTGCGCTTATCACAGGCGCATTTGCCGAGAGGTTCAAGTTTAAGACTTATCTGGTATTTCTTGTTCTCTGGGCAACCCTGGTTTATTTCCCTCTGGCACACTGGGTATGGGGTGTCGGAGGATGGATACGCAATCTTGGAGCTCTTGATTTTGCAGGAGGCCTGGTTGTGCATATAAGCTCGGGTGTATCTGCATTGGCTGCTGCAATTGTTGTAGGCAAAAGAAAAAGCCACGGGCTTGAGAACATGGCTCCGCATAATCTATCAATGACACTTTTAGGCGCTGCCTTGCTCTGGTTTGGATGGTTCGGGTTTAACGGCGGAAGCGCTGTTGCATCAGGCGCGCTTGCAACTTCTGCTTTTGTTGTAACTCATATTGCTACAGCAGCTGCGGCATTGTCGTGGATGATAGTGGAATGGATTTACAGGGGAAAGGCTACGGTGCTTGGTGCAGCTTCAGGTGCTGTTGCAGGCCTTGTTGCAATAACTCCTGCGTCAGGTTTTGTAGGCCCGATGCCGGCATTAATCATAGGGCTTGTGGCAGGAACGTTGTGTTATATGGCAGTTAATTTAAAGACAAAATTGGGGTACGATGATTCACTTGATGCAGTGGGTGTCCACGGAGTAGGGGGCACCTGGGGCGCAATTGCAACCGGCTTATTTGCATCAAAGGCAATTAACAGCGCTGGGAATAATGGCCTGTTTTTTGGGAATGCATCTCTGCTATGGAGCCAGTTAATAAGCATTGGCGCTGCATGGGTTTATTCATTTGTGATCACTCTCGTGTTGCTTAAAGTCCTTGACTGGACCATGGGGTTGAGGGTGAGCGATGAAGAAGAATATGAAGGGCTGGATTTGAGTCAGCATGGTGAGAGCGGGTATACATTATAGAGAAAATTGTAGGGGCAGGCCTATGTGCCTGCCATAATGGTTTAAAAAGGGGCAACCACACAGGGTTGCCCCTACAAAAAAGGAGGAGATATGAAGAAGATTGAAGCGATAATAAAGCCGTTTAAATTGGACGAGGTAAAAGATGCCCTAAATGAGATAGGGGTACAGGGAATGACAGTGACAGAGGTAAAAGGTTTTGGCAGGCAGAAGGGCCATGTCGAGTTGTACAGGGGAGCTGAATACGACATAGCCTTTGTCCCAAAGATAAAGATAGAAGTAGTGGTAGCAGACGCCATGGCTGAAAAGGCAGTTTCAACAATTGAGATGAAGGCAAAGACAGGAAAGGTTGGAGACGGGAAAATATTCGTCTGCAAGGTTGAAGATGCAATCAGGATAAGGACAGGAGAAAAGGGAGACGCTGCAATATAAGTTGGGTATTAACCGGGATTGGCTCAGGATGCCGGTCCCGGTTAACCCCATAGAAACAAATCTGTATTTCCTACAAAAATGTAGGAGATGTATTAACTCGTTGTTTTTCAAGAAATAAAAGAATGAAAGTGGAAACAATTGCTACAAAATTGTAGGAATTGTCCTGCATTTCAATGCAAAAAATCCTTAATAAACAATAAGCTGCCTTCAGGCATGACTCTGGCATTCCTTCTGCGGACACAAATAACCCGCGAACCCTAAAAGGAGCTTTAAAATGAGCAAAAGATTGATTTCCCTGATAATCTCAGCTGGTGCCCTGTCTTTATTGCCTGTCTGCGCATATGCCCAGGAAACTGGCAAGGTTGACAGCGGCGATACCGCCTTTGTGCTTTTGTCTGCCGCCTTTGTAATGCTGATGACTCCAGGTCTCGCAATGTTTTATGGGGGCATGGTCAGGAAGAAAAACGTCCTTGGCACAATCATGCACAGCTTTGTTGCCATAGCTGTCGTGAGCATTCAGTGGATACTGATAGGCTATAGTCTTTCCTTCGGCCCGGATATAAACGGAATCATAGGAGGGCTTGATTGGATTGGGCTTAAAGGGGTAGGGCTTGTCCCAAATCCTGATTATGCTCCGACTGTCCCACATTTGGCATTTATGATATACCAGGCAATGTTTGCTGTTATAACTCCTGCGCTTATAAGCGGGGCTTTTGCTGAAAGGATGAAATTCTCTTCGTTTCTTTTATTTATACTTTTATGGACAACCCTTGTATATGACCCTGTAGCTCACTGGGTATGGGGAACCGGGGGCTGGATGAAAAATTCGGGAGTGCTTGATTTCGCAGGCGGTATAGTTGTCCATATAACATCAGGGATATCTGCGCTTGCCGCTGCCTTATTCATAGGCAGGAGAAAGGGCTTTATGCGGGAGCCAATGCCTCCGCATAATCTTCCGCTGACTGTTTTAGGGGCAGGGCTTTTGTGGTTTGGATGGTTCGGATTTAATGCAGGAAGCGCGCTTTCTGCGGGAGGTTTAAGCACAATGGCATTTGTTACCACGCATACCGCCGCTGTTTCGGCAACGCTTGTGTGGGTTGTAATCGAATGGCTTCACAGGGGCAAACCAACCATGTTTGGCGCTGCAACAGGTTCGATTGCCGGACTTGCGACTATTACACCTGCTTCAGGATTTGTAGGGCCTATGCCTGCGCTTATTATTGGTTTATTAGCAGGCAGTGTGTGTTATTTTGCTTTAAATATGAAAGGTAAGCTTAGGTATGATGATTCCCTCGACGCCTTTGGCGTACACGGTGTCGGCGGGATTTTAGGAACAATAGGCGCAGGGTTATTTGCAGAAAAGCTCATAAACCCATCAGGCGCCGACGGATTCTTTTTCGGGAATCCTCATCAACTTTTTATTCAGTTGATGTCTATCGCCGTTGTTGTAATTTATTCCTTCGCAGTTACATTCATCCTGCTGAAATTAATAGATTGGAGCATGGGGCTCAGAGTTTCTGAAGAGGATGAGATGATGGGGCTTGACCTTAGCCAGCACGAAGAAAGCGGGTATACACTTTAACGCGTTAATGCGTTGAGCGCTAAGCGTTATTGCGAAGACATTAAATACAACGCTATAACTATATTATTCAGATTTACTGCCGGGCTCTTTTTTGCTTTTTGAAAGGGCCTTAAGGTCTGTGAATATATCATCTATACCCTGGTATCTGTCTTCCCGTACTTTCTTTATGCACTTTATGACGATTTCATCGAGCCAGTCAGGCACATCCTCAACAATATCAATAACCCGAGTTGAGCCGAGATCCTCCAGCTTGCCTGTCAGCATTTCATAGAGAATAACGCCTGACGAGTAAATGTCGGCCCTCACATCAGGAGAAAGCCCCCTGGTGGATTCAGGAGAGATGTATGCCGAAGACAATGCCCTTTTCAAAAAAGAAACATTGTTCCTGGCATCAATAACTATATTGTCAGGACTTAACAGGCCAAATGGCTGGCCGCTGTTATAGGATTCCTGAAGACTTTTAAGTATCTGAACCCAGAGCTTAAGGCTGTACCTTGGTTCTATCCTTCCGTTTTTTATAAAACTTCTAAGGGTGCTTTTTCCTTCAAGGCTTATATCTATATCTTCCTCCTTGTGGGGTGGGGCAAGCATGTGTATTTTTTCCCTGACATCCTTGAATGCAGGGTCAGCCTTATCAATCTCTCTGAATATATCAAGGGCTTTCTGTGCTTCGCCAATCTTTTCAAGATTAAAGGCATACAGGTAGAAGTCCTCTATGTTTGACGAATCGGGTTTTTGCCCGCGAAGGGAAAACCCGAACATCTCAACAGCCTCTTTCGCCAGGCCTTCTTTCTCAAGCAGGACAGATGCCCTCTTGTACTCCCCTGCCTCCCTGTAAGCCTTGGCAGCAGCGAGCCTTCTACCGGCCCGTTCCATAATTATTGCAGCTTCAATCTTTTTTCCTGCTTTGTCGTAGAGCTTTGCAGCTTCCTCATATTCACCCTCCTGCATGGAAACTTCTGCAGAGGCCTCAATGTTCCCTTCTTTTTCATGCAGTTCTTTTGCTTTTTGAGTCATGCCCAGAAACTCATAGAGCCTGGCAGCCTGTTTGTAGTCCTTGCCTTTTTCATAAAGCACAGCAGCCTTTTTATAATCCTTGAGCTTGTTTTCATATACACTTGCAGCTGATACGAACTTGCCTTCTTTTTCATAGGCAGCAGCCTCATTCTTATAATCATCGGTTAAGGTAGTCTTCAGTTTTTCCCCTATGGTGTTTTTATATATAAACCTGACAAGGAAGAATAGGGCGGCAAGCACAGGAATGAGGATAATAAGGAATATAATTAAAAGCCCGGTGTTTGCCTGTTTCGCCGGGGATGCGGAATTCAGGGCTGTTTCCCCGATAAAAGGTGTGTTGAAACGTGATAAGAGATCAAGCAGTATCAATATCCATTCTCTCTGCATCGCTTTATTCTACAACAAACCCGGGCTTTTCTTTTTTATTCTTCTAAGAAATTTCATAGATATGATAAAGTATACCAAATGAAAAATACATCTGTGTTTTGCTTGTTGATTTTTGCACTGTCAGTATCTCTGCTCTCCTGTACCCGGGAGCCGGAGGTAAAAAAACCCAACGCAGTAACAATCGGCTCACTTGCAGATGCAAAGAGACTCCTTCCTTTGCTTGCCTCTGACAGCGCATCAGGAGATATAAGCGGCTGGATATTCAACGGACTCACCAAATATGACAAAGATATAAAGATTAAGGGCGACCTTGCAGAGTCATGGGACATATCTCCGGACGGGCTTAAGATAGTTTTTCATCTGAGAAAAGGTGTCCTGTGGCATGACGGTGTTGAGTTCACTGCTGACGATGTTATATTCACTTACGAGACAATTATTAACCCCAAGGTGCCAACGCCTTACAGCAGCATCTATGGGCCTGTGGATAAGGTTGATGCAGTAGATAAATATACGGTTAAAGTTATCTATAAAGAGCCCTTTGCGCCGGCACTTGAGTCATGGGGCATGGGAATTATATCTAAACATATACTTGATGGAAAGGATATAAGTGCTGAATATTACAATAGAAATCCAATAGGAACCGGACCCTACAAATTAAAAGAATGGGTGACAGGACAGAAGATAGTGCTTGAGGCCTTTGATAATTATTTTGAGGGCAGGCCAAAGATAGACAGGTACATAACAAGGGTTATACCTGACAATGCCACAATGTTTCTTGAGCTTAAATTCGGGGGTATAGATGTTATGGGGCTCACCCCGCCGCAGTACAAGCTTCAGGCGAATAAAGGGCTTTTTAATAAGTACTTTCAGAAGTTTAAATATCCTTCTTTTGGATACACATATCTGGGCTATAACCTTCTTGACCCCAAATTTCAGGACAAAAGGATAAGACAGGCGCTGACACATGCTATAAACAAAAAAGATATCATCGCTGGCGTGCTTCTTGGTTACGGCACGCCGTGCACCGGGCCATTTCCTCCAGAGTCCTGGGCGTATAACTCTGCAGCAAAAGACCTTGAGTACAATCCTGAAAAATCCAAGAAGCTTTTTGAGGAGGCGGGCTGGCGAGCGGGGCAAAGCGGGTTATTGGAAAAAAACGGAAAACCTTTTGCATTTACTGTATTGGTAAATCAGGGGAATGATGCAAGGCTTAAGACTGCTCAGATTATCAAAGAAAACCTTAAGGCAGTTGGGGTTGAGGTAAACATTAAAGTACTTGAGTGGCAGGCATTGCTTCATGAATTCATAGACAAAAAGCGTTTTGAGGCGATTATCATGGGATGGGCATTATCGCGTGACCCTGATATATATGATATCTGGCATTCATCCAAGACAAAAGAGGGTGAGTTTAATTTTATCTCCTACAAAAGCGATGAGGTAGACAGGCTGCTGCTTGATGGCAGGCGGACATTTGACCTAGAGAAGAGGAAAAAGATTTATCACAGGATACATGAAATCCTTTCTGAAGACCAGCCTTATACATTCCTGTATGTTCCTGATGCATTGCCCGTGCTTCACAAGAGGTTTAAGGGAGTAGAAAAAGCGCCCATCGGCATCTGGCATGATTTTATCCACTGGTATGTGCCGAAGAACAGGGTAGATTGGTACGGGGCTTAGGCACGAAACTTATCCCTTATGCGATCTTATAAAATTAGCTATTGAGCGGTCATAGGTGCGTTCCTCTTCTTTGGTGAAGAAACACGCAGGCAGTTCTCCGTTTCTTCTGTGATAATGCAGGCATTCGCAGCACCTGTTTTTCCTCTCGCATGATGCATAAGTGCAGTTGCAGTATTTCCTGTTTTTTTCCTGAATGCATTCCATAAAATCCTCCCTGTATTCTTTTTAGGCATTATTTATTATATCCCAAACGTATTACCTCTTTTAATACATATATGTGATGCTATAATATTTTTATGGACCTTACGGATAATGCACTCAAAATCCTTCAGGCAAGGTATCTCCTGAAAGATGAGAAGGGCAGGGTTATTGAGACGCCTGAGGCCATGTTCAGAAGGGTAGCCCATGCAGTAGCCTCTGCAGAAAGACTCTACGGAGAGGACTCTTCCCTGTGGGCAGATGTGTTCTATGAGATAATGTCTGGCCTCAGGTTTTTGCCCAATTCCCCAACTCTGATGAATGCAGGAAAGGATATTGGACAACTTGCCGCGTGTTTTGTGCTTCCTGTGGATGACTCAATGAAGTCTATATTCGACACCCTGAAAAATGCCGCCCTAATTCTCCAGAGCGGAGGCGGCACCGGCTTTTCTTTTTCAAAGTTGCGGCCAAAATCAGATATTGTCCGCTCAACAGGAGGTATTGCAAGCGGCCCGGTTTCTTTTATGAGGATATACAACACTGCAACAGATGTCATAAAACAGGGTGGGGCCAGGCGCGGGGCCAATATGGGCGTCCTTCGTGTTGACCATCCTGATATCCTTGATTTTATCCGCGTTAAGAGGACGGAGGGGGAGTTAACAAATTTTAATATTTCAGTGGCCTTGACTGATGCGTTTATGGATTCTCTAAAAAATAGCGGTGAATATGGGCTTATCAATCCGAGGAGTAAAGCAGTTACCGGGAAGATAAGGGCGCAGGATGTTTTTGATGAAATAGTAAAAAGTGCGTGGGAGACAGGAGATCCGGGACTTATCTTTATTGACAGAATAAACAGGGATAATCCAACCCCTCACATCGGCAATATGGAATCTACAAATCCGTGCGGTGAACAGCCTTTGCTTCCTTATGAGGCATGCATATTGGGCTCGGTAAACCTCTCTAAATATGTCATAAGCTCTGCGATAGATTATAAATCACTTGCAGAGGATATCAGTAAGTCAGTCAGGTTTCTGGATGATTCCATAGATGTAAACAAATACCCGCTGCCCGATATAGAGGCAATGCATAAAGGCAACAGAAAAATCGGGCTCGGTGTTATGGGGTGGGCTGACATGCTGATACTCCTTGGCATCCCTTATAATCATAAAAAAGCTTTCAGCCTTGCAAGAGAGCTGATGAAGTTTATAAGGGATGCAACAAGAGAAGCGTCTTCTAATCTTGCAGAAAAAAGAGGAGCATTCCCAAACTTTAAAGGTTCTGTATATGACTCTCCAGGCAGGCCCCGCCTGAGAAATGCGACAACAACAACCATAGCTCCGACAGGGACACTGTCTATTATTGCTGATTGCTCAAGCGGCATAGAGCCAATCTTTGCACTCGCGTATAAGAGGCTTATACTGAATACCGAGCTTTTTGAGGCCAATAGGCATTTTTTTGATATTGCTATGGAACAGGGTTTTTATTCAAGGGCATTAAGAGAATTAGTCATAAATAAGGGATGCCTCCGCGGCATTAACGAGGTTCCATACAGCATTAAAAAACTGTTCAAAACAGCGCATGAAATACTTCCGGAGGACCATATAGAGATGCAGGCATGTTTTCAGGAATTTACAGACAATGCAGTATCCAAGACCATAAATATGCCTCATAAGGCAAAAAAAGAGGATGTGGCAAAGGCATTTATACTTGCGTACGAGAAAGGATGTAAGGGCATAACTGTCTTCAGGTCAGGAACTAAAAAGACAGGGACTCTGGTGAGGTTCAGCGAGACGGATTGATTGGTGTGCGACAAATTTATTGGCATACCCCTTAAGAGTGTCATTCCCGCCTTTTTGTCACTCCTGCTTGTCAGGAGTCCTTCTGAAAAGAATGATTCTGGACAAGCCAGAATGACAGGCTAATTGAGTATCGGTTATAATATAAAAATTATATTCAGGAGGATACAAATGATTCTTGGCGTTAACGTTGACCATGTTGCAACCTTAAGAGAGGCAAGGAGAGGTATTGAACCCGATCCTGTAATGGCTGCGACACTTGCAATTCTTGGAGGCGCCGATGGCATAACAATTCACCTCAGGGAAGACAGAAGGCACATACATGACAGGGACCTGAAGATATTAAGGGAGTTTGTGCCGGTTGAATTGAATCTTGAGATGGCAGCCACAAAAGAGATGATAGGCATTGCGTTAAGAATAAAACCTGATATGGTTACCCTGGTTCCTGAAAAGCGCGAAGAACTTACAACAGAGGGGGGGCTTGATGTAAAAAGGCAGAAAGTTAATCTTAAAAAGGCCGCCAGCAGGATTCAGGGCGCAGGCATACCTGTAAGTCTTTTTATTAATCCGTCAAATGATGATATTGCCGTATCCGGAGAGATAGGCGCCAGCATGGTAGAAATACACACAGGACTTTATGCAAATGCAAATGCTAAAAATCAGGAGAGGGAGCTTATCAAGGTTGTCAAGGCAGTAAGGGAGGCTTCAAGCCTGGGGCTTCAGTCTAATGCCGGCCATGGGCTTAATTATCCCAATGTTAAAAAGATAGCAGAGATTGAAGGCCTGAGGGGTTTATACATAGGGCACAGCATTATATCAAGGGCTGTCCTTGTTGGGATAGAAAGGGCTGTAAGAGAAATGAAGGAGTTGATTAATAGCTGTAAGCTATAAGCTGTCAGCTAAAAGCTTTTTATATGATATACGGAGTCGGCATAGACCTTGTTAAGATAGACCGCATGAAAGATGTTGTTGAGAAATGGGGCAGAAAATTTCTCGAGAGGGTTTTTACAGAGAATGAAATTTCATACTGCTATGAAAAAAAGAACCCGTATCTGTCTCTTGCAGTGCGCTTTGCAGCCAAGGAAGCCCTGATAAAGGCGATAGGCTCTGAGATTGCTGTCTCTCTGACTGATATTGAAGTCATTAACTCCCTTAGCGGAAAGCCTGCTATAAAGGCCAATGGCAAATTAGGCATTTTTTTGAAGAAGAGAAAGATAAAACAGGTTGCTCTCAGCTTGAGCCATGAAAAAGACTACGGGATTGCCTGTGTAGTGCTGGAAAATTAAGGTCCGACTAATCTACCTGACTTTTATGTAATTAAACTGCCGGTACAACTATTCCGAGCTTAATGGCCGTGCATATGGCAGCCGACCTGTTTGATACGTCAAATTTCCTGTAAATATTATCAAGGTGTGCGTTAACAGTGCCTGCCCCTATCTTGAGGCTTAATGCTATTTTTTTGTTGGAGAACCCTTTTACAAGGTACTTTAGAACCTTTTTTTCCATTATTGTTAATATTGAGATTTCTTTGCTTTGCTTATCTCTTAAGATTACGAGCACATCTGCTTCATGCGGGTTGTGAGGCAGTTGAACCATAAGTGTGTTAAGGCCGCAAAACGATGCTTCTATTAGGTGTCTTACTCCAATCTTCAACCAACCTAACATCTCATCCGTATTTATCCTTTTTTCTGTGAGTTTCTTATTTGCCTTTTCGCTGACCCAAACATCTCCATTGTGTGATATGAGTATCAGAGGTTCTTTTTCGATAATGCTCTCGAGGTTTTTGATGCATTTTTTGATTCTGGCAGCTTTATGATTATTATTGGCCATTTTTCTAAATATAATACCTAAAATTACAATTATCAAGTAAATGCTATGGTTAAGCCTATTCTTTTCCGGTTACTTTTGTCTTCTCCCAAATGGGATACCCCGTTTATATATCCCAAATAGGGATTGACATAGCCTAAAGATACAATTATCATATCATCTAATTTTATAGGTACGGGCAAATCTTAATGAAAAAAAATTGCTGGGAATTCAAGAACTGCGGGAGGCACGATGGCGGCGAACATGTTCATGACCGTGGAATATGTCCTGCCACAACAGAAAGAAGCCTTAATGGCATTCATGGAGGCACTAATGCGGGAAGGGCATGCTGGGTTGTAGCAGGAACATTCTGTAAGGGAGAAGTTCAGGGGACTTTTGCGCAGAAATATAAAAATTGCAAACAATGCGATTTTTATCAGGAGGTAAGGAAAGAGGAGGGCGCAAAATTCACATTGTCGTCTGTCCTTTTGTTTAATCTTTTAACGAAGCTTAAAACTTTTAAATTATGAAAAAAATACTTATTGTTGATGATGACGATACCATAAGAGAAGTGCTTTCTTATGCAGTGACGCAATTCGGCCATAAGGCATATAAGGCCAGTAACGGCGCTGAGGCAATAGATATTCTAAAGGCAAACCCGGAAATCGAGATAGTTGTCCTTGACTTAAAAATGCCTGTAATGACCGGCCAGGAAATATGTCCCCTGATTAAGAACATGCGGCCCGATGTAGAGATAATCATATCAAGCGGCTTTGTAGACGAACCTGTGCTAAGAGAACTCACTGACAATGGCATTAAATATATTCTTCGAAAGCCTTATCCCTTGCCGGTTCTCGAAGAAATAATAAATAACCATTCCAGCCGTCAAGGGATGTAGCGGTGATATGGCTAAGCCCTTCTTATATTAAAAAGCTCCCTTCACGCATAAGCAATATGTTTCCGCCCAGCCTTTCTGCCTGAGAGACATCATGCGTGGCCATTATGATAGCTGTGCCCTTTTGTTTGTTTATCTTCAGTATTATTTCTTCGACAATCCCGGTATTCTTCTCGTCAATAGATGCGGTTGGTTCATCAAGAAAGATAATCTCAGGCTCTATCACCAAGGCCCTTGCAATGCCAAGTCTCTGTGCCTCGCCGCTCGACAGGGTGAGGGCATTGTGTCTTTTTTTGTCTGTGAGGCCGACAAATTCGAGTATCTTTTCTACCTTTTCTTCGATATCTTTTTTTCTCATTCCTCTTATTTTCAGGCCATAGGCCGCATTCTTAAAAACAGTTGCATTGAAAACGCCGACCTTTGGCAATACGAGAGTTATCTTCCGGCGTAGTTCCACGCCTTTTTTCAAGGCATTGTTATCTGAAAAGTAATTGATTCCTCCTGCATCAGGTTCTTCAAGAAGCGCACACAGCCTGAGAAATGTTGACTTTCCACAGCCATTTGGTCCCATCAGGGTATAGATTTTGCGAGGCTCAAAGGAATATGAACAATTTTTTACCGCGGTGTTTCCGTTATAGGTTTTCCAGAGGTTTAATGCGCTTAATTTCATCTCTATCTGCCTGCTTGAATAACGCCCTTCTTCTGAATTAAATGAAGGACTAAATTTATAGCCAGAGAAATAAACAAAAGTATTATTCCGAGGGCAAGGGCAAGTTCAAAATTTCCCTTGTCTGTTTCGAGGGCAATCGTTGTTGTCATAACCCGTGTGTAGCCAGCAATATTTCCTCCCACAATGAGTATTGCACCCACTTCTGCCATTACTCTTCCGAGTGCCGCAATTATTCCTGACATAATTCCGTACCGGGCCTCCCTGATTATTGTCAAAGAAACCTGAAAAGGTGTTGCTCCAAGCGTCATGGAAGCCTGTTTTACGATAGGGTCAACACTCACAATAGCTGAATTGGAAAGTGAGGCAACAATAGGCAATGCAAGGATTGTCTGGGCTATCACCATTGCTGATGGTGTATAAAGCAGACCCATGAATCCGAGGGGGCCGCTGCGTGATAATAAAAGATACACAAACAGCCCGACAACTACCGGCGGGAGTCCCATGAGTGTATTCAGTATGCTGACAATCGCTCCCTTCAGTGGAAATTTCCTGAACCCCAGAAAAGCTCCGAGTGACAGTCCGAGAATGGTTGCCGCTGTAAGGGCTAGCCCTGAGACCTTAACGGACAGGAATATAATACCGATCAATTCCCTATCCATGGCAAGTATCAGAGCAAATGCCTTTTTAAAACCTTCGATTATCGGATCCATAGTTCCAAGATTCGTCATTCCGCACCTGATGCGGAATCCAGATTTTTATTTTTTCTGGATTCCCGCCTTCGCGGGAATGACAAGAAGTGATGGTGTATCTATTTAGCATTTGGAATAAAAAGTTGATTGCCGTTTTTATCTTTAAACGAAGCAATCGCCTGCTGGCCTTCTTTTGATATAAGCCAGCTGATGAATTCCATCGCCTCTTTGTATTTGATAAACGGTGCTTTTTCCGCCCCGGCGGATTCGCTGAGGCGAACGGGATTAACTGCCATCACTCCGTACTGGTTGAACAGGGCCGTATCTCCCTCAAGAACAATCACCATTTCAAGCTTGTCCTTTGTTGCCAGCCATGTTCCCCTGTCTGTAAGGGTATATGCGCGCTTTTCATTGGCAATCCTCTGTGTCTTTTCCATGCCCTGGCCGACCTCAAGATACCATTTCTGTCCCTTCGGCTCTATGCCGACTTTTTTCCAGATGGACAGTTCTTTTGTGTTAGTTCCTGAGTTGTCGCCCCGCGAGACGAACTGCGATGATTCGGCAATTTTCTTAAAAGCCTCGGTTGTTGATTTTATGCCCTTTATTTTTGCTGGGTCATTGTTAGGACCTATGATGACGAAATCATTATACATAACATCATGGCGATTTATAAAAAAACCTTCTTCTACGGCCTTCATCTCCTGCTCCTTCGCATGGACAAAGGCCACGTCAGCGTCGCCCCTTTTACCCATCTCAATGGCGGCTCCTGTACCGCGTGCAACGACCTTCACCTTTATCCCTGTCTTTTTCTCGAATATGGGCAGAATGTAGCTGAACAGACCTGAGTTTTCCGTGCTTGTTGTAGATGCGCAAATAATCTCTGTCTCTGCATAACCACCACTTGAAAAAACAATAATCGAAAAAATTGCCAGCAACACGAGATAATTTACTTTAATGACCATTTTCCCTCCGTTATTTAAGTAAAGTTAATGCCTTTTTCTCATGCTTGAGGAAGTTCTGAAAGTCAGCATAAAATTTCCAAAATAACTTAACAGCCTTCTCGCCATCTTCGCTCAGCCTTGCACCGCCGCCGCCCTTGCCGCCGGTAGATGATTCAACTAGCGGCCTTCTCGCCTGGCTGTTCATAGAGTCAACGAGTTCCCATGCATGCCTGTAGGACATCCCCATTGATTTGGCGGCTTTCGTGATAGAGCCGAACTCGCATATCTTTTCGAGGAGTACTATCCGGCCGTATCCAAGAAAAGTGCCCTCTTTGCCGTCTATCCATATGCGCCCCCTGAGCTCCTGCGGAGATTTTGCTCTCTTTTTTACATGAGTTTTTTTATGCATAAGCGTAGTATACTGAAGGGAATAACGAATAATCAAGAAAAATTATTCCGGAAAGTTAACTTTTTCTGGTCGGATTAAAAATACTGAACGATATACCTTACAGCCAGTGAGGCTATAATTATCCCGAGCATTAATTTGATAAACTTCTGAGGGACAAACTTTTGAAACCTTGCACCCAGATACATGCCGACAAATCCGCCAATACCGAATAAAAAACCAAGAAGCCAGTCAGGGGAGGTTACAAGTCCATTTTTAGCAGGCATAATACTATAAAATGTAACCCCGGCAATAGATGTTAAGAATGTCCCCATCAAAGCAGCGCCTGCAACTGTATATACAGGAAGATGAAATACCGCCACACAGAACGGAGCGATGATTGCCCCGCCTCCGATTCCATAAGTCCCGCCTATAATCCCTACAACAAATGCCAGGATAAACATGCCGATTGTGCTAAAAGAGAATCGCTCTCCCCAGAACTCATATTCCACTTTTGAAAGATTGACCGAGATTGTTCTAATAACTGCCTCTTTCGGCAGTCCTGAAGCAATTCTGGCATTTTGCTGTTTTTTAAGGTCTGCTGCCCTTTGCTTGAATTTTTCTTCAAGCGCCTTCATCTTGACTTTGCCTGCTCCAGCCTTGCCCGTCATCTCATAAAAAAGACGGCTTCCTATGTAAAGCAGAACACAGCCGACAAAGAGCTTGAATGTCTTCGGGTCCGGCAGATAAATGACCCTCAGGTAATATCCGATAAATACTCCGGGCAAAGTGCCTACAATTACCACCCAGGTGAGGGGCCATGCCATCCTGCCTTCCTTTATGTAGCGGTAAACACCGCTCGGGATTGCAACTATATTAAAAACAAAATTTGTGGCGCTTACAGAAGGGCTTGTATATCCGAGAACGCTCATCTGAAAGGGCAATAAAAGAAATGCTCCTGAAACTCCACCCATAGATGTAAAGAAAGATACCACCAAAGCAACAAGTGGCGGAATGAATATATATGTCTTGACCCCGGAGACAGGGAATATCATATATAATAAATCCATGCGATATTATATGACAAGAGCTTTACAAATGAAAGCCCTTCAACTTATTATTTATTAATGAAGATTCTGAGGCTTGCTCTTGCGCAGATTAATCCTACGGTTGGAGATATTGAGGGGAATGTCCTTAAAATCTGTGACTTCATATCAAAAGCAAAGAAACAAAATGCCGGAATAGTTGTATTTCCGGAGCTTGCCGTGACAGGTTATCCGCCTGAAGACCTTCTGCTGAAGCCGCAGTTTATAAGTGACAATCTTGATGCACTTAAAAAGGTCCAGCGGGAAACAGAAGGTATTACCGCAGTTGTTGGTTTTGTTGACCCTGTTAGAAAGCTTAAATCGGATTTTCTTTCTATCGGGGTTGATAAAAAAGACGGCATCTATAATGCTGCGGCAATATTTCACGACAAGAAACTTGTTGATATTTACCATAAGGTGCATCTTCCAAATTACGGGGTTTTTGATGAATACAGATACTTCAGGGCAGGGACCAAATCCCCTGTTTTCACAATTAACGGTATAAGCATGGGAGTCAATATATGCGAGGATATCTGGCATGAGGGGCCGGTTAAATCACAGGCTCAGGCCGGAGTTGAGATTATTATGAATATTAATGCCTCGCCATATCACATGGGAAAGCTTCATGAGAGAGAGGAGATGCTTTCCAAGAGGGCATCTGACAACAAGGTTTTGGTCGTGTATCTTAATACTGTCGGCGGCCAGGATGAGCTTGTTTTTGACGGAGGAAGCCTTATTATAGACAGAGCAGGCGAAATTATTGTCAGGGGCAGGCAGTTTGAAGAAGAGATTATCATTGCAGACGTTCGGATTGACGGCCCATCCCGGCCAGGTAAGAGATATCTTGCGCCAGCGGCCAGTTCATTAGGGGAGGAGGTTTATAAGGCGCTTGTTTTAGGAACCAGGGACTATGTCAATAAAAATGATTTCAGCAAGGTTGTTATAGGATTAAGCGGAGGGGTTGATTCTTCACTGGTAGCTGCAATTGCAGTTGATGCAATAGGCAAGAAAAATGTAAAGGGCGTGTTTATGCCGTCTCCATTTACGTCAAAAGAAAGCAGGGAAGATTCCTCTGCGCTGGCTAAAAATCTTGGGATCAAGATAATTGACGTTCCGATTAATGAAATATTTGAAAGCTATCGTAAGAATTTAAAGAGAGAATTTAAGGGATTCCATGAAGATATAACTGAAGAGAACCTTCAGGCACGAATCAGGGGCAATATCCTTATGTCATTTTCTAATAAATTCGGATGGCTTGTTTTGACAACAGGGAATAAATCCGAGATGAGCGTCGGATATGCTACTCTTTATGGGGACATGGCAGGAGGATTCGCTGTTATAAAGGACGTGCCCAAGACACTTGTATATGAACTCTGCAAATGGAAGAATTCAAAAGAGGGCAGGGCAGTGATACCGGAAAGGGTATTATGGAAAGAACCTTCGGCAGAGCTTAAACCTGACCAGAAAGACACTGATACTCTGCCTCCTTATCCTGTGCTTGACCCGATACTGAAGGCTTACATAGAAGATGACAAGAGCTTTGAAGATATATTGTCTTCAGGCTGTGAAAAAGAATGCGTGCAGAAGGTTATAAAAATGATTGATAAGAGCGAATATAAGAGAAGACAATCTCCGCCCGGCATAAAGATAACACCAAGGGCCTTTGGTAAAGACAGGAGATTCCCGATAACAAATAAATACAGGAGTTATTGAGGTTTATGCAAATACTTATTATTGAAGATGACTCTGCCATACAGCTTGCCCTCAGGGTTTTTTTTGAGAAAAAAAACTATGAGGTCCTGCTTGCTGATACAGGGGCTAAAGGGTTGGATATCGCCGGGAAGAACCTGCCGGATATAGTCCTCCTCGACCTTCGATTGCCTGATATTTATGGCCTGGAACTTCTAAAAAAAATTAAATCTGACCGTCCTGACTCAATGGTTTATATAATGACTGCCTTTGGTGAGGTTAAGGATGTAATAGACGCTATAAACCTCGGCGCAGAAAATTACTTCCAGAAACCTGTGGACCTCGAAGAATTGGGAGCAATAATTGACAGGAGCTCTGAAAAAATAAAATTAAGACAAGAGTTAATGTTATGCAAAAGAGGGCTGTATCCCATTATAGGAAGAAGTAAGGCTGTGCAGGGACTCATTCATCTAATTAATCTTATGGCTGAAAACCATTCCACTACATTGCTGATACAGGGTGAAACAGGGACAGGCAAAGAACTTGTTGCAAGGAACATCCATTCATTAAGCATGAGGGGAGAAAATCCGTTTGTAGATATAAACTGTGCCTCTATCCCGGATAATATCCTTGAAAGTGAGATTTTTGGATATGAGGCCGGGGCTTTTACGGATGCAAGGTCGGCAAAAAAAGGACTTCTTGAGATTGCTGATAAGGGCACCCTGTTTCTTGATGAAATTGCAGAAATGCCCCTTGCCACTCAGGCAAAGTTTTTAAGAGTAATAGAGACAAAAACATTCAGGCGGTTGGGTGGCACAAAGGACATAAAAGTTGACATGCGTATTATTGCTGCAACGAATAAAGATCTTGCAAATGCTGTGCATAACAATTATTTTCGGGAAGACCTTTATTACAGGCTAAATGTTATGCCTATTACAATCCCTCCCTTAAGGGAACGCATTGAAGATATCCCCTTGCTGGCAGAGTTCTTCATAACAGAGATTGCAGAAAATATGGCCAAGAAAATAAAGCCGCTTGACAGAGAAGCTGTGGAAGCTCTCTGTTCTTATAGATGGCCGGGCAACATAAGAGAGTTGCGAAACGTGCTGGAGAGGGCCATGATTCTTTGCCGTGGGGAAGTACTGACAGTCCAGAACCTGGTATTGTCTGCTGGCTCAACCGAAGAAAACGCTGCCGCACTTACTCTTAAAGATGTTGAGCGCCTGCATATCAAGGCAATCCTTTCATTGGCTGCCAATAACCGTACAAAGGCTGCAAATATGCTCGGAATTGCACGTTCAACTCTTAACGAAAAAATTAAAAGTTACAATATTCCCAAGTCCGATCCTGAAATTTGAAATTCCCCGGCATTCTTGCGCTATAATTTTTTATTGATTTTTTCTTTTGGCGTTCTTTATAATTACAATTATAAGATAATTATATAAGCATAGGTTATGGCTCATGGAAAGTAACAATGATTAGCCCGAAAAAAATTTTGATAGCGGACGATTCAGAATTTGTTCATCACATCTGCAAGGCCAGACTTGCTCGCTGCAAGGATTATGTCTTTCTGAGCGCAAGGAACGGTCATGATGCATATGAAATTTTATTGAGAGAAGATAAGATTGACCTCATAATTCTGGACCTGAATATGCCTTTAATGAATGGGATAGAGTTTATGGAAAAAATGAGAAGAAATCCTTTATACAAACACACCACTGTAATCGTATTAAGCACAGACGGAAATGAAGATAAGCTGAAAATACTGCGTTCTCTCGAAGCATGGGCCTTTGTTAAAAAATCTCAAGCAGACAATTTTGTTAATATTATCGAAGACGCACTTGCTAAAAAGCCTTCGCCATTATTGAAATTTCATTAACCCTGACGCATTTTTAAAAATCCATTATTTGAACTAAGAAGTCATCTATTGACCGGATATCGGTCATGCCATCCTATTTTCATACGCTAGAGACTGAGGTTAGAGTTTAGTTTAAGGTCAATATAATATTGTAAAAACAAAGGATTTATATTCTTAACCTCAGCCTTAACCTTAACCTTGATATTACTGGCACTTCTCTTGCAATATATTGGCGACTGAAATCTTTACCTGGAGGTAATTTTGTGAAAAGTATTTTAATAGTTGATGATGAGCCGGCAATATTAATGGCTCTGTCCCATCTTTTAAGCAATGAAAACACGCTGGTATTAACAAGCAGCAGAATCGAGGAGGCGGAAGAGGCCCTGGACCGTTACAAATTTGATCTGGTTATTGCAGACATAAGACTAAGCGGAATAGAAGGGATGGAAGGGCTTGAGCTTCTAAGTTATGTGAAGGGCATAAGCCCTGAAACAAAGGTAATCATTATGACCGCCTATGGTTCTGATGAGATAAAAGATTCAGCCTACCAAAGAGGGGCTTACCACTATTACGAAAAACCAATAGACATGGATGACCTGACAAAAAAAGTTGAGGATTGCGGCATCCCTGTAATGGTTCAAAAATAAAAAGGAGGAGAAATGTCCACCTTAAATTTAAATAAAGTCCTGATTGTAGACGATTCCAAGTTAATACATCAGATGTACAGGCTGGTTCTGATGAGGTATAAGGGCTGCGCGCTTTTAGATGCAATGAACGGGCTGGAAGCGCTTGATTTTTTATCAAGGGAAAACGGGATTGACCTTATACTTCTTGACATAAACATGCCTGTAATGAATGGCGTACAATTTATGGAAAAACTCAAAAAGGACAACCTTTACAGGCATATCCCTATAGTTGTTATAAGCACGGAAGGCAAGGAAGAAGATACCATAAGGGCCATGAAACTAGGAGCCTGGGGCTATATAGTGAAACCCTTTAAATCTGAGGCCCTTTATGAGCTTCTTGAAAAGGTAATTACTAAAAAATCATCGGCGCTGATGGAAACAGGAACCAGGCGTTAGGTTTAAGCCATGGATTACTCTGCTCTTATAAAGGACTATCTTGACGACGCGAACGGACATCTGAATGTCTTTGACAGTGCGTTGTTGTCTTTGGAAAAGGGCGGATATAAAAAAGATATACTTATTAATATTCTGGGCGCCCTGCATACACTTAAAGGTAATTCCGGCATGATGGGGTTCGAATCTTTAAAGACATACATACATCATGTGGAAGAGATTCTTAAAAAGGTTGACGATAACAGTATAGAGCTTGGACAGGCGCTAGACACTCTATTAGATAGCGCAAATGTGCTCAGGAATGCGCTGCAGTGGATAGGGAAGAACCCAACCTTTACCCCTGATCTTATGGAAAACATCCTTGCGCTCCAGAAAAAACTGGAGGGTTCAGGCGATGCTTCTGAAAACCAACGAGTAGACCTTGCATCATACCTGGGCACAAAGACAGATACTATTAAGGTCGATTTTAAGCGGCTTGACAGCCTGCTTAATCTTGTTGGAGAACTTGTAATATTCAAAACAAGGCTTAACCAGATAGAGACGCAGGCAAAAGGCGCAATAAACGACAAGTCTTTCGCTAAAGATTTAAATGAAGGCCTCGAACTTATGGGTAAAACCATATCAGAACTCCAGGAAGGCATAATGAAGGCAAGGATGCTGCCCGTAAGTTATGTCTTTAATAAATTCCCAAGGATGATAAGAGACCTCGCAAAGTCACAGGGCAAGGAGATTCAACTGATATTTGAGGGTGAAGACACAGAACTTGACAAGACCGTGATAGACGAACTCGAAGAGCCGCTCCTGCATATAATCAGAAATGCAATAGACCATGGGATAGAGGTTTCTCGCGACAGAGTGAATAAGGGAAAGAATCAAAAAGGAACGATTGTCCTGTCTGCCGCCCAGGAATCCAACTATGTAATCATAAAAGTAAAGGATGACGGCAGGGGAATTGATTTTGACACGGTAAGAAGGGCAGGCATTGATAAAGGATTAATAAAATCTGAAGACTCCTTTGACAAGGACAACATACTTTCGTTGATTTTTTCTGCCGGGTTCACGACAAAACAGGAGGCCACGGATGTTTCCGGAAGAGGCATAGGCCTTGATGTTGTAAGCAAAAATATTTCCAAACTAAACGGACATGTTATTGTGGAGAGTATTCATGAAAAAGGCACGACTTTCACATTAAAGCTTCCGTTAAATCTTGCGATAATTCCTGCCTTAATGGCAGAGACAGGCGGGGAGGTTTATGCCATACCAATGAGCGCTATTGACGAGAGTATTAAGGTAAGGGAAGAAGATATTCATATTATAAACAATCACGAAGTAATAAGATTCAGGGAAAGGGTCATACCAGTCGTCAGGCTTGCTGAATTTTTCGGTCTTAACAGAGAGAAACAGAAGAAATTCTATCTTGTAATAGTTAGCAAGGCGGAAAAACGTATTGCAATTGCCGTTGACAGGCTCAGGGGACAGCAGGAGATTGTGATTAAACCGCTTGATGATACATTTGGAAAGTCTTATGGCATAGCAGGCGCTTCCATACTCGGCGATGGAAGGATAGTGCTGATAATTGACGTTATGTCTTTTTATGAGAAAAAGGAGGTGTTGGCAGGTGTCTAAGATATCTTTACCGCCTTCAGGCCTTGCAGAAGATTTTATAGGTGAGATAAGGGATGAACAGGCTGAGGTACAGCTTGTCACCTTTGCCCTTGGGGAACAGTATGGCGTTCCCATAAGCCAGATACAGGAAATAATAAGGGTTGGTAATATCACAATGGTTCCAAATTCGCCTTCGTATATGGAAGGAGTTATAAACCTGAGGGGAAGAGTGCTGCCTGTCTTGAACCTGAGAAAAAGGTTGCGGCTATCGGCAAAGGACACCGGCAAGATGTCGAGAATTATTGTTACAGAGGTTAACAATAAGACAATAGGATTGCTTGTGGATTCAGTCTCGCATGTCATCAAGGTGGCATCGGATTCAGTGGAAGCTGCTCCTGAAGAAGTCCTTGAGATTGACACTGATTACATAACAGGCGTGTGCAAGATTCAAGATAGCCTTGTAATATTAATTGACCTGGAAAAACTCTTAAAGAGAGAAAAGATTGAGATTAAAGAGGTTGGGATGGATTTATCTACGGCCCATGAACAACGAGGAGGAAGCGATGGAAAAGAAAATTAACTGCTGGGAGTTTAAAAAATGCGGAAGGGATAAGACAGGAGACTGTCCGGCATATCCGAAAGGCGGAAGGGTGTGCTATTTGGTTGCAGGCACTTTGTGCGGGGGAAAGGTGCAGGGAACATATGCCCTTAAGATTGATAACTGCCGGTCATGTGATTTTTATAAGGGAGTGGTCATCGAAAAAAAATTTTGAAAGAAAAGAGGCTATGATTTTTAAATTTTTTAACCTTAGTCTTAATCTATGTTTAAGGAGGAAAGCGTGAAGATAAAAATCAGCACAAAACTTTTTATTGGTTTAGGGGTTATACTTGCCATTGTAATTGCAATGGCAGCCGGATTTTATTTGTCCATGAAAAATGTGGAAGAGGCAAAGTCAGAGGCCCTTCAGCTGTCAGAGCTGAACACATTTTTCTCGGAGCGAGTGGTGGACCATCTTAAATGGATGGACGGACTTTCTTCGGGTCTCTTTATTGAGGGGAAGGAATTCAAGGGAAAGCTTGATCCCGCTGAATGTAACCTTGGAAAATGGATGACGACATTTAAACCCTATTCAAAGGAGATAGAAGAGCCTTTTAAAGCATTAGATGCGCCCCACAAAAAACTACATGAATCGGCAAGCCGAATAATTTCAGAAACCAAAGCGGGGCACAAGGACAGGGCTCATGCAATATTTATAGCGGAGACAATTCCTGCAGTTGCATCTGTCCAGGGAAGCCTGAATAAGATGAAGGAAATCCTGAAAAAGGACATGGAAACAAAAGACATACAATTGAAGGCTGCCATTAAAAGAGCTAATGCCATTACGTTCGGGCTTGCTGCGTTTGTATTGCTGTTTGGCATTATCGGAGGCACAATTTTTGTAAAGGGCATAAGTAACGGGATTACAGGGCCTATCGAAAAGATGATAAATTCAATGAAGAGGATTGCTGACGGGAACCTTACTGAAGAAGTGGCTGTTAAGGGCAGTGATGAGATAGTTCAGATGTCCGGAGAGTTCAATAAGGTTGTTAAGGGGCTTAAGGATACAATTACACACGCTGTCGCATCTGCCCTTAAGGTTTCCCTGGCTACAAATAATATAGTTTCAAACGCGCAGAAACTTTCCTTATCCTCACAGGAAGAAGCCTCTGCCACAGAAGAGACTACTTCTTCCATGGAGGAGATGGCAGCATCTATAGCACAGGTTGCAAAGAATACGGAGTCGCTTGCGACAAATGTTGATGAAACATCAGCTACAATAGGCGAGATGGCTGCCTCGATAGAGCAGGTAGGAAAAAGCGCTGACAACATGGCAGCTTCGGTTGAAGAAACATCCGCAACAATTGAAGAGATGCTTGCCTCTACCGACCAGACTGCAAAAAATACAGGTATGATGACCGAGGCAGTAAGCGAAACATCCCTGACTGTTGAAAATCTGCTCTCATCAATCGAGCAGATATCTAAAAATACAGAATCCTTAAAAAATATGGTCACGGAGACTTCAAGCACCATTGAAGAGATGACAATGACTGTCAGAGAGGTTGCGGGAAGGATTGAGGGCGCCAATAAATTAACCCAGAAAGCTTTCGGTGAGGCCGAAGACGGCGGAAAGGCCATATACCAGAGCATAGAAAGCCTCCAGAATATCGGCAAAACAACAGAAAAAACCATGGGCATAATACAAAACCTGGGCAAACGCTCGGAAGAAATAGGCTCGATTGTTGAAGTCATAGATGAGATTGCAGACCAGACAAACCTTCTGGCGCTTAACGCCGCAATAGAGGCAGCGCGGGCAGGGGATGCCGGAAGGGGCTTTGCCGTAGTTGCAGAGGAAATACGAAAGCTTGCAGAGCGTTCCATGGAGGCTACAAAAGAGATTGGGGGCGTTATAAAACAGGTACAGAGCGAAACTGAAACAGCGATAAAGGCAACAGAAGAAACTTACAGGGAAGGCAAGGGCGGTATTATGCTTGCGGGGCAGAGCAGGGATGCATTCACAGAAATAATAGCTTCAATAAAAGAAAGTTCGGAAGTAATGCATGGGATAGCCAAGTCTGCAGCTGAACTGAACAAGGCGATTGAGCAGAGCATGAAATATGTTGTGGATATGAATGCGTCTACTGATGATGTTACAAGCGCTGTAAAAGGGCAGGCGAATGGCGCAGGCAGCATCAGGCTTCTCCTTGATAAGATGAACAAAATGGTACAGGAAGTAAATATAGCAGCCAGAGAACAATCCATTGGCGGAAAACAGATACGAGAGGCTGTAGAGCGCATGAAAAATATAGTCCATGAGGTAGGGGTTGCCGTTAAAGAGCAGGTGAGCGGGACCAAGCAGATAGTTCAATCAGCTGAGATAATGCATGAAATGGCACAGTCGGTAGCTAATGCAACATCAGAACAGAAACTCGGAGGAGAGACTGTTGTGAGAGCAATGGAGGGCATAGGGCATATTGCATCAGAAAACCTTGAGCTGTCGAAGAAAATGACCGAGACGTCCAATGAAACACTTTTCCAGATGGAAAACCTCCAATATGTAATAAGCAACTTTAAGATACATTCAAATGGAAATAAAAAATGCTGGGATGTAATGAACTGTCCAGCAGGGTCAAGGCTTAAATGCCCTGCATATAATGCCCAGGAAGACCGGTGCTGGCTTATATCGGGAACGTGGTGCAAGGGCGCGCAGCAGGGTGACGCGCGGTCTAAATTGCGTAACTGCATGACCTGTGAGGCATTCAAGGTTATACAGGGAGTGGAAGTGTAATTCAAAATTCAAAATGGTAAATGGGTGAATAGGTTAAAAGGTGAATGGGTTTTTGCGATTTACCGATTCACCGAATAGCAATTCACCTGTAAGGGAAAATGATATGCAGGAAATCCAGGAAATATTAAATAAATTAAAGGACAATAACTGGTGGGTAAGAAAAAACACCATTGAAAATCTTCTTGCCTATCCCGAAGATTCGTACCTTTCTGTCCTGGAGGAATGGCTGAGAAATGGTGACGACGCCCTCTTAAGGAATGCTGCCATGGAGGCATTCAGGTCTCTTGGAGGAAGGGCTGTCGGGTCCCTTATTTCATTGCTTAAAGACAAGGATCCGGATGTCAGGATTTTTGCCGCAAATGTGCTTGGAGATATAGGAGACGCAGAAGCATTGTCAGCGCTTATACCGGCGCTTGCTGACCCTGATGTTAATGTTAAAATAGCATCAGCTGAAGCGCTCGGCAAAATAGGCAGCGAAAAGGCGGTAACGGCATTGGCAAAACTCATAGGCAGCACAACATGGGTCACGATGGCAGCTATTGAGGCTATTGGTGAGATAGGCGGCGATAAAGCCTTAACTGTGCTTTATAAGTGCCTTGAAAAAGAAGAATATCACGGCATGGCATTTGCTGCAATTGAAAGGGCAGGGAACCAGCATTTCATAAGACATTTAACGCCATTTGTTGATAAGGAAACCGGCCTCAGGGAACTGGCGCTGAAGGCAATAGTTACTATTGCCGACAGAGAGGGAACAAAGCCAATGCCTTCATATTTCACAAGCCTTATTCCCCTGCTTCTGGACCTGCAGCATTCTGCCCGGCCCGAATTCAAAAAGGCCGCCTTTATAGCATTGTGCTGGTCGGAAGACATGAGTGGTTTTGAATATTTCATTGATGCCCTGAACGATGAAGAGCTTCAGGAATATGCCATAAACGGATTGTTTTCGCTCGGGAAAAGGGCAGTTCCCGGCATAATTGACGCTCTTAAAAAACAGGGCGCCAACAGGGTTATTCTGGCAAAGGTTCTCTCCATGCTTGGAGAAAATACCGCTCTGCTGCGGTTTGCGGATGATGATGATGCAGAGGTCCGCACAGAGGTTGCTCTTGCCATTGGCAACTTGAAAACTCAGAAAGCCATTGAAACGCTGCTGATGCTTGAACAGGATGCCATAGACGAGGTTAGGGCAGCAGCTCAGCTTTCGTTAAAGAATAAAAAGGACACCGGTAATCTAACATGACATTGTCTAAAAAAGATCTGATGTCAGAAGAGGAATTTGCTCTTCTGAGGGATCTGATAAATAGAGAGTTTGGGATACAATTAAGAGGTGACAAGAGGCTGACTTTTCATACAAAAGTATCTCACAGGCTGAATATCCTTGGCCTCAAATCCTACAGGGATTACTATGAGTTTATTATTTCAGATTCTTCAAGAGAAGAATTGTTTAGGCTTGCCTCTCACATAACAAATAACGAAACCTATTTTTTCAGGGAAAAAATGCAGCTCGATGTATTTTCTAATCTGCTTAAGGAGATTAAAAAAGAGAGACAGAAAAAGAACCAGAATATTTTAAAAATCCTGTCTCTTGCCTGTTCAAGCGGAGAAGAGGCATATACCCTGAATATCCTGGCCCAGGAAAGCGGGCTTTTTATCTGGGACTGGGATATAAGGATAATAGGCATTGATATAGACAAAAATGCGCTTAAAAAGGCAAAAGGGGCTTCCTATACAAAGAACTCATTCAGGCTGAACGGGAATATAGACATTGTTAATAAATATTTCACAGCCGAAGGAGACCATTACAGCTTAAGAAAAATTTTTACAAAAAATGTTGATTTCAGGCATGGGAACCTGCTGGACATCAATTCTTTCACTGACATCAATGATATAGATGTTGTCTTTTGCAGGAACGTGCTGATATACATGAATGACAGCGCTATCAGCAGGATTATAAAAAATCTTTATAACAGCATGACAGATTCAGGGTATCTTTTTATAGGTTCGGCAGAGAGCCTTATTCAACGCACAGACCTTTTTTCCCCGGAATATAATAATGGAATAATTGTTTACAGAAAGAATGTCTGAAATCAGGGTCCTCATAGTAGACGATTCTCCGTTTATCCGAAAAGCGCTTCTCAGGATTTTTGAATCTGAACCTTCGATTGCAGTTGTGGGTGTTGCCAGGAACGGGAAAGAGGCCATAGGAAAGGTTATAGAGCTGGAGCCTGATGTTATAACCCTTGATATAATGATGCCGGAGATGGATGGCATCGAGACTCTTAAGATTATAATGGAGACAAAACCTACCCCTGTGCTGATGCTTTCCCAGTATACCCATGAAGGCACAGAACTCACCTTAAATGCCCTTGAATTTGGGGCCATGGATTTTGTCGATAAATCAACAACCGGATTGATGGATTTTTTTGGGCTTGCTAAAGAAATAATATCAAAAGTTAAGGCTATAACAGGCCAAAGACCATTAAGGATTGCTTCTTCATCAATGGCGCTTCAGGACTATAAAGGCAGGGGCATTATAGATGCAGTTGCAATTGGAACTTCAACAGGAGGGCCGCCTGCACTCCAGGTGCTTTTGCCAAAATTTCCCAAGGATATAAGCTTTGGAGTTCTCATAGTCCAGCATATGCCGCAGGGCTTTACAGGGCCGCTCGCTAAACGGCTCGATACTATGTGTCAAATCCATATTAAAGAGGCAGAGGAGGGGGACAAGATTGAACCCGGCGTTGCCCTTATTGCGCCTTCAGGCCTCCATATGAAGGTCAGGAAAAATCAAAAACTTATAAGGCTCGACATGGAACCTATAAACACAGCCCACAGGCCATCTGTGGATGTGCTTTTTCAGACAGTGGCAGACAACTATGGTAATCGTTCAATCGGTGTAATTCTCACAGGCATGGGGTCTGACGGGGCAAAAGGCATAAGGCTGATGAAAGAGCAGGGCGCTGTTACCCTTGCTCAGGATGAGGAAACATCAACGATATTCGGAATGCCAAAGGTTGCGATAGAAAGCGGGGTTATTGATAAGGTAGTGCCCATAACCTCAATGGCAGAAGAGATAATGAAGATGGCATAAGGAGGTAAAGGTAAAGAGATGCTAAAGAGTTTTCTCAACCTCAACCTTAACCTCAGCCTTCTTGAAGACTAATTATTACTGACGTCCCTGAACCTTCGGTACTCTGTATCTCCATGCTGCCGTTATGGTCTTCGATTATTTTTTTGCATATTGAAAGGCCAAGCCCCGTGCCTTCTTTTCTTGTTGTAAAAAACGGGTCCCATATCTTGTCTATTATATCTTTTCTGATCCCAATGCCATTGTCCTTTGTCGTTATTACCACCCTGCCTTTTTTCTGCTCAGCAGTTATATCTACGTTCCTGCTCCGTGCATTCAGGGCATTATCTATAAGGTTCAGGAAAACCTGGGTCAGTTTATCTGTATCTGCCATGATTGTAACTGAAGGGTTAATTATTAAATTCACGGCCACATCCTCTTTCTTTGCCTTAACATAATGCTTTATCTTTTCCATAAGGACATTTAAATCCACTTCTCTGATATCCAATTTTGACGGCCTGCTGTACAGGAGAAGTTCCTCAATCAGGTTCTTCAGTCTGTATATCTCCTTAAGCATTGCCTGCAGAAGGGCACGGTGTTGTTCGGATTTAATTTCCCTCTCTAATATCTGCACTATGGAGGATATGCCAAAAAGCGGATTCCTTATTTCGTGGGCAACCCCGGCAACAACCTTTCCTATTGCCTCAAGATGCTGCCTCTTCCTTGCTTCTGCCTGAAGTTTCTTTATCTCGGTAAGATCACGGAATACCACAACAGTTCCTGCCTGTTTATCATCCGTACGGCTCAACGGAGAATTGTTGAAACCTACAGGAATGACATCTGTCCCGTCTGAGAGCTCTATCTCTCTGTTCAGGTTAGAATTAATTATGAGAAAATCAGATGCCTGCGGCAAGGCGTCTGTAAGTTTTTTACCGATAACATAGTCTTTGATTTTCAATATCCCGAAACCGATAGGGTTTAACTTTATGATACGGTTTTCCGAATCAAGAACCATTATTCCCGTGGCCATGTTGGTGAGAACCACCCCTGAAAAATCCCTTTCAGTTAGGAGCTCATTGTATAGCTGTGCTGTATTAATGGCAGCGGCAGCCTGGCTTGCAAAGAGCCGAATAACAGCCTTTTCAGCATCTGTCATAAAGAAATCTTTTTTCTTGAAAAGTGTCAGGCAACCGAATATTGAATTTTTCAGCTTCAACGGGACTGAGGCCATGTACAAAAAACCATAGCTTTGGATTAAACCGCTGAGACATTCAACATCCTGAATTCTAACTGTTTCCAAGGGGCGTTCCTCCTCAATGGATCTTCCGATAAAAGATTCTTCAACGGGAAGAGAATCAGGGATGATAGCTTTTTCAATATTGGAGACGGTTTTGAGGTGCAATCTTCCGTCTTTTTTCCCCATTAGCCACAGTATTGCGGCGTCCATATTTGCAAAAACCGTAGCAGATGAGACAATGGATTGCGTAAGTTTATTCAGGTCCAGGTCCCGAATCGTTTCAACTGATATATCCTGAAGCCTGATAAGGCTGGCTATGTCTTCTTTTTTTCCCTCAATCAGCTTTTGGTTTTCAATGGCAGATGCAATTTCAGAGCCAAGAATTTCAATGGAATGAAGCGAAGTCTTTGTTATATCTTCTGTTTTGCCGGCTATTAAAACTCCTATAACAGGGAAGACATTACAGTGAAGACACCCGTAGATTTTTTCTTTGCCGGCCACTGCCTGAGGGCTTCTGCAGAGCGTGCCGCTTATCAGCCAGCACCTCTCGTCAGTACTATTAAATGCAGGGCAGTTTTCGTATGTGCAGAGATTGACTTCCCTGCATCTCTTCCTTTGATGAGAAAGAATAGGAATTATAACGACGTTGCCAAATGCATCCGGCGCCCCAATATCCTGCGACTTTTTTATCGCGGACCTTGCTTCCCTTATGGTTTTTATAAAGGGGTGTTCGCTGGCAAGTGATATTTCAATAGAGCAGACATCATCATCAATGCCTTTTTTGAACTCCTGCAAAAGAAGTCCTGTTTCCTTGTCTATAAGGCATAGGGCCGAATATCCATAGCCCATCTCGTCTGTTATGGCATCCAAAAACTGCCCTACAATCTCTTTCAGTGTTAGATCGCCTTTAAATACCTCAGATGAAAGTTCAGCAATTGCCCTTAGCTCTTTAGTCCTTTGCCTTATGGCGTTCTCAAGGCCTATATGTGATTTCTCTATGCTGTCTGCCATTTCATTAAAGCGGGAAGCAAGCATGCCAATCTCATCATTCCTCTTTAAGTGTATTCTGTATTTAAGCTTTCGGGGCCTCAGCACGTCTGTTCCTTGATGGAGGGTATCCAGGGGATTTAGAATCATCTTTCTTATAACAATGATTAAAAATATTTCACTGATTAAACCTATGATAACGGCAAAAAATATCAGGCGCTTGGCTGTTTCGTTAATCTCTGCATGAGCCTTTCTCAGTGAGGTTTTTATAACAAGCATCCCCCTTGTCTTATCCCCGGAGGAATGACAAGCATGGCACCTGCGCTCATTTTTAAGAGGCTTATAGAAAAAGAGGGCCTCGTCGGATTTTATATGGGCTTCCTTCCGGGCAGCGAATATTTCTTCAGGCACCGCAATATCAGTGTTAAAAACCGGCTGCCCGTCCATGCCTACGACCCCTATTTCCACATCCCCAAGCTGACGGAACTCCTGAATATGCTGAGCAACAATCAGAGGATCTTTTTCCATCATTGCAGATGTGAGATGTTTTGTAAGCATTTCTGCAGTCTGTAAAGATTTCTCCGAATATATGCCGATTATTATGGTTTTTTCCCGTTCGAGTATCAGGTATGTGAGAAGTCCAAAAAAGAAGACTACGCCGGCCAGGAGTATCCAGAAAGATTTTTCACTAAGACTTTTTTTGATGTTCCCTTCCCCTTATAAAACGATAAAATAACTTTTTATGTTTATAATAAAACTTTATTGCCGGAAAACTCAACAAAGGACTTTTATGTTTCATGATAAAATTATAATAATACACAGGGGATAGGATGGATTTATAATAAAATAACAAAATGAGAGGTGACAATGTCCAAGGTCTACTTTGCTCCGGCAAGGATAAAAAAATGGAAATATGCAGACAGCATGCCAGGCAAGCTCGAGAAGTTGCTGAATGAGATAAATCTCCTGAGCTTTTTTGAAAAAGATGAATGGACAGCTGTAAAGACACATTTTGGCTCTGAGGGCGCTCACAGGATTGTGAGGCCTATATTCTTAAGAAAGGTTGTTGATGCCTTAAAAGGTGTAAGCGCCAAGCCTTTTGTTACAGATACGGTCCGCATAAAAGGGCTTGATTATCTCGAAGTTGCAAATCAAAACGGGATAAATCATCTTTCCGTTGGAGCGCCCGTTGTTCTGGCTGACGGGCTTTATGGGAATGACAATATAATGGTAAGGGCCGGCGATATCCTTGGTGAAATTGCAATCGCAAGTGTAATACATGATGTGCCTGCCATGTTTGTGTGTTCACATGTTAAAGGGCATATTCAGGCAGGTTATGGCGGTGCAATTAAAAATGTCGCGATGGGAGGGATCAGCTCAAGCCACAGAAAATGCGGTTGGAAATGCGGAAGGGGCGCCTTACATACAATAGGCGAGGGCAAGTTAATATGGGATGAGGCAAAGTGTGAGCTCTGTTATCAATGTGAAGAGATTTGCCCGCTTGAGTGTATAAAATTTGAAAATGAACTTTTTGCCTACAGCGAAGATAAATGCTGGAGGTGTGGAAGATGCACAAGGGTCTGTCCGGCAGGCGCGCTTGCAATGCCGGGCGATGACGAAAGGTTTATGCATGCCCTGGCAGAGGCTGCGAAGGCAGTTATCGGCACATTTCAGCCAGGCAAAATTATATATATAAATTTTCTTACTGAGATACAGCCTGAGTGCGACTGTATGCCGTCTGCTGATGTGCCGGTTATACAGGATCAGGGGATACTTGTTTCCGATGATATTGTTTCAATAGAGCAGGCTACAGTAGATATGCTTTCAAATAAAAAACCCCTTCCTCAATCTGCCATGGACGAATATCAATCTGAACCAGACGATATACTTTTTTGCCTTTCCAGAAAGCCATACAAACTACAGATAGATGCAGCTGAAAGACTTGGATTAGGCAGCAAACAATATAAACTTGTCGAGATACAGGAATTTTAAAAAAAACACTGCTGTCCGTGGGATGTGGACAGCAGTGTAGGGGAGGTAACGAGGCGCTTAATTGTTATATTTATAACAGACCTTATGCGCTTTGTCAAGAAAAATATTTAGATTATATATAAATTATAGCTTTAGGGAATATGCTTTTCTGCCTATTATGCTGCCTGTGCCAGGCGTTGTGTTCATGTTGAGCCTAATTATTATATTTTACATAATATATCAATACGTACACAGCAAAAAGAGCTATTGTATTTTTTAATAGGATTATTTCATAAACTTATAATAAAGATATCTTCAAAAGAAAATTTACTTGGGCGTAAAGGTAATAGTGCCGGAAGACTCATTTATGGAATAATCAAAATGTTTCAGGAAGGAACCACCGAGAAGGTTATGAACATTCGAAGGAGAGTTACCACACTTAACATCTTTCACTTCAAAAGAACCAAGCCGAAGAGAGGAAACATAAAAATAGTTAACCTTGACATCTCCATTTGCAGTATGATGAACGCCAGTTCCAACAAATTCTTTAACACCTAACTTCCGAATAGCATCAGAATTTAAAGCGACGTAAGAAGCTCCGGTATCAAGAATCACTTCAAAAGGCATACCGTTTATTTCAACATCAAGGTGCTTAACATTATTGACAGAACGATATTTAAAAGTTTGAGACATAACAGCAGGTTCATATACACTATGACGCTTACCGTTAATTTCTACATATCCACTATAACCACCGCCAACAGTAGATACAAGCTGAGATTTTTCTTTTTCTGATTGCTGAGAAATTAACAAAGCCTGTTTTTCCATCTGCGTCCTAATAGGAGAATTTTCAAGACAACTACTACTTGATGGATTAGCCGCACACATTTCTTCATAAGTCTTGTAATACACAGATTGAACCGGAACAGATTGAATAGGAACAGATTGAACAAACGGAGAAGATTGAGCAGGAGCATAGACAACAGGAGGGCGAGAAAAATATAAGTTTACACGATATAAAAAAACACCAATAATAAAGACCCAAGAAACCCAACCAAAAAGTCTCAGATAATAATTAAACCCTTTTGATTTACAAGGAAGATTATCCCAACGTTCAAGAGCCATAATAGAAGGATAGAAGGATTGATAAAAAATATCAAGTATAAAATTCCCCGGGGCGCATTTTAATAATTATAAATTTTGTTAATCAATAAATTATCTAAGGAATATTCAATTTATAAATATCAAAACCGAGCTACACCGGCGAAGCTCAAGCCTTTTCAAGAAGACAAAAGTCTTGACCAAAGGCGGGTATCTCTTGCGCAAAGACATAGAAAAGCCTGATCCGGATAAAATCGAACTCCGCAAATGCCCTACATTCAATTTTACCGGAATAGGCCATAGCTTGATATAGGATATAAACAACATATTAAAGACAATATGGTAAAAACTTTATAGGCATGGAAAAGAACATCAAGCCTTCATGCCAGCATAAGAACGCTGTCATTTGTCTTGAAAAGTTCCTATAACCTTCTGATAAAGTTTTTTTCTTTTGAACGTCAAATTCCTTTTTAACTCCCTCAGTCAGTGAAGGAAGTTAAAAAGGAATTTTGTTTTTAGAGAGAAAAATATAAAAAGAAGGGAGGTGAAAAAATGAACACAACATCAAAATACATTACAATCACCATTAAGGGCATAGCTATTGAGCTTGATGATGCAGTTGAAAGAAAAGATAATGTAGAAGTACAAAAACTATTACGCAAACTAAAATACTGGATAAAAAAACTTACAAAAAAATAAGGAGAGAAAAAAAAGTATGGCATACAGAAAAAAGACATTAAGGCAGTTAAATCCGATTTCACGAAAGTTAGCAAGGACCGTAGCCCTAGCACAGGCAATACAACGCACAATGAAAAACATTGTTGATGAAGTGAACTTCTTAGAACGTGAGCATGAACAAATACGCAGAGAGCTTATTTTCAAGAAGAAAGACAAAGAAGCGATATAGCTGACAAGGCAGGGGACAACAACCCTGCCTATTTTTTTAAAAAGGCTCTAAAGAAAAATCTGTATCATCAAGCTGAAAGACGCGCTTCCAGAGAGAAGGCGGATGTAAATATACCCAAACTTTTTCTTTTTCGTTGCCATAGCCAAAATCCACAAAAGCACCTTTATAAGTCCATTTAAACATAGAGAATAAATCCACAGTCTCATTAAAGCGAAGAAAAAAAGAAAGAGCATTTTGAAATTTATTCCAGGACATACGAAGATAACTAGCTATCATAGAACTGCCTATACGCCTTACCTTAGCCTCGATACTGAGGTCTAAGGACTTTGATATATATTTCATAAGATAACCCATACTGGCACGCCTTACAGGCTTACAGTCAAGGTTACCATGCTTCCAGTAAAGCTGTAAGCGTTGAATATCATCCTTACCGAAATCTATATCATATTCAAAACCGACTATAACATGCCAATGAAGAACATTATCACCATATTTTTCTAAACGCTTTTCCTGAATTTCAGCAGTCCAGATATACACCACATCACCGTAGTAACGCCGAAGTTTCACAAAAAAAGAATTAAGAATATTCGGTTTATAGCCCTCGATTTTTTGAGTGAGAGTTATATGCTTCAAAAAACGAGGTTGAAGCTTAAGAGAGTTAAGAAAGCCCATGCCAAGACGCTTATACCGAGAGATATAGGTATCTATTATCAGTTTTTCACCAGTTTCAGAATGCTGTATCTCAATATAACGCATTATTTTATATCAGTTTTCCTTTAAAGTGTTTGAGTTATTAGTATTACTTACTAAATCCCTAGAAGGGCTCTTCCCGCCTTCCGCCAAGGCGGAACCGGCGGGAGAGGTTACTGTTTTAACTAATTTTCTATTCCTATAGGTCTCTATAACGTCCCCACAGCGTTCAATCTCCCAAACAGAGCCGTTAGCTTCAATATACCCAATGCGCTTACAGGGCACGTCCTGGAGCTTTACAGAGAGCGTGTTCGTTGGCGATAAAGATTGACCAGATTTAAGATTTTTTGCATCACCACTTTGATTAATGGCAGCAGGAGCAATACCAAGAAAATTGACAGGACTGTTAGCATTTGTTGTAACCCCCTTTTTATTTTCTGCTGTTTTAGCAATCGCCTTTACAGGATTGCCTTGACTGAAAAGGACACCGAGGCAAATAATAGCAAAAATTATAAATGCAGAAACGACCGTAGACGAGAAGCGACCTTTTTGTTTAACAGCATTAACATCAACGCCGGAGCGAAAAAGCGTAAATATGACAGAGTCATATCTACGCGTATATTGAGCAATAACATCTTTATCAAAAGGTGTCTGACGACGGTTGACAGCAAATCTATTTTTAGTGAAGCCATGAAGAAAACCAAGATTTTTTATTTGATACGAATCATTAGCCAGACGGCTAATATTCACATCACAGCGTTTAACATTCTGAGTAATGAATACGAGGTCAACGCCGAAATGTCTGTTATACTCAAGAAGATGAAGAAAACCGCTTTTTGTATCCTTAAATTGCCGGGCGTCCCATATGAACTGTGCTTCATCAATAACATATAAAGCATTGTCAGAAAGGGCAGGATTCAGAACAGCCCGGCCTTCCACACCATCATCCTCAACATCACAGGTTAGCGACTCTTGCCACCATTTCAGAGATTGCCGGACCGTAATATCAATATCCTTTCCTATGTAATTGCGAAGCTCGGGAAGATTAAGTTTATCAATATTCGTAATAACTTTACGGCCGGCGCGCAGAGCAGGAATAATTTCTTGGAACATGACACAGTAAGTTTTTCCACCACCGACCTTGCCGTAATAAACACGGTTCATTTAGCGACCATAACGAGCAATTGCCTGGTTATTTTTACAGTAGCACCAGCAGCAATAAGAAGTAAACCATCCCGAAGCCCCAAGTCATAAATAGCCCATGCAAAGGCCTGAGGAATAACGCCATAGGAAAAATTAGCAAGAGCATCCGGATATGGAATTACAGACAACAGTCCGAGAAGCAAAGAAACGAGTTCGAAATAAAAACCCCGCAATATGTCTATCAGCTGATTATAGAATTGAGAAAAAAAGCAATAGACAGCTTGCCAGAGCTTTTCAATGTAAGAAAAAATACCGCTTAACCAATCCATTATCAATCACCCCCTACAGCTATTTTCCAAGCCAGAATAAAACTACCAGTAAGGACACACCATCGAATTATTGCAAGCATATCGTTAAAATGAAAGGCGTCTAAATTCAGCACAGGTTGACCATATCCTAAGGAAGTTAAATCTAAAGAATACTGATGAGGAAAACCGCCTTGCCCCGATAAATCAGCCAATTTGTTTACAAGACCATACAGAGGAAGAGCAGCTAAGGCAGTTGATATTTGTGTTTTAATTATTGTCCAATCATTCTTATAATTATATTCTCCGCAGTAGCCATCCGAAATAGGAGGAACACCTTCTGTAGGAATAACATCAGCATCAGAAGGAAGAACAGGCCCAGTTGTTATATCATAAATATTAGAACCATCGACTGCAGGCACACCTGATATCGTATAATCAGCGGACGTTAAAGGAACAGGCCCTAAGGCCGCTATCCCATTATTTATCGTAGTTGAAATCTGCTTATAACTTGTAACATCACCGGCCCCCGCACCGATAGCAGCTTCAGCCGAAGCAACCCCAGCATCAGAAATAGCTTTAGCTTCTTTTAGATAATCATTAACGCCTTCATAAGCAGACCAAGGTAAGCTGGATTCACCCTCATTCAAATCCACCCACGGAATGTCAGAAGGCAAAGAAGGGCTAAAACTTCCTTGATCATAATAATAATACGCCGAAGGAAAAGTTACATCCCGATAAGTATTAACCTTAGTAGTACCCGAACAAGTTTGAAAAAGCAGATTTTTAGTTTCAGAAGAAGAACGATAACCTTTCAATTTATATTCGGTATCATTTGCAAAAGGATTAGCGGGTTGATGCCCCTTGCTATAGTTATACCAGTCCGAGGTACCCATTACATAATCTTTGACACACTCCCCACAGACTTCAACAGTTTCTATTTTAACAAGATTAAAAGTCATATAGACCTCAGCACCGCCGGTTAAACCCCAATTTTCAACAGGAGACAAGGGCACACCCGTAGGAGCAAGAGGCGGAGGAGGCTCGGGAACAGATGCAGGAGGAACCGGAACATTAGCGACAGTCAAATCCTGATTGCCGACATAAGAAGAATATGCAGAATATGCAAGCATACCAATAGCAAGAGCAGTCCCAACATAGGGAATAGGTTTTAAATATTTAGCAGCCGCAAGAGCCCTAGATATCAAAACGGAACGTGCCGCAACCTTTGCAGCACCCGAAGTAGTAAGTTTCATATATTTATTATAGTTACGCTGAACAGGAGTAGCAGAATAAGAATATACCGGCAGAGAAAAAATATAAAAAATTATAAATGCAGATACAAAAATTTTTTTAAAAATTCTAGACATGAGATTTTACCCCCTGTAAAAAAGATAACGCAAGGACAACGCCGAAAGCAAAAGCAGAGACATCTAGAATTAATGCAATTGTTGGATAATCTTCAGAGACCCACACAGCAGTATAAGTAATAATGCCATTATCGGTAGTAGAAAAAGACAGGTGAGAAGTAAAAGGCTGAAAAAGAGAATCACATTTAGCGGGCAACAACAGCTCTTGATTATACGTAAGAAGAAAACCTTCACGGGAAGCAAGATTAGTGTTGGCTGTAATTAATACTCCCTTATCGTTATTGATACCAAGCGAATTATAGATAAATTTAATTCTTCCAATATCTGCACCAGGGCAGAGAACATCAGCACCAACTATTTGTGACGCAAAAGACGGAGAAGAAAATAAAAAAATAAAGACAAGAAAGAATATTTTTTTCATACAACCTCATTTTTAAAAAAGGTGAGGGGGCATATTAAGCCCCCTCAGAAAGACTACCTAATGAAACTAACTACTGTTCTGTACGCCTTCCGAGCTATTGGAAGAAGTATCATTACACCTGCAACTGTAGCAGCTGCTACAAGCAGAATAGGAACAGTAGTTGATACGGAAGAACTAAGTCCGTCTACAAATGCCTGCATTATTTTTCACCCCCTTTCATCACCATTAATTAGGCTGACTATTAAGGAATAGCCAGCCCCAATGAGGTAAAACAGAATGACAGAGAAGAAACCGGCAGAGATGTAAAGAGAAAGTTCAGAAGCCATTTTTAGACTACCTCAGAACACATCTGAATATAAGCATTAATTTTACCCTTAAAAACAGTACCGGTTTTATGCTCTTTATCACTAAAGACAGTAATAGAATCGGATTGACCATCAGGACGCTTTACGAGAACGTTTGAATAGTTTTTCCCGTTCTTTGTTTTGCCAGTTTTATAAATCTGGCCTTCCAAATCCACAATCATAGACACCTCCAAAAAAAAAGATATATTAGGGATAACACCAAAGGCGTTATTTTTCCCATTCATCTTTAAAACCACTTATGACAAAATCCAAATCTTTCCGAGCGCGTATAAGAATTTCAGAGACAAGAGGGTCAGGAAGGAGATTTAAGTCAACACGGAGACCGACAAGGTTAATTATCAAATCATCAAGACGCTGAACGCTATCCAAAGCCAAAGACTTCATACCGGTTTAACCTCGGACAACTTAGGCTGAACAATTACAAATTCAATAATATCTCTTGCAAGTATGCCCCAAAGAGTTAAACCCTGGACGCAAAGAACATTAGAATAAACAGCAACCAACTCACCCTGAATAGGATGACGCTGAGAATAGATAGTTCTTATAAGAACATCCATACCAATATATTCTTTATAATTAATACAACTAGAAGTTACCATCAATTTAGAGTTACAAATAAAGCAGGGGAATAATGGTTATTGCCCTGGACAACGTAGCCCTGTTTTTCAAGGTGTGAAATTATTACGGTATCATCCAAGCCACTCCGAAGTGGAGTAGTAATTTTATAACCTTTGCATTTCAGGTATTCAATCAGTTCATCATTACGAAAGCGTTCTACTGCAGGGCAGGGCCTAGGAGGAGAGGAAGGAAACTTTTTAAGAAAGAGCCGGAGGATGCAGCCGACCCACTGAGAAGATAAATTATTAGTCTGTGCATAGAGCTCTAAGTCATCACGAAACGATTCACGGAAGAATTTAAGAAGAACCTGTTCATTCTGATAGAGGATGAAGCCTTGAACGTCTCTTTCGATTCTGTAACCCATTTTATAACCTCACTTTTTAGGTTTATTATATGAATTACTGAAAGAGTATCAGATTTAACATAATATATCTTATCGGACATACAGTATAAACAAAGATTGTCAGTAAGTTGTTATCAACCTCGCTTCTGCCTTATGCGGACTTATGGCAGGACTTGCCTTTAGCGGTTCTGAACGACTTTTAGGCAGATTAAAAAATATTTAAAATCACTCAGTTATGTGACATGAATGGGATGCCGACAAGCTGCCCTTCTTGTAACCCCTCTATCTGCACACAAACAAGGGATCCGCGAGAGTAAGCTTTTGATGGTATCAGAATTTTAAGGTAATTACCGGATGTCCCATAACATGTGCCATCACTGCGGCTTTCTTCAATAAGGACCTCAAGGGTTTTGCCTGTCTGCTTAGTCATATACTCGATTTTTTTTCTCTTATTAAGAGCCTCCAGGGCGCGAGCCCGTTTCTTCTTTACTGGAAGTGGCGTATTATCATGCATTTTTAAGGCTTTGGTATCTGTCCTGGGCGAAAAAGGGAAGATATGCATAAATGTTATTGGAAGGGATTCAAGCAGATTATATGTATTCTGAAACTCTGCCTCGCCTTCTCCCGGAAAGCCAACAATTATGTCTGTACCTACTGCAATATTCGGAACTCTTTTGCAAATGTCCTCGATTTTAAAGGAAAATTGCTGAGAACTATATAGCCTGTTCATTGATTTCAATATATTATCATCTCCGCTCTGAAGAGGAATATGCAAGTGATTACACAGCCGTTTGTCACTAAATATCTCAATAAGTTCATCATCAACCTCCCGCACTTCTAAAGAACTAAGACGAATCCTGCTTATTTTTGTTTTTTTAAGAAGAGTTACAATTAAGTTTGAAAGCGTTACTTTAGGTTTTAAGTCGTGGCCGTAAGTTCCCAAATGAATGCCTGCTAGCACTATTTCCCTATATCCTGATTCTACTGCTTTGTTGACACGCTCCACAACAACCTCAGCATCTTCACTTCTTGAAGTGCCTCTGGCCTTTTGTATAGCACAGTAGCTGCAGGAATAATTGCAGCCATCCTGTATCTTGACGAAGAGCCTGCTTCTCGTCTGCGCCGGAAAATATGAAGAACTGTCTATACGGCAGCCTGTGAGCTTATATACAATATCCAGCTTGTTGTTGTTTACAATAATATCTTCTACCCCTTCCATAGCGCTAACGCTTTCCCTGTTAAGTTCAGAATAACACCCAGTTACAAGGATGCGCGCCCCTGCCCTGTGAGCCCTTCTTATTAACTGTCTTGACTGGTAGTCGCTTTTTGATGTTACTGTGCAGGTGTTTATAATGCACAGTTCGGGCTTTTCCGTGAGCTCGACAATTTTATGGCCGAAACTCTTCAGCGCCCCTTCAATTGAAGAGCTTTCAGCCTGGTTTACTTTACATCCCAGCGTTAAAACAGAAATTCTCATTAGCGAAAGTCCTTGTCCTTAAACATGAGCTCTTCTTCTCGTTGCGAATCAATTCCGACAAGCGAGTGCCGCATTGCCTTTACGATACTGACATCCGCTATCTGGCCCGGAGACACCTTGTTCCCGCTGAAGTTAACTATCTTGTTTGTTCTTGTTCTTCCTGTAATTTTTCCTTTATCTGTCTTGCTTGCCCCTTCAATAAGCACTTCCTGCATTGTTCCTTCAAGCGCCTTGTTCTTTTTTAGGGTAATCTCATCCTGAAGTTCAAGTATTTCGGCCAGCCTTTGCGATTTGACGGAATCAGGAACCTTTTCATCCATTACAGCAGCCTTTGTCCCGGGCCTGGAAGAAAACTTAAAGGCAAAGATTCCATCGAATTCTACGGCCCTGAGCGCCATCATGGTTGAGGCATGATCATCAACAGTCTCAGAAGGGAAACCAGTGATTATATCTGTTGTTATTGCTATGCCTGGTATTTTTTTTATCAGCTTATCTGCTTTTCTCATGTAATCTTCATAAGTATATCCTCTATTCATACCCTTAAGTATTCTGCTTGAACCTGATTGTAAAGGCAGATGAATATGTTCACAGACCTTGGGCAGTTCTTTTATGCATTCTATGAGATCTTCCGAGAAATCCCTGGGATGAGATGTGACAAATCTTATTCTCTCTATGCCTTCTATGGCATCTATCTGCCTTAAAAGCCCTCCAAAGCCTATCTCGCTTTTGTATGAGTTCACGTTCTGGCCCAAAAGCGTAACCTCCTTAAACCCTGCTGATGCTAGTTTGCGTATTTCCTCGTATATGCTTCCGGCAGGCCTGCTTTTTTCCCTGCCCCTTGTATATGGAACCACGCAATAACTGCAAAAGTTATTGCACCCATACATTATTGACACCCATGCCCTGATAGCGTCCTTCCTCAACACAGGCAGGTCAGAGTCGCTGATTTCTCGTAGAGTCGAGTCTCCGACAGGAATATCTCCGGTTAAGACTCCGGGCCCGCCTGCTCGTATCATATCACCCAGCCTCTGGAGATTTTGAGGGCCAAATACATAATCGACCTGAGGATTATTTTTTATTATCCCCCTGCCCTGCTGCTGCGCAATGCATCCGGCAACTGCTATCCTGAGAAAAGGTTTTTCCTTTTTCAACGATTTTGTCCTGCCAAGTTCGCTCCTGAATTTTTGTTCAGCCTTTTGCCTTATGCTGCAGGTATTAAAGACTATAATGTCTGCATCCTGCGGGGCATCTGTCAGCGTATAACCCTCATTTAAAAGTATGCCGGCCATTTTCTCGGAATCATGCATATTCATCTGACAACCAAATGTATGAATATAAGCTTTTTTAGGAGTCATTTTAAAATTTAACATGCATTATGTGCTCATAGCAAGGAAGATTGTATGTATGTCTTCTGGCAGGACAGTTCTAAATTCTTGACATAAGGCTCGAATTTATTAGAAACTACATAGAATAATGTTCACGCTTTCAGGTAAATTACAATGATGGCATCATCAAGAATCCAAAGACAATTAAGCATATGCTTTATAACAATAAGCATTTGCCTGCTTTTCCCCTTTCAGGTTTTGGCTGCCGAGAAAAAAACCATCGGCGTGATCATGACAGGGGACATTCCTTATTACTCAAAAATGCATAAGGCATTTACAGCAAGGCTTTCAAGAGAAGGATATGGGGATGCGCAGGTAGTGCTTCAAAGGCCATACCCTGATCAGGTATCATGGAGCAATGCCGCGAGGAAACTTATTGCCGTAGATGTTGACATTATTGTAACGTACGGCGCATCCGTAACCCTGGCAGCAATCAATGAAAGAACCAGTATCCCAATCGTGTATGCCGGAGTGTACAATCCGGACGCAATTGGCATTACAGGCAAGAACACAACGGGCTCTATTTCAAAGGTGCCGACTTCAAGCCTTATCAGATACCTCAAAGGGATAACTGCCATAACGAGCATTGGGGTCTTGTATTCTGACATAGAGAAAGAGAGCATAAAACAGGCGGAGGAGATTGAGAGCATCTCAAGGGACTTAGGTTTTAAGGCTGTAAGGATAAATATTAGAAGACCTGAAGATGTCAGAAAGATTAAGGCCTCTGGCAAACTGGACGCACTATTCCTGACATGCAGTGCATCAGTGAATATGTCCCTGGATGCCATCCTGGAAATTGCAAGAACCAATAAGCTGCCAACCGCATCAACCCTTAAAAATGAAAATAATCCGGGAGTGGTAATAACTCTTTCGGCAAGCCCCGAAGAACAGGGCGAGATGGCGGCAGAAAAGGTCATAAAGATATTACACGGTGCGCGTCCGAACTCGCTACCTCCTACTAACAGCAAAAATATCGAACTCATTTTCAATCTCAAAGAAAATATGGCAATGGGATTTAAGATACCGATGGGCCTTGTAACAGAGGCCACAAAGATAATTCAATAGTGAAAGGGGCAAGAGTGTTCAATAAGATGAAATTTCTTTTTAATTTTATCTTATTATTTTTTGTCATCTCCATGCCTTTTAAGGTTTTTGCTCAAGAGGAGATATTGATCGGCCTTATACCCGAACAAAATATTTTTAGACAGATGGAGCGATACAGGCCTCTTGCATCTTATCTTTCAGAAAAAGCCGGGGTAAAGATAAAGCTGACTATCCTGAGCAGGTATGGAGATATAGTGGAAAGGTTTGTTTCGCGGAGCCTGGACGGCGCATTCTTTGATTCGCTTACAGGTGCAATGGCAATAACAAGGCTGGGAGTGGAACCGATGGCAAGGCCTGTAAACCTGGACGGAAAATCAACGGTCCGCAGTTATATATTTGTGCGTACAGACAGCAAAATAAATTCAGTTACGGATATGAAAGGCAAAAAGGTTGTTTTTGTTGACAGGGCCACAGCAACAGGATACCTGTTTGCAGTTGCCTTTTTGCATGAAAATAGCATCCAGGATATTAACAGGTATTTCAACGAATATTTTTTTACCGGGAGTCATGATTCAGCGATATACTCTGTCCTTGATAACAGGGCAGATATAGGTTCTGCCCAGGATACAATCTTTAATATGCTCGTCTCAAAGGATCCAACCATTAAAAGAGAGCTTCGCATAATCGCACAATCGGAAGAACTTCCTGAAACCACGCTTTGCCTGAGAAAGAGCATCTCTTCTAAAATAAAAACCCGCATAACAGACATTCTCCTGCACATGAATGAAGACCCGGCAGGCAAGGGAATATTAAAAAAATTCGGAGCAGTGAAGTTTATAAGGGCTGAGACAGGGGATTTCAATTCTGTATTTAACCTTGCAAGGCGTGCACAGATAAATAT
>JACRGY010000105.1 GCA_016212165.1 Nitrospirota bacterium
AGAGCATCCATGGAAGAAGTTCAATATAAGAGGGTTTATGGGGCACAATAACCACCGAGAAAACCCAATCGAGGCGGCGGCATAAAAACCGGACATTTCTATTTTGGTAGAAACAGGACATTTCTATTTTGGCTTGACACAAGGGCGCTAAAGACTTGACAATATCTGGTATTAATGCAAGTCTTTAAAAGACCTCTGCATTTACAAGAAATAGTTTTTGTTCTGTCAGGAAAAGAGGTGATAACATGTTTTTCAATTTTGATCCTTGATAAATTTTATTTTTTTGTTTCGTAGCCTTAGTCAATCTTGAACCTTATTTCATAAGGTTGAAATCTGTTAATGGAGGAGTATATCAAAATGAAAAAATATATAGTTGTAATCAGCTTTTTAGTCATCGCATTATTGGGGGTGACTGCAGGATACAGTTATGCAGACCAGTATATCGGCCCTTACACAATAACTAAAATAGAAGGTGGCGCTGCAAGTCAAGCGGGTTTTGGTAAGGTCGTATATCTTTACACGAGCGGTGGTTTTTCAAACCCATCTGGATGTAGTAGTGGTGCTGATAATGTCATGTTTCTTGGTGATGCAGCAGACCAGGCTCAAGAAATTGCATTAGCAGCAATGCAAATGAATCGTCAAGTCTCGATTTATTCTTGTGGTTGTTATTTTGCTTATCAAAAGGGGTGTACACTTAGAGTAGAGTAGTAAATCAAAAGTCTTAAAGTTAACGGTATTCGGGGGCTATGTCCCCCGGATATCTCTATAATTAAGAAAGTAAATTACATATGCCCATTATTAAAGCAAAGAAATTGCTGGGGTGGCATCCTGAGTTTGTTGATATTAAAGAGATAATAAAAACTGCATTGGAATGGACCTGCCCCCCGAAAATAGTGCCACTTGCAATTAGAGTGTAGCTATAATAACACACTCAAACAAGAAGGCAGGCTGCTTAAATTTAATCAAAGGAAAAAATTAGTAACAATCTCAACAAGCCTTATGGATATTTAAGCTGAAGCCTCTGTATCGCTGTTGCCTTTGCTGTTTCTTCATGTATCTCAATAACCACTGCTGATAAGATGCCGTCTCCTTTTGCTGTCTCAAACTTCATGGGCATCTGATGAAGAAAACGGTCTATTATCTGCTCTTTCTCAACACCTATTACAGATACAGCAGGCCCGGTCATCCCGACATCTGTTATGTATGCAGTCCCGTTTGCCAGTATTTTTTCATCTGCTGTCTGGACATGCGTATGCGTGCCTACAACAGCGCTCACTTTCCCGTCAACAAAATAACCAAAGGCTATCTTTTCAGAGGTGGCCTCGGCATGGAAATCCACTATAATGATTTTCGTTGATTCCCTGAGTTTTTCTATCTCTTTTTCTCCAACCCTGAACGGGCAGTCAAGGGCCGGCATGAATACCCTCCCTGAAATATTGATTATTCCAACCTTTGTCCCGTTTGAAAGGGTATGCACTATACTTCCAAAACCGGGCACTCCCGGAGGATAATTAACAGGCCTCAATATCCTGTTCTTTTTTGCAATATACGGAACAGATTCCTTTTTGTCCCATATATGATTTCCGCTTGTGATGATATTAACGCCGCAAGCCAGTACTTCATCTGCTGTTTTCTCTGTTATGCCAAAGCCGCCGGCCATGTTTTCGCCGTTTGCAATTACAAGGTCTATCTTATACCTGTCAACCAGGTTGGGAAGCAGCCCCTTCAGGGTTAGCCTCCCTACCTTGCCGACTATATCTCCTATGAATAAAACTTTCATCTCGTTACTAATATAAACGCATTTATTGTTTTTACATTTTTGTCATTCCCGCTTGTCGGGAATCTTTCTTCGAGAACAAATCGGAAGGATTGCGGACAAGCCGCAATGACAACGTAACAGCAATTAGTACGTTTGTCTTATTTCGCATACTCCACATATCTGGATTCTCTTATAACTGTCACCTTTATCTGTCCGGGATAGGACATCTCGGCCTCTATCTTCTTGGCCAGCTCTTTGGATATTATTGCCGACATCTCATCTGTCATATCCTCGGGCTTGACAATTATTCTTATCTCTCTTCCTGCCTGTATTGCATAGCACTTTTCTACTCCTTTGTACGACATCGCCATCTGCTCAAGTTTCTCGAGCCTCTTCAGATAGTTTTCTATGCTCTCCCTTCTTACGCCGGGCCTTGCAGCTGAAAGAGCGTCACCGGCAGCAACCAGGGCTGCCTCTGCTGTTAAGGGGTCGCCCTCCCCATGGTGGACCAGTATCGCATTTATCACCTTGGGGTTCTCCCCGTACTTCTTTGCGAGAGTTGCCCCTATCTCCTGATGCGAGCCTTCTGTCTCATGGTCCACTGCCTTGCCTATATCATGAAGAAGCCCTGCCCTCTTGGCGAGTTTGACATCTATCCCAAGCTCACCCGCCATCATCCCTGCAAGATACGCCACCTCTTTTGAATGCTGGAGCACAGGCTGGCCGTATGAGGTCCTGTATTTGAGCCTGCCGAGAAGCTTTATTATCTCAGGGTGTATCCCTGAAAGGCCCAGGTCGAATACTGCCTTTTCACCCTCTTCCCTTATGTTTGTATCAACCTCTTTCTTGACCTTTTCAACAATCTCTTCTATTCTCGTTGGATGTATCCTTCCGTCTGTTATAAGCCTCTCGAGAGAAAGCCTTGCAATCTCTCTTCTTACCGGATCAAATGCTGAAAGCGTAACAAGCTCAGGGGTATCATCAACTATCAGGTCCACGCCGGTAGCCGCCTCAAGAGCGCGGATATTCCTGCCCTCCCTGCCTATTATCCTTCCCTTCATCTCATCGTTTGGAAGGCTTACTGCCGATGCCGTGGCATCCGCAACATACTCGCTTGCCTATCTCTGTATGGCAAGGCTCATTATCTCCTTGGATTTTTTATCGGCAATCTCCCTTGCCTCATCTTCTATCTTCTTTGCAAGTTTTGCAGACTCAAACCTCGACTCCTCCTCTACCCTCTTAAACAGCTCCACCTTTGCCTCTTCCGAGCTTATTCCCGAGATTCTCTCAAGCTGGAGGGTCTGCTCCTTTATAAGCTGGCTATAGCGGTTTTCCTTTTCCTGTATTGACCGCTCTTTGGAGTTATATTCCTTTTCGCGCCTGCTGAGGTCATGTTCCTTTTTTTCCAGCTGGTCTATTTTTCTCTCTAATGTTTCCTCTTTCTGCCTGAGCCTTTTATCGAGATGGTTCAGTTCCGAGCGCCTCTCTCTCAGGTCCTTCTCAACCTCTGATTTGGCCTGATAAACAATGTCCTTTGCCTCAAGGGCTGCTTCTTTTTTTATGGTCTCTGCTTCTCTTTTGGCCTCCTCAAGCAGCTTTCCCTTTTCCTTTTCAAGTGTCAAACGCTGCGGTTTCAGTGAATTCCTGTATATAAGGCTAAGGATTATACCTACTGCAGCGCCAATGCCAATGGCAATCAATATCAGATACCCTGTATCGTTCATCGGATTCTATCCTCCTCGTCAATTAGATATATAAAAACAGGTTAAGGCCCGGAATTTTCCCGGCCCCGGCCCTGGTCTTTTCAATCATCTGCAAAAATGGCTTTTGTTTTTCAGGCAGGTCTGCGGCTCGCAGAGAGTTATGGCTTATGGTGTTTCTAGTGAGAAGATGCTGGAAATATAATCAGGGAAAAAGTTTCCCTGTCAAAGTTTATCATACGGCTCCTGAAGCAAAGCCTATAATCAAACCCTTTTATTTTATTTATATCTTCCCTCAGAAACATAATTTCCATTTTAAAAGCCTGCCTGATCATTACTGCCAGGTGACTGGCCATTAACAACTTGATGCCAATCACTAAAATAAACCCGCCCCGCCGTGTAAACGAAGAATCAGATCCGCCTATTATATAGGTGGGTGCCTTAAAGGAGACTTCAGGCTTTCTCATCATAGATGAGACATGCACACCGTACTCCCTAAACAGGCTCCCTAAAGATCTAATTTGCCGGATCAACTTTTTCATTTATCACAAACAGGGCAGGTAATTTAACCTATTCCCTTTCCTTATTATTTTATAACAAAATCAGGGCATTTAAGCAAGGATAAAATCTTGTACAAGAAAGACTTTTAGCTTGTATTAAAGGTATTTTTTGAATAGACTATAGCGATACGCATAAACACATATATGACAGGAACAATTTTAGCAGGCGGGGAAAACAAAAGGATTCCGGTGCTTAAAGGCCACATTGAGATCAACGGGCAAAGGATAATTGATTCCGGTGTCAATCTGCTGAAAAACTTTTTCGACAGGGTTATCATAAGCACAAACACACCGGAACTTTATTTTTACTGCGGAGTGCCAATGATAGGTGACATTATAAAACAGCGCGGGCCAATAGCAGGAATTTTTTCTGTACTCTCAAATACAGGAGACGACATATTCGTAACTGCGTGTGACATGCCGTTTATAAAACCGGAACTGGTCTCGCTGCTCGTTGCACGCTGCGCGTTAGGCGAAGAAAATTGGGACGCCGTAATCCCTGTATTTGAAGGAAGGCCTCAGCCCCTTTTGGGAATCTATTCTAAAAATATTCCGGGTGTTATTGAAAAAAGGCTGCGGAAAGAACTAAGAAGCCTGAGGGATATGTTGACAGAGTTAAAGGTCTTATATATAAAAGAAGAAGAGGTAAGGGAGGTAGACCCTGAAGGCAGGTCGTTTATAAACATAAATACAATGGAAGATTTTAAAAAAGCTGTCAGCTATTAGCTATCAGCTGGCAGCCATTTAAAAAGGAGGTAGTATATGTTTGGTTTAGGTATGCCGGAGTTAATTGTTATATTGGTAATAGTCATTGTCCTGTTTGGAGCCAAGAGGTTGCCGGAACTTGCAAGCGGCATCGGGAAGGCTATAAAGAATTTTAAAAAATCCATGTCAGAACCTGACGAGATAGATGTCACTCCCAAAAAACCGGTTGACGAGAGCAGAGAAAAGAAAGAAGAGGGAAAGGATAAAAGTTAAGCGCCGCAGTAAGTAGTTTGCTGACTACTGACTACCGGCTGCTGACTGCTGACTTTATGGACAGAGGGCCAATAGCAGAGATAGACCTTGAGGCTATCGCACACAATTTCAGGATTGCAAAAAAGATAACAGGGAACAGGGCAATAATAGCTGTTGTGAAAGCCGATGCATACGGCCATGGCTCTATTGAGGCCTCTCGCAGGCTTGTCAAAGAAGGAGCTTCTTATCTTGCAGTTGCATATGCAGCAGAGGCTGTAGCTTTGAGACAGGCCAACATTAAAACTCCCCTGATTGTTCTTTTTGACAAGTACGATATGAACAATTATTTTAAATATAAGCTTATACCTGTTATCCATGATATAAAAACAGCTCAGGCATTTTCTAAAGAGGCCGGGAAAAGAAAACAGGGCATCAGTGTGCATATAAAAGCAGATACAGGGATGGGGAGGCTCGGTTTTAACATAGATGACCTGGAGAAAAATATAAATGCAATACTAAAAATGGATTTTTTAACAGTCACTGGCCTTATGAGCCATTTTTCTGATGCTGACCTCTCTGACAGGTCATATGCCCTGATGCAGCTTGACAGGTTCAATAAACTGAAAGATACCATGATTAAAAAAGGCCTCAGACATCTTCTCGCCCATATCGCTAACAGCGCTGCTGTTATGTCACTCCCTGAATCACATCTTGATGCAATCAGGCCCGGCCTGATGCTGTATGGCTATTCACCCATGCAGCCCTCAGCCCTCAGCTCTCAGCCCCCAGCTCTCAGCTCTCAGCTCAAGCCTGCCATGACCGTTAAGACAAAAATATTATCCCTGAGAAAACTCAGAAAAGGCTCTCCTGTAAGTTACGGCAGGACATTTATCACCGCGAGGGACAGCCTTATAGCAGTATTGCCTGTTGGCTACGCTGATGGATACAGCAGGGCCTTTTCGAACAATTCAGATGTCCTTGTAAGAGGCAAGCGTTCACCTGTAGCCGGCAGGGTCTGCATGGACACTACAATGGTAGATGTTACGGATGTCAGGGGAGTCATTGAAGGGGAAGATGTCGTTTTGCTGGGCAGACAGAAAGCTGATGCTATAACTGCATCAGAACTTGCAAGGAAGGCAGGAACCATCCCCTACGAAATCCTGACATCTTTCGGGAATAAATCACGGAAGGTATATACTCATGACAGTTAACCCCGTGATTAAGTTCATTGAGTGTGTAGGCCACATTGTAAGAATATTATGGCATACCTTTACAGCCTTTTCAGAAGAACTCGGCAGGATTATGCTCCTTTTATTTTCTTCAATGAAACAGCTTATATTGCCGCCATTTGAGGTAAAAAATACATTAAAACAGATAATAGAGATAGGCATTAAGTCCATGCCCGTTGTGCTTATCACAGCAGTGTTTACAGGCATGGTGCTTGCGCTGCAGAGCTATACAGGATTCAAGAGATTCAATGCAGAAGTCCTTGTGGGGACAGTTGTCGCGCTTTCTATCACGCGAGAACTCGGGCCTGTTCTGACAGGGCTGATAGTTGCAGGGAGGGCCGGCGCTGCCATGGCCGCGGAACTCGGCACAATGCGTGTTACAGAACAGATAGACGCTCTCGAGACCCTTGCCACCAACCCTGTAAAATATCTGATTGTACCAAGGTTTATCGCGGGGTTAATCATGCTTCCTGCCCTGACAGTCATAGCTGACTTCATAGGAATCATAGGAGGATACTTTGTAACAGTAAACCTTTTAGGCGCCAATTCAACGGTTTACTGGAAAAGGACATGGGACTACCTCGAAACCAGCGACATATACAACGGCCTTATAAAAGCGTGTTTTTTTGGCGCAGCCATTGCTATAATAAGCTGCTATAAGGGTTTTTATACACAGGGAGGCGCCGAAGGAGTTGGAAAGGCTACAACAGGGGCTGTGGTTCTGTCGTCAATGACCATACTTATTTCCGACTACTTCCTGTCAGCATGGTTATTTAAATGAACTGTAAAAAGAGATGCTAGAACTTATAGATTTACATAAATCTTTTGGCGGCAACCATGTGCTCAGGGGCGCAAGCCTCAAGGTTGAAAAAGGCGAGAGCATGGTTGTAATAGGCGGAAGCGGTTCAGGCAAAAGTGTTCTGATAAAACATATCATAGGAACGCTTAAACCTGATAAGGGCTCGGTCCTTATTGACGGAGCGGATATCGCAACCCTAAGCGAAAATGAGCTGTATGAAACAAGAAAGAGATTTGGCATGCTTTTCCAGATGGCAGCATTATTTGATTCTATGAGAGTATGGGAAAACGTGGCATTTGCATTAATGAGGCATGGGAAACTGAAAGAGAACGATGCAAAAAAGATAGCCATCGAAAAACTCAGGATGGTAGGCCTGGTCGGGGTAGAGAACCTCATGCCATCTGAACTCTCCGGCGGAATGAAAAAGAGGGTCGGCCTGGCCCGCGCAATAGCACACGAACCCGAGATACTCCTGTATGATGAACCTACTACAGGACTTGACCCGATAATGGCTGATGCGATAAACGACCTTATAATAGAAATGAAACAAAAACTCTCTGTAACGTCTGTGGCTATAACACATGACATGCACAGCGCATATAAGATTGCAGACAGAATAGCAATGCTGTATCAGGGCCGGATAATCGAGATAGGGACTCCGGATGAGATAAAGAACACAGGCAATGCCATAGTAAGGCAGTTTATAACAGGCAGCGCCGTTGGTCCAATAAAAGTAGAAGGGGTAACTGCATGAAAGGTTTTTCTACAGAATTAAAGGTAGGAGCTTTTTCACTTGTCATCCTTGCACTTCTGACATATATGACGTTTAAGGTCGGAGGTTTTGAATGGGTAAAGAAAAAAGGCTATATCCTTTATGCCGAGTTTAAAAATATCGGGGGGCTTGATGAGAAGACACGGATAAAGGTTGCAGGTGTTGACGCCGGCACCATTGAAAAGATCCAGCTTAAGGATGGAAAGGCACGGCTTGTTATCAGGGTGAACCGGGACGTCGTATTATACTCGGATGCCTCAGTCGGCATAAAGGCAACAGGGCTGTTAGGAGATAAATATTTAGAGATAAAAACAGGCCTCACTAAACCGGAGCTTAAAGACGGTGATACAATAAAAAATGTGCAGGAGGTCATTGATATAGATGACCTGGTCAGGAACCTTTCAGGGGTCTCTTCCAACATAAGCACGCTTGCATCTGCCCTCAGTGAATCTCTCGGCACCCCGGAAGCAAAAAAGGCTCTTAAAGAATCTATCCTGAACATCAAGGACATTACCGCAGGGCTTAAGGAAACAATAGCTGTCAATGACCACAAGATGAGAACCACGCTTGACAATATAAACAATCTCATCGCGTCAATAAATGACCTCGTGGAGAAAAACAAGGAGCCTTTGACAGTCACGGTAAGCAACATAAAAGATTTCTCGGCCTCTTTAAAAACAGAAGGCCCTGACCTTGTTGCAAACCTTAACAAGGCAGCCAAAGAATTAAAGGAAATGGTAGAGGAAAACAGGCCGACCATAAAAAATGCCGCTCAATCCATTGATAATATTTCCAAGACGATTGCACAGGGAGAAGGCACCCTCGGGAAACTGGTAAAAGACGACAGGCTTTACGAGTCAGTAAATAAGGCCGCAGAGGGCGTGAACAAGTCGCTCAGCGCTGTAGACAGGTTCAGGACCTTTATCACATTCCAGACAGATTATCTCACAAAACCAAAAGATGCCAAGGGCTATTTCTATGTAACCCTCCAGCCGAGACCCGACAAATACTATATACTCGGAATCGTCAGCGACCCTGTGGGAAGCGTTACGACAACGACCACTACAACTAATGGCGTTATTGTCAAAGAGGAAAAGGTTGAACAAAAGATAGAGTTCACAGCACAGTTCGCAAAAAGATTTAATAATGCCGCGCTTAGGGCCGGCCTTACCGAAAGCACATTCGGAGCCGGCGCAGATTATTTTCTCTTTAATGACAAGGCAAAGGTATCTGTTGATGTATGGGATTTTTCCAATGATGAAGACGGGGCAAAAAATCCCCATGCAAAAGTCGGGGTTGATTATTTTATATTTAAAAACGTATTCCTTTCAGCTGGCGCTGACAACATCTTTAACAAGAAACGGCGCGGGGCTTATGTCGGTGCAGGCCTGAAATTCGAGGATGAAGACGTTAAATATCTTTTTGGGACAATCCCCAAAATCCCCGGAAGGTAAAAAGCTTGTCAAAAAAAATAGGGCAGATACTCTTAGGGCTTGGATATGTAAAAGAAGAAGATATAGAGCAGGCCCTCAATATCCAGAAGTCTGAAGGAGGAAAAAGAAGGCTTGGAGAGATATTGCATGCTATGCTCCTTAAAGAAGAAGAGCTCCTTCACGCGCTTTCCCTCCAGTTCAATATCCCGATAATAGCTGAAAATGAATTTCCGCAGGCCGTACCGATTGAAAAAATATCTTTTGCTTTTCTGAAGGAGAACCTGATACTGCCCCTTTCCGTCTCTGATAATACACTCAATATTGCAGTAGGAGACCCTCTGAGAAATGATGCTATCTCTTCCCTCAGAACATCTTTTGGCTATGACATCAACCTGTTCCTTGCAAAGAGCTCGGCTATTCTTGGCCACCTTGAGATACTCCATGGCTCAAGGGAAGCTGTTATGCTCAGATTAATAGAGAATGCTACAGAAGAAGACACAGCAGCAACAGGAACAAGCGAAGACATAGGCCACCTTAAAGACCTCGCACAGGAAAAAGGCGTTATACAGCTCGTAAACGTGCTTATTGAAAATGCGGTAAAAGACAGGGCCAGTGATATTCATATAGAGCCGGGAGAAGCCAATGTGCGGGTCAGGTACAGGGTAGACGGGATTTTATACGAAAAGGAGGTAATGCCTGTAAGGATGCAATCTGCTGTATCATCGAGGATAAAACTTTTATCGCAGATGAACATAGCTGAAAGAAGATTGCCCCAGGACGGCAGGATAAAGAGTAACCTTGGCGGCAAAGACATAGATATCAGGGTTTCTACCATCCCTACTATTTACGGCGAAAGCATAGTCATGCGGCTCCTTGACAGGGAGACATCATTTATAACATTAACGGATATAGGATTTGACGACATACTCATTGAAAAATATGAAAGCATTATCCACAAGCCATACGGAATGATACTGATTACAGGCCCTACCGGAAGCGGGAAGACCACAACCCTTTATGCCTCATTAGACAGAATAAACTCTTCCGAGAAAAAGATAATCACGATAGAAGAACCTGTTGAATATCTGATGCCCGGCATCAACCAGATACAGGTCAGGCCCAAGATAGGGCTAACCTTTGCAAGCGGACTCAGGCATATAGTCAGGCAGGACCCGGATATAATAATGGTGGGAGAGGTCCGTGACCTTGAGACAGGAGGCATTGCAATACATGCAGCCCTTACAGGGCATCTCATATTCAGCACACTCCATACAAATGACGCACCCGGAGCTATAACAAGATTAATGGATATGGGAATAGAAAACTACCTTGTCTCCTCAACACTCGTAGGTGTAATGGCCCAGAGGCTTGTAAGGAGGATATGTCCGGAATGCAAGGAAAAATTCAAGGCTGCAGACAATATCAGGGCTGAACTCAGCCCTGATATCCATGAAGTATGGAAAGGAAAAGGCTGCGGCAATTGTTTAGGCACAGGTTACAGAGGCAGGATAGCCATTTTTGAACTCCTCCTTGTTGATGATGAAATACGCGACCTTGTAATGAGAAACGCAACCGTGCGTGAAATCAAGGACAAGGCAATTACACTTGGGATGCGCACACTGAGGCAGGACGGCATAGAAAAGGTTAAAAGAGGCATTACCACAGTTGAGGAGGTAATGAGGGTTACACAGCTCGAGCTGTAAGTTCCAGCCTGTATATAGCTCAGCCCTTCTGACTATTGACTTTTGCCTCGCTTACTTGCCCGCTTGCAGACCTGTTAACCTGCAGGCTTTTCACACTGTCATATTTCAAAACCCGACCCCATGTAACCCCAGAGCCTATTTGCCTCCTGCAACCAGTTTCAGCTTCTCCTCGATGGCTGATGGCGCTCCCGATATCTTCATGAACGTTCCCATGGTAAGGTCGGGAAAACTCGCGGCAATGCGAAACTTGCCGTGTAGCATATACACAGTGCCATTGGACACCACAATATCATAGGGAAGGTGTGCTGTTTGCTTCGGGTCGCCGAAATCGGTAATCTTCATGACAGTTGAGTCAGCACCATCGCCTTCAGACAGGCCTACGCCGAAAACAGACTCTTTTTTATTCGGAAGGTCTACCCTGAATACCTTGAGGGTTCCTCCCTTACGGGCTGCAAGGTTCGCCTCAACGGTTTTGAGAGCATCTTCCTGCGAACCATACGAGGCCAGCTGGACCTGGTCAGTGAAATAGGGCATCATGACCATGTAATGATACTTCCTGAGATTGCTTGCCTTGATCCCATCCTTTGCTCCATACTCTGTTTTTTTGCCAAGCGCCTTTTCAAGTCCTGCAGCGATGTCAGAAAGAGAGTCCTTCATGCGATAGGCCTGGGCCATATAGAGGGGATTTGTATAGGATATCTGCAGGTTTGAACCCACCTCAGTAAGGGCAATGCGCTGTATAGCGCCGTATGCGCCAAAGTTTGACTGAGCAGCACTTTTCTTAAGGGCATCGCTTGAGACCACAATGACATACGCACCCTTGTAGGGAGCGTATTCGCCAACCACCTGGAAGCCCTGCTGGCCAACTGCTGCCTTGACATCAGCAAGCTTCTTATTGATTGTGCCTGGCACACTCGAAGCCAGGACATAGGGTTTCAGGAGAGCGTCCTCAGCTCCTGCCAGACTTACGACTGTGATAAGCGCAACGATAATAAAAAAAAGATGAATTGCCAGTTTTCTCATCATTACATATCCTCCTTACGTTTATTGTGCATATTAGCAAAATACATATTCAATGTCAATATATTAAGAAACTTTGAATATAGAGTCATCCGTATGTGTCTCCAATCAGGTTTAGCCAGAAGGTACCGTATGGATGGATGGCTATCAGAATTAAATCCGCTCCACTTTCCAAACAAAAAATTTGCTGTATTTCTCGCCTATTTTATTCAAAAACTCCTTTTGCTTCAATACATTAAAAACCAAGAAAGGGTAAGTCAGTGGATAGGCGTATGGGCTTGTCCTACTGAGGCGGATGAAGATAGGTAAATAGGTTAGCTGGAACCTGTCATTTCTTAATCCCTTCCCTCCCGAAAGGCGAAAGCTGTCTGAGTTCTTTTATAACCAAAGGCATTATCTCAATAACTTTATCAACTTCTGCCTCAGTGTTATACCTGCTCAGAGAAAACCTTATCGAACCATGGATTAATGTTGCAGGCACACCCATTGCCCTTAATACATGTGACGGCTCCAGAGAGCCCGAGGTGCACGCAGAGCCTGAAGAGGCGCAGATGCCGAATTCATTCAGCCTGAGTAAGATTGCCTCTCCCTCTACATATTCAAAACTGATATTTGTCGTATTCGGAAGCCTGCTGTTTACATCTCCGTTTATCCTTGCATCAGGACAGGATTTCAGGAGTGCATTTTCAAGTTTATCCCTTAAACCCTTCAGATAGATTACTTCCTGCGAGAGTTTATCTCCTGCAAGCTCACATGCCTTTCCAAGCGCAATAATCGAGGCCACATTCTCCGTGCCCGCCCTTCTGCCGTGCTCCTGATGCCCCCCGATTATATATGGATGAAATCTCGCGCCTTTCCTCACATACAATGCACCAACACCTTTTGGCGCGTGCAGTTTATGCCCTGACAATGAGAGCATGTCTACGGGAAGTTTTTTTAAATCTATCGGTACCTTCCCTACTGCCTGAACAGCATCTGTATGAAATAATATCCCTCTTTCCTTAAGCATTTCACCGAGCTCTGCAACCGGGAATATAACGCCTGATTCATTGTTTGCATACATCAGCGATACAACAGCCGTATCTTCATCCAATGCCTTCGCAAGCTCATCAACATTTAACTGCCCCTGCTTGCTGACAGGCAGATATGTAACCCGGTACCCTTTCCTTGCAAGCTGTTTGCAGAAATTTAAAACAGCGGGATGTTCAACCCTCGATGTGATGATATGTTTTTTATGAGGCACGGATTCAACAGCGCTCATCAGCGCAGTATTGTCGCTCTCTGTGCCGCAGCTTGTAAATATTATCTCCTCAGGCCCGGCGCCGAGAAGGCCGGCGACCCTTGACCTTGCCTCTTCAATTTTTCTGTACAGTTGTCCCCCAAAGGTATGCATGCTTGAAGGGTTTCCATATAATTCCCTGAGATAAGGCAGCATCTCATCAAGCACCTCAGGAGCTATAGGGGTTGTTGCATTGTTATCGAAATATATCGTCTTCATCTATTGCGCCTCCACAGTTATTTCTTCGCCCACCATCTCTCTCAGCTTATCCTGAATCCCCTTTATGGTGACATCTGCCATCAGACAGCCGGAGCACATGCCCCGGAGTGCAACAACTACTCTATTGCCGTCAATATCTATCAATTCAATATCTCCTCCGTCTGCCTGCAATCCAGGCCTTATCTCTGTTTCTATAATCTCCTGCATGAGAGCAATCTTTTGAAGGTTGGTAAGTTTTTTGGAGACAACAGGTTTTTCAGGTTTCTTTAATGACCAGATATCCCTGAGAATAGCCTCTATCTCTACTTTGCATTCACCACAGCCGCCTCCTGCCTTTGTATAGTCTGTAATTTCATCAACTGTTGTCAGGTGGTTTTCTATTGCAACCTTTCTTATCTTTTCTTCCGTAACATCAAAACATTTACAGACGAGCCTGCCTTCCTCTTTAACCTCTACAGGCTGGCCCCGGTAATTGGCAATAGCAGCCTCCAGGGCCTCTCTCCCCATAACAGAGCAGTGCATCTTCTCCTTGGGCAATCCTCCAAGAAATTCCGCAATGTCCTGATTTGTTACCTTTAATGCCTCATCAAATGTTTTGCCTTTAATGAGTTCTGTAAGGGCAGAAGAACTCGCGATAGCGCTTGCGCAGCCGAAGGTCTGGAATTTTGCATCTATTATTTTGCCGGTCTCCTCATCAACTTTAAGATAAAGCTTTAATGCATCTCCGCAGACAATGCTGCCGACCTCTCCTACCGCGTCGGGATTTTCTATCTCCCCGATATTCTTGGGATGGAGAAAATGTTCTTTCACTTTGTCAGTATATTCCCACATATATCATTCCTCTCCTATATCTATTATCTTTGTCCGATCAGAATACTCAACAGTCCTGTATTCTTTCAATGCTTCAAACTTCTTAAGGAGTTCTGATACCTTCATACCTGCCTCCTCAATCGCAAAGAGCCTTTTCTGAATGGCATCCATATTAAAAGCGCCTCCCTGAATCTCGTCTGTGAACAGCTCTATTGCCATAACAAGATATGTCAGAGGCTGTCTCATGTGATGAATCATCGCCTTCGATGTTTCTGTAACAGCCTTGTCCTGCTTTGACTTTACAAGTTCATCCTTTGTCCTGTTCAATTCCTCGATATATTCATGAAGCCTTATATTGACAGTCTCCAGTTCTTCGTTCACTTCCCTGAGCTCTTTCTCTCTAATCTTCACGGCACCTGCCATCTTATTGAATGAGACAGAAAGTTTTCCAACCTCATCATCGCCATGCACCTCAACAGATTTCGAATAATTGCCATCCGCTATTTCAGTAGCGGATGAGGTCAGCAGAGATATCGGCCGTGTAAGCCTCCTCGATATTAATATTGAAACAATTAAGGCAATAATCAGAAAACCAACGGCAATAAAGGCCAGAGATTTTATCGTTTCCCTTATTGCATTTTCGCCCACCCTTTCTGAAATGCCCACCCTTAACACCCCTGCCCTGCCCTCGAAAATCGGAGCAGAAAAGTCATAATAAGTTTCGTCGCCTTTTTTAACGACCATATAATCTACCGCACCTTTTTTATGTGTCACGTCGAGAAGTCTTTTCGGAAATCCCTCTTGAAAAGTATGCAATAAGACCTGCCCGTCTTTCTCGATAAATATATAAGACACCTTGTTATTTGTTGCCATGATTTCGTCAAAAAATTTATTTATTGACATAAAGTCTTTAATCAGCAGGTAATCAACTATGTGTGACGACATGGCTGCAACAAGGGACTTTCCATCTCTGATGCTTTCTTTTTCAAATGTATTTTTTACATATAAGTTAACAAAGAGGATTGAAAATGCAGCATACAAAAGCACAACAATGGCAGTTGAAAGGAAAAGTTTATACTTTAGAGAAAGGTTTTTCACTTTCTTTTCTCAAGCCGGTCCTGCATCACTAAAATAACCCGAGCGCAGAAATCAGGATAAAAACGACAAACAGTCTCAAAGTCATCTTTTCTACCATGCAAAAATTATATCACAAAAATATCTCCTTAAGCGTTAAAAACCTTGCTAATATTAAAAATTTCTGGTTTCATTATAGCTATGGTGAAGAAGTTCATACTCGGGATTATCATAATCGTGTTCCTGTCCATAGGCGGGATAGTGCTGTTCTTCCCGCTGGATTCTTTCATAAAGGAAAAAATTGAGGAATCCGCAGGCCCGTATATCTCATTCAGCACGCTAAAGATAGGATGGAATTCGATAAAGGCGCATAACATTCTGATAAAGACTCCCGCGGGGACTGATTTCCTTAAAATAAAACAGCTTAGGCTGAAACCTTCCTTCCTGGGACTTCTCAGAAAAAAGCTCGAGATAAAAGGTATTGAGCTCGATTCTCCGGAGCTCACGATAAAAAAAGCAAAGAATGGCAAGTGGCTGCTGCCTGAGTTCAAAAAGCAAAAGGAAACAGGGGGGCCTTCCCTGGAACTTGTCATAAAGTCTTTTGATGTTAATAACGGAGAAATATTTTTTGCTGACGACGTCAAAGGCTTCAGGTTGGGTTTAAGCGATATTAACATTGATATTAAGAGCATGTTTTCACTGCTTCATCCAGGCAAAACCTCTGTTAAGGTATCTGCAAAGCTCCCTGATGCTGGAGCAGCCCTGATTAAATCGGATGGAAATATAGCCGGCGGTAATTTTAAAGGCACATTTTCCATTAAGAACCTGAATCTCGTTCTTCTTAAACCGTATATAGAGGGAGATGTAAATGTTAAAAAGGGCAGGTTGAATCTCGATTCTAACCTCAGCCTTAACAAATGGCATGTCAATGCGCCGTCGCATCTGCATATCAAAGATTTGGATATAGAGGGAAAAGGCGCCATTATGGGCGTATCGGCTCCGGTGGTTGTAGAACTTATTAAGAAAAAAGGCGCGGTAGACCTTGATTTCAATATCTGGGGAAAATACGATAATCTTCAGAATGACCTTAAAGGCGCTTTCCAGAAGAAAGTTTTTACAGAGGTCGGCAAAACAATAACCAAGCCATTATTGGAAAATGTGGTTGATAGTATAGGGAGCATCTTTCAAAGGAAAAAATAGGGTCTCGGGATTCATTATCCGCGCTGTTTTGATGAGGCGAAAAAGATTCGATGATTAGAGCCGCTTAAGAATTTCCAAAACTGCTTTCTGACAATTCTCTGAAGCTGTTTTTATATCCCAATTGTCCCGGTCCCTGTCTTCGACAATATTGCTTATCCCCCGCACCTCAAGCATTGGGATTCCGTACATTGCACAAACATGAGCAATAGCAGCGCCCTCCATGTTTTCGCATATTGCATTAAATCTTTTTTCGAGTTCCTTAGCCCTTTTGTTTGTGCCTGTGGAGGTCGAGACAGTAACAAAGGCGCCGGATTTAATCTTAGGGGCAAGGGGCAAGGGGTCAGGGGTTAGTCTAAAACATTTAATCGCCTTACCCGCCAATTTTTTATCAAGCGGGAATTCATTAAAATATTTTTCCCTGCCCTTTTTCAGGAAAGGAATACCTGTTGAATCCACTGTATGGAAACCGTCCTTTAGCCACAAACCCTCATCTCCGTATATTTCCTTGTTTGCAATTGCTATATCCCCTGCCCTGAGGCCTGATGAAGGATATGCGCCTCCGATTCCAAAATTTATTATGATGCACGGAGAAAACCTTTCCATCAAAAGTGTTGCTGCATGCGAGGCATTTGTCTTCCCCATCCCTGATATGGCATGGACAATATTATTCTTTCCGATCTTTCCTGAATAAAATTGTTCCGGCCTGCTTCTTTTAAGAAGACGGAGAACAATACTGCTCTCTTTCCGTGTCGCTGAGATAAAACCTACTGTTGAAGCTAAAGGCATTTATTTTTTCCCGTCAACCTATCTTTTAATGTTGATATTACATGATTCTGCTGTTTCATGTCTATTTACCCCTGTAACACCAAAATGATAATGTCCTAAATGGCCAAAATAGAAATGTCCTAAATTGATAATGCTAAACTGCTTCTTTTTTATAAGGAGGCAGAATGGC
>JACRGY010000107.1 GCA_016212165.1 Nitrospirota bacterium
GTCCTGATCGGATTTCATCTCTGTGAGTATGCCGCCTAATTTTCTTTCGGAAACCATCAGGTCATTGGGCCATTTTATATTCACTTCAAGACCTGTCGGAAAGGACTCGTTCCGAGTTGAATTCCTTACAGCTCTGGCGCAGGATATTGCGCTCATTATTGTAAGAAGGGCCGCATCTTTTGGTTCAATCTCAGGCCTGACAATTACACTCATATAAATATTGCCTTGGGGAGGCGAGAACCAAGTCCTTCCGAGCCTTCCCCTGCCTTTTAACTGCCTGTCTGCAATTACTACTGTTCCGTGAGAAACTCCTTTTTCTGCAAGCTCCATCGCAAGCGTATTGGTAGAATCAAGGCTTTCACGAAAAATTATCTCTTTCCCGAAATCACCTTTAACAAGAATTTTCAACTCTTCAACTGAGAATTCAGGAGTTTTTATAAGCCTGTAGCCCTTTGCGGTAGAACCTTCAATCTCATAGCCTCTCTCTCTCAATGCCTTTATCTTTTTCCAGATTGCCGACCTTGTAATGCCAAGCCTCCGGCTCATCTCCTCTCCTGAGACAAAACCGTCTTTTTCCTTAAACATCCTGATTATGCCTTCAAACATTCAAATTCTCTCCTTATCCTTCTCCTGCCATCCGCATTCATCATAAAGCACACAGGCGCCGCACCTGGGCTTTCTTGCAGCGCAAGTTTCTCTGCCGTGAAGTATCATGGCAAGATTAAATTCCGTCCATTTGTTATCCGGTATCTGCCTCATAAGTTCTTCTTCCACTTTATCAGGATTTTCAGAATGTGCAATGCCAAGCCTGTTGGAAACCCTCAACACATGGGTATCAACAGCAATTGCCTGCTTTCCGAAAGCGCTCCCCAGAATAACATTAGCTGTTTTTCTTCCAACTCCGGGAAGTGTTGTAAGCTCTTCAATGGTTGACGGCACTCTGCCGTTAAATTCCTTTAAAAGTTTTTGGCAGCAGCCTATGATCATCTTAGCCTTGTTTCTATAAAATCCTGCCGGCCGTATCTCATTCTCAAAAGTCTTCAGATCGGCGGCAGCATAATTTTTTACGTTTTTGTATTTCTTGAAAAGCGTCTTCGTAACTTCGTTCACCCGCACGTCAGTGCATTGCGCCGAGAGAATGGCAGCAACAAGAAGTTCAAGCGGATTTGAGAAATTGAGGGCAATCCCCGGGTTGGGATATTTCTTCAGTAAACGAGTTGTTATTTTTTTAGCGTCAGGCATTTTAAGCATTGTGTCAGTTTTCAGTGTCTGTGTCAGTGTAAAAAAACTGTCACTGATCACCGACACTGACACTATTCTTCCTGCATTATCACCGCTTCAATCTTCCCTTTAAGCCCGTCTGCAAACTTCTTGGCGTCGTTCTTATCTCCGACTATTGAACCGTAATGCATCGGGATTGCAATCTTGGGCTTTATGTCTAACGATGCCTTTACAGCCTCATCAGCGGTCATTACATAGGTTCCCGAAACCGGAAGCAAAGCAATATCTACATTTTTGAATGTTTTCATCTCGGGAATATGGTCGGTGTCTCCTGCCATATAAATCCTCTGTCCCTTTACCTTAAATATATACCCGACCCAGCCTCTTTCTTTTACATGAAACTGCTTATTCGTGTTATAAGACGGCACTGCCTCAATCTCAATGCCTTCAACATTAATCTTATCGCCGGGCTTAACAATCTTTATTTTCCCTGAGAGCTTCTTTGCACAGTCCGCCACTGTTACAATCACAGTCTTGGCATTCTGAATCTTCTTTATATCCTCAGGCGAGCAATGGTCATAATGTTCATGTGTAATGAGGATTATATCGGCGCTGTCTGCATTTTTAATCTTGAACGGGTCTGTATAGATTACCTTCTCTCCTGTAATCTTAAATGTATCGTGCCCGAGCCAATGAATATCTTTCAGCATACCCTTCACCTCCTTAATTTCTGCATTTACGGCAAAAGGGATTAAGAACAAAAAACTTAAAAAGATAAAAGCTGTTTTCCGCATGTCTCCTCCTCTTATTTATAAAACAGGATTAAACCTGCTCCCTGTGAGAATTATATCACAATTCAGCGGTGCGGGAGGCAGGAGTGATGAAGAAACTCTATGACGACACCTTGGAAAAAAGAGCAAATAATTCTAATTTTGAGA
>JACRGY010000108.1 GCA_016212165.1 Nitrospirota bacterium
TACGAGATAGATGCAAAGCAAAAAGGAATGCTGATAGAATTTGAAAGCTGGAACCGTCATTGGAGGCTAAGGGTAAATGGAGAAAAGGGAGATATTTACAAGGCCTTCGGAATATTTAGGGGAATAATGATTGAACCCGGGAAAAATGTCATAGAACTGAAATACACTGTCCCGTATTTCAGGGAACTGTTTTGGCTCTCTGTTTTTATCCTTTGTATTTATGGGGTTGCCCTGATTAAAGTCCTGCATGATGGCCGGAGGCCAAGAGGAAATCATGTATAAGTTGAAATTGTTTTCCGGTGCGAGCGGGCTCTGGTGGCGGAGGGCCTTGATTATCATGGTTGTAATTCTTTATGGATGGACTTTCCAAAAGACTTTTCAAAATACAGAGAAATGTACGCCTCTGTGGGGATATTCCAGCGAATCAATTTATGCGGCTATTTCTGAATTAAAGTATGGGGCAAAACCATTTCATACATATCAAAGGGTTAAGGAAGTAATGTGGAATTCCGTAGCTGATTCTGTGGCCCAAAGGAGGGGGAGAAATGAATGCGGCCCTGATGTTTCGAGCATAAATCAGGGCATAAACAGGGCGCTTGAATTGAAGGATTTAGGAGCGGAGATATATGTGCATACATCTCTTCTTGGCACTGAATTGCCGGGATATGCATTGCTTTGTAAAATAGGATTTTATTTTTTCGGGTTTAAATTTGAAAGCATATTTTATGCTTATTGGTTGTTACTAATGCTTCCGGCTTTAATTCTCTTAATCAGTTTCCATAATAAAAATTCGGTTTTATACGTACTATTTTTGTACACAATTGCGCTGTCTGCTATTCTGCAAACACAGGGATTTCTGGAGGAAGGCGTTTTGAGGGCGCGCCATTTTGTGATGCTTACTATTTTACCTGTCTTTCATCTTGCATTGGTTATGGCAAATGCACAGAATAAGCAGAGATGGTTCATATATTTTGGCGCAGCTATACAGGCGCTGATATTGAGTTGGGCGGTTTTTACACGCCCGGCTGGTTTATATCAGTTCCTTTATCTGTTGGCAATAACCGTTGTTTTTTTTGTTTATTATATACGGAAAAAAAGATGGAGAGCTTTGATAAAGGTTGCTTATCCTATTATTCTTATTTTAGTATGTTACGGTTCGCTGCGAACTTATGGATCTCCTCCTGTAAACTCAAATTCTTTAACAAGCGCCAGTTCTTTAACCAGCCGCGGCTGTATTTGGCATCCGTTCCTTCTGGGCCTGGGAGCGCATCCCGATGCAACGCTTAAACATGGGCTTGCATGGAGCGATACCGCTGTTATTGACATAATAGAAAAACGTGCTCCGGAATATGGCCTGGTATGGCAAGGGGTGTTCACTGATTTTGCTCACGAGAAAAATGTTATAGTGCAGTGCAGCAAAGAGTATGAGACTATTTTGAAGGATGAATATTTCAGGATATTCAGGCAGGACCCATGGTTTGTTATCAGCGCATATTTTTATGGTGTTATTGAATATTTTAGATTATATTTCAGTCAGCTGAGACCAGGTGAATGGGCAGCCTATCATAATTTTGGCCTTTGGGATGTTATTAATCGAGAGACCCTTATACTTATTTCTTTAGGCATTGCGATTTTATTTAGAATGACGTCAGTCCCGAAAATAACATTGCAGCCGCTGGGATTATTTGTCATTGGCTTCTTATTTGCAATCCCGATACCTGTTCTTGTTTATCCTGTGAATCACGCTATTGCAGATTCATCCGTATATTTAACGGTTTTTTTGTTTGCGGTATTTGTTGAAGCTGGCGTTATTGCGCTGCAAATGTTTGTGCAGATATTGGCGGGAATCTTTATGAGGAAAGATAAAATATGACACTGCAGCCGCAAATTATGGAAGCGCTCCTGTTGATTATTTTTGTTGCTGTACTGCCGGTTCTGGCATGGAAGAAGTCCCGCTCCATGTGCCTGCCGGTCATCGGGCTGTACGGGGTGTTTATTTATCTATATCTGGATTTTATCCTCGGCAAGGTTACGGTTTATCATGATACCTATTGGAATATTGCTGTAAATTTTTCTTTAATACGCCAGTGGGTTATAGGAGGTATATCGTTGGGGTGGAACCCCTATCTGGGCGGCGGGCAGCCTCTCTCTCTTTTCTCTAATTATTTTCTGTATGCACCGGTCTTTATCTTTACAAAAATATTTTTGTGGCTGGGATGGAATTTTTCTTCCGGTGAATTTTTCAGTTTAATCTGGATATTCAACCATCTCTGGATATGCACCGGAGTTTATCTTTTTTTTCATCTGTGGTTTAATTCTTCCTTTTTTGGTTTTTTGGGTGCGGCTACGATGCTGCTCGGGGGGCTTTTTGCAAGCGACCTCGCAGCTCCCTTTTTCTATGTCATAGGCCCTTTGCCTTATCTGCTTTTCTCGATAGTGTTATTCTGGAAATTTGGCAGATGGTTTGGCTTATATTTATTTGCTGCTTTTTTGGGAATAACTCTTAATTATTATAACCCGGTGTATACCGTTTCTTTTCTGTTTATTCTGCTGGCCTGTTATTTATTAATGAACAGATTCGCAATAAAATTTATATTTTATAAATTGTTTAGCCTTATCAAGGCAAGGCCTTATGGCCTGGTACTTGCAGCCTTATTGTTTATTGTTCCTGCGGCTCCCTTTTTCCACACTTACCTTGAAATGGGAGATTATGTCAGTCCTACCCGCGGTTTTACTTTAAGAGGTCAGACTGTTTCAAATACCGGCGCCCAGGGCTCTACAGATGTCCCCTTTGAATCGCTCAGGGTCATGTCTGCCGGAGATATCCAGGATATGTTTTTAACAACCCATACCTTTTTCTATATCGGGATTTTACCCTACGCGGCTCTTTTTTTATCTGTGCCTTTGTTCCTGATTTCTCCAAAATTCAGGGCAAGGGCCGGTTTTTTAATTTTGAGCGCCGGCCTGCTGGCTTTGATGGCCATGGGACAGTCGTCACCGGTGCCGTTATGGAAGCTGATGCAAAATATACCCATATTCCATATGATACGGCATACATTTGGATATGCAAAAATGGTTACGTTCCTTGTAATTATTATCGCAATGGAAGGAATAAGGGCGACAATTTATCCTGTGGACCTTTCCGTGCACTCTAAAATTTCCAGCAAGATCTTAAAGAGGATATTATACCTGTTGCCATGGGTTATGCTGGGCTTTATAATCTTTAATAAGGTCGGAAACATAAACTTAATGGGGCTGGAAGCTTTTTATTTCCCTGTTGTTATTTTTGCGCTTATCTCCTGGTGGGCGGCAACGCTTCGTTATCTCCCCAAAAAAATCATCCCGATAGCTTTTTTGTTATTAATAGGAATTCATGGCCTGGAATTAATACTCTTTTCTCATGACAGAGTAAAAGTACTGCCGGGGCTTTCAGAAATCTCTCCTGAGCCGTTTAAATATTCTTCTAAGTGGAGCCTCTATGGAATTAAATCATCTACCAATGTGTTTGATTTAGACCCGATGCTGCAGAAAGAGGCAGTATGGTTTCACCGGAATCCCAGTTATGTACTTATGATTAACAGGGATTTTATTCCTTTTCTGCGTGCTGCAACTCAGGAGGATTTATATCAAATAGGAAAGCGCCATCCAAAGGATATATTATTGCCTAAAGGATTAAACAGCGGAGATGCCGTCGCTGCTGTATACAACGAACTGGGTTTTACAAAAAAAATTACCTATGCGCCGTTGTATGCAACGCCTGAGACAAACTATCCTGTGCCCCATTTTCATGATATTTACGGGGCCATAAACGGCAAGTATAATTTCTATTGGGAGGTAGATAAAAAGGCAAACGAAGACCCTTATACCTGGCTTTCTATAACCTTCCCCTCTGAGATAACAGTCTACGGGATACGCATTACTCCTTACAAAGCGACGGATTTGTGGCGGGGAGAGCAGGCGAAAATGCAGGTGAGTCCGAACGGAAAGGATTGGAATACTGTAAAGAGGCTTGATTTAAGGAAAACCGATTTTAACGGCTCTAACCGGCCTGTTTTATTCCCTTTGCCCGCGCCAATCAAGGCAAAATATTTTCGCCTATGGGTTGACGGCAGGCAGTTTGCCTCTTTGGCACAAATTGAATTGATAGATGAACCTCTTGGCCAGATAAAGGCTGTGCAAAATTCTCCGTTGCTGCCGCTTGAAAAAGACGATACGAATTCAGGGCTGGTTCGGGCCAGTTCTTTCGATTATGTGTATTCAGGAAAAGTTTTATCTGACAGAAATCTTGATACCTTTTTGAGAATAAATGACCCCAATGATGCATTTACATCGTGGATAAGCGTTGAATTTCCAAAGCCCAAAACTTTTAACAGCATATTGATAATCCCGGCTAAAGAAATACGTTTTTTGTCTTATCTTCCCGGTGAGTTGCAGATAAGTGACGATGGCAAGCAATGGAATACGGTGAAACAACTGGGCATAGACGGATATAACGCAGGTTATTACTACCTTAACCAGAAAGTAACGGCCAGGCATGTCCGGTTGCAACTAAAAGGAGTTTCTATAACCGGGCCTAATGCTGGATACTCAATTGCCGAACTGCGATTTGCAGAACTCCCGGAGGTGAAGGCAGAAGGCAGCAGGGGTATCGGCAGGGTTGAAGCTCAGCCTTCGGCTGACCCTAACCGCATATACTTGAAAGTTCATGCTGAAAAAGATGCAAGCTTAATACGCCTGGAGAATTACAATAAAGGCTGGAATGCTTACATAGATAACCAAAAAGTTGTTATGCAGAAATTTGGCCCCAATCTGCAATCAATTCCAATTCCGGCCGGAGACCATGAGGTGCGCCTGGAATTTCATTCTTGGTATAATACCCTGGCATGGAGCCAGGTTTGTTTTGTAGCTTTTATCTGGTTACTATTGGCGCTCTATCTGTTATTTGGCTGTTTCGGTTCAGGCCAAATTGCACAGGACGAGCATAGATAGATGATTGGGAAAGCTGTCACTACGGCAGGAGGAAAATAAAAAATGGAGGTGTCTATGTCGGATATTCTGATTAAGGGCAGCGCTATGGATGGGATAAGACAACTATGTAATTTATATGCAGACCTTAAGTCCCCTGAGCAAAAAGGAGGCTGTCTGTGAAGGTGGTAATTTTAGCCGGTGGCCTTGGCACCCGTTTAAGCGAAGAAACCGACCTGAGGCCTAAACCGATGGTAGAGATCGGGGGCAAACCTATTCTGTGGCATATCATGAAAATCTATTCCCATTATGGCTTTAATGATTTTATTATATGCCTGGGCTATAAGGGATATATTATAAAAGAATATTTTGCCAACTATTTTCTTCACCAGTCAGATGTGACAATAGACCTGCAAAACAATAGCATAAAAACACTTGACAGCAAGGCAGAACCATGGAAGGTCACCCTTGTAGATACAGGCCTGAATACTATGACAGGAGGAAGGATAAAGAGGATAGAGAAATTTATCGGGAACAGGCCCTTCATGCTTACATACGGCGACGGGGTCGGAAGTGTGGATATAAAAAAGTTGATGGCTTTCCATAAGAAAAGCAGGAAACAGGTTACGATAACCGCTGTCCAGCCTGCCGGGAGATTCGGAGCCATGACTCTGGACAGGTCTGATACTGTTCTGTCTTTTCTTGAAAAACCGAAGGGCGACGGCGCATGGATAAACGGCGGTTTTTTTGTGCTCGAACCCGAGGTCTTCAAATACTTAAAAGGCGATGAAACCGTATGGGAACGGGAACCACTTGAGCGCCTCTCGAAAAACCGGCAGCTTACTGCATTTAAACATACCGGATTCTGGAGGCCTATGGATACGCTGCGTGATAAAAGGGAACTCGATGAACTGTGGAATTCAGGAACGGCTGAATGGAAAACATGGAATGACTGAATGGAAAACATGGAATGACTGAATGGATTTGTTTAAGGGCATATATAAAGGCAGAAAAGTCCTGATTACCGGGAACACCGGGTTCAAGGGCTCATACATGTCATTATGGCTGACCGAACTGGGGGCGGATGTTATAGGATATTCCCTTGACCCGCCGACGTCACCGAGTCTCTTCAAGATACTGAAACTAAACAAAAGGATATCTCATACAAAAGGTGATGTCAGGGACGCAGCCGGAATAAAAAAAGTTATTAAGAAGTACAGGCCGGACATGGTCTTTCACCTGGCAGCCCAACCCCTGGTAAGGCCTTCGTACAGGGACCCGGAATTAACATATGAAACCAATATTATGGGAACTGTCAACCTCCTTGAAGCTGTCAGAAATACAGAAGGCGTAAAGGTTGCAGTAAACATTACGAGTGACAAATGTTATGAAAACAAGGGCTCGAACTACGCATACAGGGAAACAGACCCTATGGGCGGCGCTGACCCGTACAGTTCAAGCAAGGGATGTGCGGAACTCGTAACTGCTGCTTACAGAAGCTCGTATTTCAATCCTGCACTTTACGGGAAAAGCCATAATTCAGCCCTGGCTACTGCAAGGGCTGGCAATGTAATCGGCGGGGGAGACTGGTCGGAAGACAGGCTTATTCCTGACTGCATAAGGGCCCTGACAAAAAACAGGAGCATAAGTATCAGAAATCCCAAAGCCATAAGGCCGTGGCAGCATGTACTTGAGCCCTTGTCCGGCTACCTGTGGCTTGGAGCCTTAATGTGGAATGATGGCATATCCTACAGCAGGGGATGGAATTTCGGGCCAAATGATGGCGATGTCCTTATGGTTGAAGACATCGTAAATGAGGTTATAAGGCTCTGGGGCAAGGGGCGATATTCGGTAACCCCGGACAACAGATTGCATGAGGCTGAATTGCTTAAGCTGGATATAAGCAGCGCACGTTTACATCTTGGGTGGAGGCCGGTATACTCTGTACAAAAGGCAGTAGAGACAACCATAAGCTGGTATCAGACTTTCCATAATAAATCCAGCAAAGACCTTTTACAGTTCACACTCTCACAGATACAGGAATATGCCCATGCAGCCAAGAATGCGGGATTGGAATGGGCACAACAGGAATCAAATCGCTCACGATGAACTATCTGTTAGGCAAAACCGGAGAAGTTGATTTATGGACATAAATATCGGAGATATTGTTTTAGGCGATGTTGCGCTTGCTCATTTGCCACATTTAAAACAAAGTCTTCTGCTTATTATTACAAAACCAGATGGCTATGGAAACTTGTTAGGCCTGCTCCTTAATGCCCATCAGCCGGACAGCAATTCGCCGTGGAAAATCCGCATGAGTGATGGAGAAGCTGACATCCCATTGAACGCAAGCATCTCTGTCTCTTATCCTTACATCATCCATAAGACTTCTTGCCGGGCAATCCAGGGCAAGGTCAAAAAAGAATTTTTGGATTACATCCTGAGATCGTTCGTAAAGTTTTCCGCAGATGTGCATTTTGAGGCTTTATCCCCGGGGGACTCCTTTGCTGTCCCGCCTTCGGGCAAAGTGCTTGATGGAAAAGACCTTGCCAACATGATAGATGCATCGCTGGATATGTGGCTGACATCGGGGAGATTTAATGATGAATTTGAAGAGAAACTCGCTGTGCACCTCGGGATGAAATATGCGCTCACAACAAACTCAGGCTCGTCTGCCAATCTCCTTGCGATAAGCTCTCTTACATCCCACCAGCTTGGTGAAAGGAAATTAAAGGATGGCGATGAGGTTATCACGGTTGCCGCAGGATTTCCTACTACAGTGTCTCCGCTTATCCAGAACAGGCTTGTACCTGTGTTTGTAGACATAGAACTGGGGACATACAATATTGATGTGAGCCAGATAGAAGAGGCTATTTCTAAAAAAACAAAAGCTCTCTTTGTAGCCCATACACTTGGAAATCCCTTTAATCTTGACCGGGTCATGGAACTGTGCGATAAATATAACCTCTGGCTCATTGAAGATAATTGCGATGCCTTTGGCTCAACCTATCAGAACAGACAGACCGGAACTTTCGGGCATATCTCGACAATGAGTTTCTATCCTGCGCATCACATCACTATGGGAGAAGGCGGAGCAGTTGTTACCAACGACAGCAGCCTTTACCGGATATTAATGTCTTTCAGGGACTGGGGGCGGGACTGCTGGTGCCGGCCCGGAAAAGATAATTCATGCAGCAAAAGATTTGGATGGAAACTGGGGAGTTTACCTGAAGGTTATGACCACAAGTACATCTATTCTCATATTGGTTATAACCTGAAAATTACCGATTGGCAGGCAGCGATAGGCTTGTCACAGTTGGAAAAACTTCCCTTATTTACAAAAAGGAGGAGGGAAAATTTCAGGCTGCTATATAAAGGATTACAAGCCTTTGAAGATTATTTTATATTACCCCGTGCAACTGAGAGGAGCAATCCTTCGTGGTTCGGATTTCCCCTCACCGTAAAGAAAAACAAAATATTCAGTAAAATAGACATTGTGAACTTTTTGGAAGATAGCAGGATTGGGACAAGGCAGCTCTTTGCAGGAAATATGCTGCGACAACCTGCCTTCATCCAAACACCTCTCCGGTTGCGGATTAGAAATTCTCCTCTCCTTAACTCGCAAAGGCTTTCCGGCAAACACTACCGGATGCTCCCCAATAGCGATACCGTTATGAAAAACACATTTTGGATCGGTCTCTGGCCGGGTATTAACAGGAACGCAATCCTATCAGTACTCGGGCGATTTGACGATTTTATCAAGAGCAGAAAAGCAGATGTGTGAGAAATGACTATGAAATTGTCTGATTATGTCATTGATTTTCTTGTGGGGGAGAAGATATCACATATCTTTGAATTTGTCGGTGGTGCGATTACTCACCTCATTGATTCTACCTACGGGAGGCATGATATTGCCTGTGTATCAGTCCATCATGAGCAGGCCGGGGCATTTGCTGCTGAAGCGTATGCACGTATTAACGGAAAACTTGGAGTGGCTATGGCTACAAGCGGCCCCGGGGCATTAAATCTGGTTACCGGCATTGGAAGCTGTTATTTTGATTCTGTCCCCTGTCTCTTTATCACCGGCCAGGTTAATACCTATGAATATAAATTCGAACGCCCGGTACGGCAAATCGGATTCCAGGAAACCGATATCGTAAGCGTTGTGAAACCTCTTACTAAATATGCCGAAATGATTATTGACCCGCAGAAGATCAGATTTTGCATGGAAAAAGCTGTGTACATGGCACGAAACGGAAGGCCCGGCCCTGTGCTTCTGGACATCCCGCTGAACATACAGCGGGCACAGATAGAACCTGAAAATCTCGAAAGCTTCTTCGAATCCGATGAATACAAAAAGACAAAAAGCGCTGCGGAATGCAGGAGCGGCGACATTGAAAAAACCTTAACGTTCATCAGCGGTGCGGAAAGGCCGGTCATCCTCGCAGGGGGCGGCATCAGGACGTCCGGGGCACACGCCGGGTTCCTGTCGTTTGTTAATAAAACCGGCATCCCTGTTGTCACGTCTCTCATGGGGCTCGACAGCATTCCCCATGACCATCCCGCTTTCTTTGGAATGATCGGGGCTTACGGTAACAGGCATAGCAATCTGACAGTGGCAAATGCTGACCTATTATTAGTATTGGGTTCGCGGCTTGACAGCAGGCAGACAGGTACAAGGCCTGACATATTTGCCCGTGCTGCTAAAAAGGTCCATGTCGAGATAGACCCGCATGAAGTGAATGCGCGGGTAAAGGTTGACGCAGCAATCAACTGTGATTTGAAAACATTCCTGGATATAATAAACAAAAGACTCGAGACCTGCAAAAAGGAGGATATCTCGGATTGGTATAAGGTTATCCATAACTATAGAGCCAGATACACGTCGTCCCATGCCGCAGGTTCTTCAAAGGTAAATCCAAACCGCTTTATGGAGTTGCTCTCTTCCCGAAGCGCCGAAGGCGATATCATCTGCCTGGATGTCGGACAGAATCAGATGTGGGCTGGCCAGTCATTCCAAATAAAGAAAGAACAAAGGATGCTTATCTCAGGCGGGATGGGAGCAATGGGCTTTGCACTCCCTGCTGCGCTGGGGGCGGCAAAAGCCAAATTCGAAAAAAACATTATCGTAATAACAGGCGACGGCGGGATACAGGTAAATATCCAGGAACTCGAAACGATTGTACACCACCGGCTGCCTGTAAAAATATTTGTAATGAATAATAATTGCCTTGGCATGGTGAGACAGTTTCAGGATATGTATTTTGACGGCCGTCATCAGTCTACTGTCATAGGTTACAGCTGTCCGCGTTTTACAGATGTTGCAAAGGCATACGGACTTCAGGTTTTTGCGGTCAGGTCTATGGATGAGGCAGTGGAACTCATTGATCAGGCGCTCCTTGCTGAAGGCCCTGTTTTAGTCGAAGTTGCTTTGGAAAAGACTACAGTTGTTGAGCCGAAGCTTGTCGTTAATAAGCCTATTGAGGACATGTCTCCGCCTCTCGACAGGAAAGAACTGGAGAAAATCATGCTCATTGATTTGGCTAACGATAAAGAGATACCAAAATAATGGGAAACTCTCAAACAACAACCGTTGCGGTTGTCGGCGCTACAAGCCATATTGCAAAAGGATTGATTTACCACTTTTGCAAAAACAGCAGTTATACCCTTTACCTCTTTGCCCGCTCTCCTAAACAGGTAAAGGCATTTTTGAAAACTATTGCCTGCGCTGATTCCGCAGTGTCTGTCAGCGGGCTCTCTGATTTTAAGGCAGGGAAATACGATATCATCATCAATTGCATCGGCATCGGGCAGCCTAAAAGGTTAGATGAGGACATGCCTCTCCTGTTTCGTCTGACGGAAACATATGACAATGCAATTCTGGATTACCTTGAAGCTCATCCCGACACCCTCTACATCAACATGAGCAGCGGTGCGGTATACGGCACTGATTTCCTGAACCCTGTTTCCGAAGAAACGAGTGCCTGTATTGATGTAAACAGCCTGGTTCAAAAAGATTTCTATATGATCACAAAAATCTATTCTGAAGCAAAACATCGCGCGCTTCCAGGGTTTAATATCGTGGACATAAGGATATTTGCTTATTTCAGCAGGTTCATCAACCTTGAATCAGGATATTTCATAGCAGACATAATCTCCTGCGTGAAAAAGGGCACGACATTTGTAACCGGGCCCGGCTCCATGGCGCGTGATTATATCCATCCGCGCGACCTCTTTTCTTTCATTGAGAGATGTCTTAAAATACATCGTATCAATAGTGCGTTTGATCTGTACAGCCTGAAACCGGCGACAAAGTTCGAAATTCTGGATTTTTTTAAGAAAGCTTATGGCCTTGATTACGTTATTGACGATAAATTGGATTTTCCAACAGCGACCGGAAATAAAAAAGATTACTATTCGCTCAGCCGGAGAGCCGGGGCTATCGGATATTATCCCGGGTTTACATCTTTAGATGGCATTATGGAAGAATCCAGGATGATTCTCGGCGATATGTTTACAGTGAACAAGGGCGCACAAAGGACATAATATGAAAAAACTTATCAGCATAGTAACACCCTGCTACAACGAAGAAGACAATGTAAAAGATTGTTATGAGGCAGTAAGAGTGGTGTTCGAAAACTCATTGCAGGATTATGATTATGAGCATATTTTCTGTGACAACGCATCAAACGACACTACATTGAATATCCTGAGAGAACTTGCCAAAAAAGACAGAAAAGTCAAGGTGATAGCAAACTCGAGAAACTACGGCCCGTTTCGCTCGACATTTAACGGCTTGATGAATTCAAGCGGAGATGCTGTTCTGGTCCTTCTTGCCGCCGACCTTCAGGACCCGCCTGAAATGCTCAAAGACTTTATTACGAAATGGGAAGAAGGATACCAGATTGTTTACGGCATAAGAAAGGAACGGGAGGAAAATTGGATAATGTCCTCTGTAAGAAAGGCTTTTTACAGAGTTGTGAACAGATTTGCTGATTTTCATATCCCCCTTGATGCCGGTGAATTCCAGTTAATTGACAAAGTGGTAATAGAGGCATTGAGAAGGTTTGAAGATTACTATCCTTACATCAGAGGCATGATAGCGAGCTGTGGATTCAGATCAGCCGGGATAGAATATGTCTGGAAGGCCAGGAAGAAAGGGTTTTCAAAAAACAGGATATATCACCTCATAGACCAGGGATTGAACGGTATAATCTCGTTTTCGAATGTTCCGCTCAGGATCTCGATGCTTCTTGGTTTCGTGCTTTCAGGATTAAGTATTCTGTATGCCTTTATCCAGTTCCTGATTAACCTTATCTTTTTCAGGCTGCTGGCACCTCCAGGCATTGCAACGCTGATAGTCGCTGTATTTTTCTTTGCAGGGGTCCAGTTGTTTTTTATAGGATTATTGGGAGAATACATCGGCGCAATTCACTCACAGGTCAGGAAAAGGCCTCTTGTAGTAGAGAAAGAGAGAATAAATTTCAAGGAATAAAATTTAACAGCGCAGGCATCCTATTCTCAAATGGCCAATTTAATCTAATCGCGTATAAAAACAGGCAGATATAGCAGAACGGAAATTAATAAGTTTGAGTTAAGGGAAGAGATATAATGAAAGTCCCATTCAAAGACCGCATTGGGGTCTGGTTAAGTCCAAATAAGATCCACAAGTTAAAGCTGACAAATAGCTTATGTGTTTTATTGTCGGCTCTGTTTAAGATATTGTTTGGAAGGCTTGCATGTTCAGAGCAGACCCAAAGGTTGGAGGAAGCCTTTAAGAACCGTTTCAAAACGAAGACGGCTGTTATATTCCCGCATGCAAGGACCGCACTGCATTTTATTCTGAAGTCCCTGAGATTGGAGGAGGGGGATGAGGTGCTGATGACCCCGCTGACTATTGCGGATATGGTCAACAGCATTCATACTGCAGGACTCAGGCCCGTGTTTGTGGATATTGAACTGGACACTTTTTCTTTTGATATAGAACAGCTTAGAAAATCTGTAACTCCAAGATCGAAAGTAATACTCGTGACATATATTTTCGGCATAGTTCCGGATATGGAAAAGATACAACAGATAGCCCGTGAAAATAACCTTAAAATTATAGAAGATGCCTCCCAGTGTTTCGATGCCTCGTATAAAGGGCAGGCCATCGGAACATTCGGAGAAGCGGCTTTTTTCAGCCTTACGAACTTTAAGGTATGTTCTTCCCTGTTCGGCGGCATGGTAATCACCAATAACGAGGAGCTTGCAAGTCGCCTGGCTGTTTTTAGAAGGGAAAACCTGAATAAGCCTCAATCTCCGGTGCTTTTAAATCTGGTGCTCAAGGATATAACTTATGCAATATTTTTTTCAAAATGTATTTTTTCTTACTTTACATATTTCGTTATTTACATATTGGAAAAAATAAGTCCTATGGTTACTTATCGCCTGTATTCCGGGAATGTTAAGGTCATACTTGGATTAAAGGGCAATGAGCTGCTTTCAGAATTCCCGCAGGATTACTTATTAGATTATACTGATATTCAGGCGACGGTTGGCCTGCATTCTCTGGCAAAGGCAGGCAGGCGCACAGCTGCAAGAATTAAGAATGGGGATCTGTTAAGAGAATTGCTGAAAGGCGTGCCGGACATAAAGATTCCTGTCAAATTACAGGGAACTGTTAATGTTTACTGGCGGTTTCCTATAATCAGTGAAGATATGGAAGGGTTGAAAAAATTTCTTCTGGACTATGGTATTGATTCGGCTCCAACATATCTTAGCCTTTGCAGTAAAGAAAAAGGATTCGAGGCATATCATCGGCCAGTGCCAAATGCAGAAAAATTGAAGGAAGGAGTCCTTGTAGTGGAAGTAAATGAGGATTTGAGGGAAAAAGATGTTTATCTTACAGCTTCCCTTATTAAAAGGTATTTTAAGAGGGGGGCTGAATGAATACTTTGTCCGGCATAAAATCCAGGATACCTCTGGGATTATACCGGCTTTTAAAGGCCAAAATACTTAAGGGTAAGTTTCCTCATGCGATTCAGTTTAACATAACGTTTAAATGCAACCAGCGTTGTATGTATTGCGGAATCTATAAGGATACAAGGCAGGAGATGACTACGGAACAGATCTTCAGGATGATAGATGAGTTCGTTGAACTCGGGACTGCCAGGATATCATTTACCGGCGGTGAGCCGCTCCTGAGAAAAGATTTTTCCCTGATTGCAGGGTATGCCCGTAAACAGGGTTTGTCTGTGTCGCTGGCAACAAATGGGTCCCTTGTAGGCAAATGTACAGATGCATTGGAGAACATAAACAGTGTAAATATGACTCTCGACGGGATTGAGGCGGTTCATGACCAGCAGCGCGGCAAAGGAAACTTTAAAATAGTCATGGATGCCTTTGAATTAATAAGGGGCAAAGGGATTCCTGTATATTTTGTTTCTGTAATCACAAAAAATAACTGCATGAGAATAAATGAGTTATTGGAACTTGCCAGATCTTTGGATGTAAAGCTTATTGTCCAGCCGGTATTTTATTCAGAGCAGTCTCATGCAAGCAATTTAGAAGGATATATGGACGCAAAGTATGATGACAAGATTATGATGGAGACCTTAGGCCAGCTTATAAAGCTTAAAGAGCAGGGCGACTCTACCCTTATTTTATCCAAACGGTATTACAGAAATGTAAAAGAATCTATCAGACAGGGGAAAAAGATGGTCTGCAGCCACGGAGGAAATTTATTTTGCACGATTTCCCCTGATGGAAGAGTTGCTCCATGTAATCTCCTCGTCCGTGACAGCCGCTGGCTGAATGGAAATGAAATTGGATTTCGAAAGGCGTTTATTAATATGCCTGAGATAAAATGCGAAGGGTGTTTGAGTTCATTTATGGATATTGACGACATGTATTCTTTTAAGATTGACGTTGCGTGGAATTATTATAAGCAATACCTGAAGCTTTATACCTAGTGTAGTGTGTCTAACACTTTTTTACCTCAATTCTGTAGCCGTCATTCCCGCGAAGGCGGGAATCCAGATGAAAAAAACTGGATTCCGGGTCAAGCCCGGAATGACAATCAAATTTAAAGGAATTGCATAAAATGCGAGATTTATTTTTTTGGTTTAAAAGTTTATTGACTCTTGAGAATATAAAAGCTGTCCTGGGAAGTTTAAAGAGAAGAATATTTAAGCTGAATTTTCTGGAAATGAGAGTACGCCTGAATGAGGAATCCTTCTCTCAGCCTGCCTTTGAGGGTGTAGAACTTAAAGGATATTCCGGGCATCTTGAGAAAGGCTGCATCAATTTATTGAACTCTATCGGCAGCCTTGGATTCTGGAATCAGGAAAGATTCCGGGATGAGATATTATCTACAGTGGAAAATCCAGGAAAGGATATTTTTATTTTAGCGGAGGCAGATTCAATTGTTGGCCTGACCGTGCTTCACAAGAAATCTTTAAGCGATAACTGCGCTGAGATCGGTTATGTTGCAGTAAAACCGGAAAACCGCAGCAGAAAATTGGGATATAATCTTTTACTGCATGTTTTGGCGCAGATGAAAAACAGGGATATAGATTATGGATATCTAAAGACAGATTCTTTTCGCCTGGGCGCTATAAAAACCTACCTGAATACCGGATTTCACCCTTATATAAGAAATGACAATGAAAGAAAAAGATGGCAGAAGGCTCTGGATAAATTGGGAATGAATATCTGATTAAAATGAAGTTAATAAAAGAAATTCCCATAATAATCTTTTTTATTTATCTGGCATATTTATCCTGGTGGTTTCAGCAGCGTGAGCATCAGATGCTTGATTATGCGCTAAATTTTGATCACTGGTGGTATTTTTATCATCAGCTGCGTGAGGGCACGCTTGCGCAGTGGAATCCTTTTTCCCTATTCGGCAGGATAGCAGTTCAATACAATTACATTCCGGTGTCAGCGCTATTTTCCCCTTTCTTTATCTTAATGGAACCTACATTGAAGCTATATCATAATTTTCAGGTTGCAAGCGTTTTTCTGGGGATATCAAGCCTATATATATTAGGAAGACTTCTCGGTTATGGACGTTATGTCCCTTTGCTTCCAATGGCCTTAATTCTCCTGTGCAGCAGTTATAAATACTGGATATCCTTTATCTATTTTGCCGCGTTTTTCTTCCTGTATCCCTTAGCCATCGCTATTTTTGTCAGGGCCTCGGAAAAGAAAAATTTGTCAAATTGGCAATGGCTGTTTTTTATAGCTGTATTTTCGCTTTCACTTTTGGGTTTGCGCCTTGAGAAAACTATTTATGCAATGACTTTTGTTTCTATAATGATTTTTTCATTTTCAATAAAATTCTGGGGCGATTGGCAAAAAATGCGGTATTTTATCCTGTCCGGAATAATTGCCCTGGCTGGCGTACTTGCCCTGATAGGCTGGCAGCTGCCTTTTCTGTTTACCTCGGCATTGACTACGGACAGGGTTGCCATTGGCTTTAACCTGGCAAATGTATTAAACATTGAACTGTGGCGCTGGATTTTTTTAAGCATAATCCTGCAAAAAATATTGCTTCTGGCGGCATTAAATTTGAGTATTGTGATTGCATTAAAATATTTCAAAAAAGTAAATTTTCGTTTTGATATAAGGCCGGCCTTTTTTATTGTTGCCGCTGAACTCATATTATTTTATTACGCGTCTGAATATTTATACGCTGCCAAGGCGCATTTGTTTCCTCATGTCGGAGCGCTGATGACGGACCTCCATATACTGAATGAAAAAAAGGTTGATATTTTGTTTTCCAGCTATGGGATTTTAGCTTTTTTATCAGGCCTGATACTTTTTTTTGTCAGAGAAAAGAAAGTGAGCGGTGTCCGTTTTTTTTCCCTGCTGGCGGCTATGTCTGCGGGCTTTTATGTTGCGGACTATTCATGGCAGTATTGGCAGATCGGCAATAGTGTATTTAATTATTTTTGGCCTCCTGCAGCGGCAAGTTTTACAGCGATCGGAGCTGTGAGTTTATGGAGCAGGAAAAAAGCCTGGATACTTGTTGCGCTGCTTATCTTTCATCTCGTTGCAGAAACCGGAAGTATTTTTTTGTATGATGTTTTTGGCTATCCCTGGCTGCCCGGCAGGGCGGCCTTGGCAGAGATTCCCTTTCAGGTTATTCTTTTACTGGAAGCCCTCGGTTATTTCATAAATGGTATCTCATACAGTTTAAGGAGAATTTTTTTCAGGATAAATATTGGGAATTACGTGAAACCAGTTGCAAGCCTGATTATATATATATTTGTATTTACGGTGATAAAGACTATGCTTATTCCGGGCCAGAAAGTTACTATCGGCAACAGGCATGCATATAAGGCATCTGAAATGTTTCCGTTTGCCGAGACTGTGCTTTATCCATTTGAGGCAAATAAGGGGAAAAATCAATGGATTGCCGATGCCCTTCAAAATGCAGAGAAAGTAAAACAGGCAGGCAGGCAAAATAATCCGTGGAAGCGCGCTTATGTAAGCGATAGTGTTCACAGTTGGGGGCCTATGTATTATAAATTTCTGCCTGCCTATTCTCAAACCCTTAATACTGCGCCTGTTTATGCAAGTGAAATCCCGAAAGCAATGAGAGACATGTTCAGGCATGATGACAAACAGATTATAAATCTTCACTATGAAGTAAACCCGCTGGTCCTTGCCTATTTTGCCAACAAATGGGACGAGAAAGGAAGTGAATTATCCGCCAGGCATTTAGACTTTGTCGGCATGACTTTTCTCCCTACGCATGCCAGTAATGATGCCCTGTATAAAGAATTAATGGCAGAAGAAGGCAGCAATACGGTTCGGGCTTTTTTGAGCACTGATGTGGTCAAATTAAACCGGCAAAACGATGAATATCTCTACCTTAAGGAAATTGTGGATAAAGGCGGCTCTTTGATGAATTGTATAACTACTTCTGACCCTGCATTTTATGAGGATAAATCAAAATTAAATTTGCCATTGCAGTCTAAGCTTGCATTTATAAAAGATGAACCCGATCGTGTAATATTTTCATCTCATAGCAACAGGAATGCTTATCTTGCTTTGCTTGACTTGTACAACCCCGGCTGGAAGGCGTATGTTGACGGAAAAGAGACTGCTATTTACAGAGGTTATATAGGGTTGCGGTTTGTCGCGGTTCCCGCAGGGGAACATAAAATAGAATTCAAGTACATGGTGCCATATTTATTATCCGGGTTAATCCTGTCTTTTTGCGCATGGGCTGCCGGATTGGCAATGTTAGCGGGAATTTTTTTCAAAAAAGGCAAAGTTGCCTCTAAAGAGGGATGTGCTTAAATTATTGAAATTTGCGTTATACATCCCTTTTTTTGTAAAATATTCCACAAAAAGCCTGGTGAAGTTCTTGAGATTAACGTACACTTGTAATAAGGGGTTGTATCAAAATAGTTTTGTAAAGTCTAATGTATCGAGGAGGATATAATATTTATGAATACTGATGAATTTAAGGCTGTGCTGCAGGCGGCTGATTTTATGATTTCAAACGGGGAATACGAATTGGCTCAGGATATGATAGTTAAGGCAATGCAGCATCTGCGAATACCTTCAGGGGAAGACGCAGAGGAAAAGGCAAATGAAAGGCTGGAAATTGAGACTGAGCTTACAAGAAAATATTTAAAAACAAAACAGTTGGAAGGCAAAACATCCAGCCTGAATGAAAACTTATTTATGACTACTGCCGTAAAAACACTGATAGTATGTTTTATAATTTCTCTTTTTCTTTTTTTAGGCGTGACCGCTGTCAGGAAGAAAATTACGCGGGGCGTAAATAAGATTGAACAATCTTTATCCATGTCTGATATGAGAAAGATAAAGATTGAGGCTATGATAAGCCGTAATCCATATTTATATTACAAGGCTGCATTGATATATGAGAAGCAGGATGATATAGAAAATGCTATAGAACAAACAGAAAAGGCATTAGGGTTAGCGCCGGATAATAAAGCATACATAAAGAAACTTAAAGACTTACAGGCACGGCAGGCTTCTAATATGAAGAAATAAAAATAGTGCGTATAACTGTTTCGACCATAGTATTGTTTTTTTTGTCTTTTCTGGCGCAGTTGATTGTCTGGAGGATCAGTCTGCCCAAAAGACAGACAAAGGTATTGCTCGTAATATTTTTTGGAATTCTGTTTACGGGACTTCTGGCTTTAAAGGTTTCTCCCTATCTTATTCCGGGTCTTGGCATATATGCTCCCAAATATCCTCTGGAATATTTGCATATTTCTATTTCCTTTATCTCTCTTACCCTGGCTTATATGATTACTTATTCTGCCATTGAGGCGGACAGCCCTTCTCTTGTGATGATTAGAGCTGTTGCAAAGGCCGGTTCGGGAGGGCTCAACAAAAAAGAATTTGAGAAAACAATGAACGATGATCTTTTGGTAATCCCAAGGGTCAGAGACCTGCTCAACGATAAGATGGCTTATATTGACGGTGAAAAATACAGGCTTACTCCCAAGGGGTTTCTTTTTGCACGCTTGTTTGTACTGTCCCGTAAAATATTAAATGCGCCGAAAGGCGGTTGAGTATCTTATGGAGGCCAGTTATTTGGAAGTTCTGTCCCCGGTTATCGGATTAGTTATAAATGTATTGTTTCAGGTACTTGGCTTCAGATATATAGCAAACATCGGATTATTGAAGTCTATATTTCTGGGGTTTGCAGTTGGTTTGTTCAGTGTAATTACCCTTGAAGCCTATGGTTTTTTTACAATGGCAAAATCAACGCAGGATTTTATTGCTTTAATAATCGTTAATTTAGTGACATATTCTGCACTGGGGTATTGTTATTTCCACTTTCTGAACCTTGGGGAAACAGCCCGAAGGATAAGGATAGTGAGGGAACTGTATGATTCTGAGGGAGGCCTTTCTTTGGAAGGGATACTTGAGAGATACAGTGCCAGGGACATAGTTCAAAAGAGGTTCGAGAGGCTTCTTAATAACAGACAGATCATAGAGAAGGACGGCAGGTATTATATCGGGAGCCCTGTTATGCTGGTTATGGCTAATATCATGGTTGCCATGAAGCTCTTATTCCTGGGAAAAGAGAGCGAATTTGATTTCCATAGAGAATAAGGATATGAAGAAGCTTGTTAGATTTTTAAATAAAGAATTTTCCCGGAGGGAAGCATAAGAGTATGATTCTAATTAATTCATCTCCAAAAGATGCCTTAAAAATATTCCAGCCTTTTTTGCCGATATTCATTCCTGTCGGCGTCGGCTGCTTGGCTGCGGCTGCCGACAGGGCGGGCGTAAAGGCTGAAATAGTGGATGAGCAGGTCGAGCACGACGCACTTGGGAAGATAGGGGAATATCTTAAGTCCATGGAAAAGCCCTATATATTCGCGTTCAGCGTGCTTACAGCTGCGCTTAAAAACGCGGTGGCCTTGTCAACGGAGATTAAAAGACGCTATCCCGACAGCATTATAATTTTCGGCGGCATACATCCTACCGCATTGCCTGACGATGTTATGAAGATGCCCCATATTGACGCCGTTATCAGGGGTGAAGGCGAAACCCCGCTCATAGAATATTACAAGGCAATCAAAAACAGCGGGGATCTTGGCGCGATCAAGGGGCTGACTTATAGAAAAGAGGGCGCGGTTGTCCACAACCCCGTATCGGACATTATAGAGGACCTTGATTCCTATCCGCCGTTCCCATATCACAGGTTCAGCCCCAAGGATTACGATCTGGGTTTTGTCATAAGCTCCCGAGGGTGCCCTTATAAGTGCATATTTTGCAGTAACCGCGTCACTACAGGCAAGCGTTACAGGCACCGCTCATCAGAGGCCATAGCCGAGGAGCTTAAGATGTTGAATGAGAAATACGGGCGCAGCTATGTATTGTTTTTGGACGATAATTTCCTTGTCAATAAGAAGCGGGTTTACGAGCTGATTGACGAAATAAAAAAGCGAGGGCTTCATAAAAAAATGACGTTCAATTTTCAGGCTCGCGGCGACAACGTGAACCCCGAACTGCTTAAAGACCTCCACGCCGCCGGGTTCAGGAGCGTGTTTTTCGGCCTTGAGACCGCAAGCGAGGCGGTCATGAAGGCCATAAAAAAAGGCGAGACGGTCAAGCAGTGCGTAGATGCGGTAAAGATGGCCAAGCGCGCGGGATTCCACGTGAGCGCGACATTCATATACGCGCTTCCTGGGGAGATACACGAAGACAGGATGGATGCCGTGATGCTCAGCAACGAACTCGATCTCGACATGGTAAGGTTTAACAACGCAACGCCCTATCCGGGCACGGAGCTTCATGAAATAGCCACGGCCGAAAACAATCTGAATATCAAAGGCACATACGAGAACTTCAATTCCGTATCTACGTTCATCGAAAATCCGTTCAACAAAATCCCCTTCACATACGTTCCGAAGGGCAACACGGAGAAAGAAATAAGGATGGACATCCTGTGCAGCTATCTCGTGTTTTATCTCGATTTCAAACGGCTTAAAAGCATCTTTGCCAGCCCGGACAAAGGGGTCGGCTGGTTCAATGCGGGAGATAGGATTTTACAGTTTTTCAAAAAAGTCCCCGCGCTCGCGTTGCTTGGGGGTTTGCTCAGCATTAAATTCAGCGAGCTCTTTATATACATGCTAAAGAAAGATTCAACGCTTAGCTTTGGCGAGATCGCGGGATTGTTTAAAAAGCGCAGGGAATTCAGGAAGCAGGTTTTTATCGAACAGGCGCAAAAGAAAGAGTGACAACTCAGCTTAAGAGACAAGCCCCCGGTTTTGCATATTTTCCTGAGGCGCAGAATCTCGACCTTTTCTCGGTATTTATTGCCCTTATTGCTGTTCTCAGTTACGGAAGGATTCTATTTTTCCGGGATGTTTTCTGGGATGACAATTGCTGGCTTTTGGCAGAGTTTTCAAGCGGGAACCTTGAACAGTTCCTTAATACAGGATTTTATGAGATGAGAAGGGCGTCTCTGGGAATATTTTTCCATTATTTTTTCAGCCTTCATAAGACCACTGACTATGCCTATCTGATATGGCATTCTATAAACATGAGTATTCAAATTCTTACGCCAATTTTTCTTTACTTTTTTCTTAAAAATCTTTTTAGAGAGAAACAATTGCTCCCGTTATTTATAGCTGGCAGCCTTGTAGTTTTTCCGCTTGATAATACCTTGCCTTATTTGTCAGCTGTAAATTACAGGATAGCAATATTGCTGTCTGTAATTTCATTTTATTTAACAGAAAGGGCCCTTGGCAGAAGCAGCAATCACTGGTCTTTGTTTATGATGTCTCTTTTGATATCGGGCCTTTCCTATTATGTGTTTATGGAGGCAACTATTGTTTTTGAACCGGCAAGGTTGTTTGTCATAGGATATATTTTTTATAAAAAGGGTATTATCGGTAAATCTCTGATTAAAAAATCCTTAAAATACTCCCTGCCGTTTTTTATTCTCTGCGTACCGTTGGTCCTGTATAAACTGACATACAAGTCATATGGCATTTATAGCGGTAAATATAAAACCGATATTTTTTTCTTTTTGAACTGGAAAGAACACGCAAAGCTTGTAAGGACTTTCATGTTTTATCAGTGGAAAGTTCTGTTAGGGTATATTAGAGATGTTAAGATGTGGTCATTGATATTAAGCGTTTTTGCTATTATTCTCAGCTTCCTGATGGCAAAAAAAATATCAGGCATAACCAGGCATGAATCAGGAAATGCCAATTCGCTCATGGGGCGTTCTTTTAAAGGTGAATTTAAGAATGCTTGGGGTTCTGTCAGGACTGTTTTTCTTGCGGGGGTAAGTTTTTTGGTGCCTGCACTTCTCTTTACGGAGTTTGCCAGGTTAGAGATAGGGCCTGGATTGAACAGCAGCCATTTTACTCTCTTGCAGCCAGGCTATGCAATCGTTCTGGGCTGCCTTATATATGCTTTTTATACTGCATTTTTAACTTCTTGTGCGAGGGTGCAGTTCATAAGTTTTTTTTTAGCCGTTGTTATTGGCGCAGGTGTATTTTTTAATAATTTGAATCTGGATATGTATTTCAATTCGTGGGAAAAGCAAACTCAATTCTGGGAGTTATTTACAAAACGCTTCCCGAGCCTTCCCGAAAACACAACATTCATGATGGATGTCCGCGATCCTTATTATTATGATACTCCTGACCTGGACAATACTTATGACCTGGAATATGCGATAAATGTGCTCTATGCGGATTCATCTGACACTGAGAAATTTCGCAGATATAAAGTTGTTGCGCTTGAGGAGATTGGTCCTGCTGTAGGGAAATATGAATGCAAACAGGCTGGTGCAAGGGAAATAGAGAGAGAGACGCATTTTGGAAAAGAGCTGCTGGATCCATGCAAGTTCATTACGGTGTATTATCGCAACGGTGAACTTCTTGTGAACAGGGAAATTAAAGAAAAACATCCGGATATTCCTTACAGCAGTTGGCTGGACAAAGGCTTCCCCAAATTACCCGAACCAGTTTCATATCCCCTGAGGCATAAGTTTTATGGGGTATAAACAAAATTTTGGCGATACAGGGAAAAGACAAGGGCCTGATTACTTTCCTTTGTTCATAGCATTCCTGGCTATTCTGAGTTTTGGAAGAATCTGGTTTTTACGGGATGTTGTGTGGGATGACAATTGCTGGCTTCTGTCTGTATATTCGACCAAGAACCTTGAGGGATTTTTAAATACCGGATATGTCGAGCTCAGGAGAGTTTTACACGGGACATTCGTATATTATTTTCTAAGCATTCACAAAGCCTCTGATTATGTATATTTAATCTGGCACTCCATAAATATCTTTATACAAGTTAGTTCCCCGATTTTTCTCTATCTATTCCTTAAAAATCTTTTTAAAGGTAAAAGATTACTTCCACTCTTCGTGTCCATCAGCTATATACTCGTCCCTCTTGATAATACCTTGCCCTATGTAACAGCCGTAAATTACAGGCTGGCTACACTACTGGTAATCTTTTCATTCTATTTGACGGAAAGAGCTTTTGCAGGGGATGAGGTGCGGTGGTCTTTTGCTTCGGCGAGCTTGTTGTCCGCCGGTTTTTCATATTATGTTCTTATGGAATTAACAATAGTTTTTGAACCTGTAAGATTATTTGTTATAGGGTATATTTTTTATAATAAAAAGCCGGGACTCAATTATTTGCTGAAGAAAACATTACTGTGCTGGACGCCTTTCTTTTTTCTGGGTATTCCATTGATTGTATATAAATTGGTGTTTAAGCCTTACGGGATTTATGCCGGAGTGTACAATACAGACTTTTTTTTCTTTTTGAACTGGAAGGAGCACATAAAAATTATAAAGATACTTTTATTCCAGCAGTGGAAATTCCTGTTGAGATACATTAACGATGTTAAGGCATGGTCAATATTATTAGGGTTTATTGCAGCCGTAAGTGTTTCCCCTCTGTTCAAAAAAATGATGACTGATAAGATGAAGGAGGCATCTGAATCTGGCGGCAGGCCGGTTGAAATTTTATGCAAAGGGAATTACGGGATTCCTTTGAATCTGACGGCGGCTTCTTTTGTTCTGGGAGTGTTATTTTTAATATTCCCAATTTTGATGCTTGAATTTGCCGGGCGCGAAACAGGCTTGGGCTTTAATAGCAGCCATTTTAACCAGATGCAAATTGGTTATGCAATCATTTTGGGCAGCCTGATATATATACTTTATAAGCTCTCTTGTGTTTCTCAATTGAAATTGCGATACTTTAATCTCTTCCTGGCTGCAGTTATTGGAGCAGGTGTATTTTTTAATAATTTAAATTTAGACCTGTATTTTCATTCATGGGAAAAACAAACTCAATTCTGGAAGTCATTTGAAAAACGTTTCCCAAGCCTTCCGGAAAATGCAACCTTCATGATGGATGTCCGTGATTTTTATTATTTTGATTCTGCAGATCTGGACAATTCTTATGACCTGGAATTAGCGATGAATTTGTTATATGCCAATTCAGCTGACTCTGAAAAATTCCGTAACTATAAAGTTTTTGCTTTTGAGGAATTCAAGCCTGAAATGATGGAAAAATTCAGGTGTAATCAGGTGAATGAAGGGAAAATGGAGAGGATGACGCATCTGGGGGAAGAAAAATTGGAGCCATGCAAGTTCATTGTAGTGTATTACCGTAACGGTGAACTTCTGGTCAACCGGGAAATTAAAGAAAAACATCCGGATATCTCTTACGGGAGATGGCTGGACAAGGCTTTCCCTGAATTGCCTGAACCTGTTCCATATCCCTTGAGGCATAAATTCAAGGGAGTAGATGATGCATAAAAAGCACATTTTATTTTTTGTGGACCATAAGTGGAGGGACCTGCTTATCAGTGTTTATATAAAGCTTTTGCTGGAAAGAAGAGGGTATAAGGTAACTATTTCAAGGAACGGTTTTGAATCTATTGTGTTGCCTGCTGTTCAGCCGGATGTCGTCATATTCAACCATGTATATGAGGATAAAAGAGTAAAGGTGATTAAGAAGTTTAAGCGGAACGGTTTAAAGGTAATAATCCTGCCGACAGAAAACATCCCTGTCATGGATAATGTGAAGAGATTATTCGCGGGCGCAACGTCTGATCTTTCCGTAGTTGATAGGTACTTTGTCTGGAACTCGGTAGTCGGTGATATTGTGACGGACGAAAAAACAATTGAGCCTGAAAAACTAAGAGTAATCGGTGTTCCGAGATATGATGTCTACAGAGAGCCGTTGTCATCCATGATAATGAGCAAGGGTGATTTTCTTGCAAAATATAATCTCAACAAAAAATATCCTGTCATTACCATGACTACGAACTTTACGCTGGCTGGGTTTGCAGTTAAAAATAAAGAATTTTATGAGAAGGATGTAAAACAGTTAAAGACTGACAGGATCGGATATGGGGGGCGGCTTGCAGAGCGGGATTTCAGATCAAAGGAGATATTTCATCAGGCTTTTTTGAGGCTTATAGAGGATTATCCCGAAGCCAATTTTATTATAAAGCCTCATCCATCGGAAGACCACACACCTTATTATGATATTTTAGAAAAAATCAAAAACAGTCCGGCTCAGGGACGCGTTGCAGTTGTTCTGACAGAGTATATATGGGATGTCCTTAACGCTACCGACATACTGCTTGAGAGATCATGCCTTACCGGCCTTGAAGCCTGGACTATGAATAAGCCTACGATCGAACTGCACCTGAATCAGGATGAATGGTATCATTCCCCTGAGATGGCAAGCGGCAGCGATGAGGTCTTGAACTATGACCAGTTACGGGAGAGAATAGATTACTATCTTGGCGGCGGCCTGATTGAAGCCTCCAGGCTTAAAAACAGGGAAGAGATTATTAAACGCTGGTGCAATGGCCTGGATGGCATGGCATCTCTTCGTTTTGCAGATGAGCTTGACAAGTTTCTTCAGGGGGAGCAAAAGGCGGCCAAAAGGTTTTCGTGGTCAGATATTAAGAATTATCTGTTATATTATATATTCATATTCCCGGATTACAGGTTACTTGATATGAAGCTTTACAAAAACTGGGGAAAGAAAATTGATAAACTTGGCCGGACTGATAAATATTTCCGGGCGCGGGACATTAAATACTGGGAGGGCAGGCTCAGACCGGTTTTAAACCGCATTGGATCTCAAATTTTGTGAGAAAAGAGGCTGGTGAGAAATGAAAGATAAAAAGGTACTTGTTACCGGAGCTGACGGTTTTATAGGCAGCCACCTGGTTGAGGCTCTTTTAGGAGAGGGTTGCCGTGTAAAGGCATTTGTTTATTACAATTCATTTAATTCATGGGGCTGGCTTGATACCCTCTCAAAAGATAAACAGAAGGATATAGAAATTTTTGCAGGAGATATCAGGGACCCGAATGGCGTAAGGGAAGCGGTAAAGGGTGTTGATATGGTTTTTCATCTTGCGGCATTAATCGGGATCCCTTTTTCATATCATTCCCCTGATTCGTATATTGATACAAATATTAAAGGCACCTTAAATATATTACAGGCGTGCAGGGATTATGCTATTGAGCGTGTGATTGTTACGTCTACCTCTGAAGTTTACGGGACTGCACAGTATGTACCTATAAATGAAAAACATCCGCTGCAGGGACAATCGCCTTACTCTGCATCAAAGATAGGGGCAGACAGGATTGCAGAGTCTTTCTGCCGTTCTTTTGGAAGCCCTGTTGTAATAGCAAGGCCTTTTAACACTTACGGCCCCAGGCAGTCTGCCCGTGCTGTTATCCCGACAATAATAACTCAATTGCTGAACAATAAAAAGGAGATTCATCTCGGAGCCCTGCACCCGACAAGGGATTTAAATTACGTAAGCGATATATGCAGGGGGTTTATATCCCTTGCCGGATGTAATGAGGCTGTTGGCAAGGAAATAAATATAGGTTCCGGCACTGAAATATCTGTAGGTGACCTTGCGGAAGAGTTGATAAAACTCACAGGTTCGGATGCAAGGATAGTTTCCGAGGAGCATAGGAAAAGGCCTGAAAAAAGCGAAGTTGAACGGCTGGTCTGTGACAACGGATTAATTCGAAAGCTTACCGGATGGAAACCCGAGGTCTCTTTAAAAGAAGGGCTTGAAAGGACAATAGCGTGGTTAAGGGATAAGGATAATCTTAACAGGTATAAATGGGATATTTATAATGTCTGAGAACCGGATAATCCCGCTCTCGGAACCGGAGATAGCCGGAAATGAATGGAAATATATCAAAGAGTGTCTTGATACAGGATGGGTCTCTTCTGTAGGCGGTTATGTTGATAAATTTGAGAAAATGCTTGCCTCTTACTCAGGGACAGGGTATGCAGTTGCAACAGTTAACGGCACATCTGCTTTGCATGTAAGTCTTATGGCCTGCGGCATCAGTCCCGGGGACGAGGTTATTGTCCCGGCCCTGACATTTATTGCTCCTGTGAATGCAGTCAGGTATTGCGGCGCTTATCCGGTCTTCATGGATTGCGATAAAGATACATTGTGTATTGATGTGCAGAAGACATCTGAGTTTATAAAAAATGAGTGTGAGCAGGGCAAAGACGGTTTTACTTACGACAGGAAGAGCGGCAGTAAAGTAAAGGCAGTTATACCGGTCCATATATTCGGCCATCCTGCGGACATGGATCCTTTGCTTGAAGTTTCAAGAAAATATAATATTCATGTAATAGAAGATGCTACGGAGAGCCTTGGCTCTGAGTATAAAGGAAAAAAAACAGGTTCTTTTGGCAGGACAGGCTGTTTCTCGTTTAACGGCAACAAGATAATAACAACAGGCGGCGGCGGAATGGTTGTAACTGATGATAAAGGGCTTTCGGAGAGGATACGGCATTTATGCACACAGGCCAAAAAAGACCCGTTCGAATATTATCACGATGAAATAGGCTATAACTACCGCCTTACAAATATACAGGCCGCAATGGGCGTTGCCCAGATGGAGAGGCTTGAGGAGTTTATTGACACGAAAAGGAAGAATGCAGTTATATACAGGGAATTGATAGCAGGCATCGGCGATGTTGAATTTTTATGGGAGCAAGGCCGGGCCAAAAGCAATTGCTGGTTTTATACTATAAGGGTTCCAAAGGAGCACAAGAAAGGGTTGATGGATTTTCTTTTATCAAATAATATACAGGTGAGGCCTGTCTGGAAGTTGATACATACACTTCCCATGTATAAGGATTCGCAGGCATATGAAATAAGCAGGGCCTTTGAGGTTTACGAAAGTTGTATAAATCTTCCCTGCAGTGTAAATATAGTAAAAGGTGATGTTGAATATATAGTTGAAACTATCAGGAGATATTTTAAAAAGGCATGACAGAAGGGAAGAGGATTATCTTAATCGGCGGCGGCGGACACGCAAGGGTTTTAATTGACCTTATCCGGATGTCCGGCAAATTCGGGATTGCCGGAATTTTAGACTCTGAACTCAAGAAGGGGAAAATGGTTTTGGATATCCCTGTGCTTGGCAGTGATAACCTCCTTGCTGATTTATATGGCAAAGGTATCAGAAATGCCTGTATTGCCGTTGGAAGCATAAAAGATAACAGCAAGAGAAAGATATTATATGAAAAGGTTAAACAGGCTGGTTTTGATATGCCGTATTTAATTCATCCTCAGGCTGTTGTATCAAAGAGCGATACAAGAATTTCCAGCGCTGTCCAGATAATGGCAGGCGTTGTTATCCAGCCCGGTGTTTTAATAGGGGAAAATACAATAATAAATACAGGCGCGATAGTTGAACATGACTGCAGTATAAGCAGCCATGTCCACATATGTCCCGGCACTGTTATATCAGGCAGCTGCATTATCGGTGAAGGCGCTTTTATAGGTGCGGGGGCTACGATTATCCATGGGGTTAAGATAGGAAAGGGTGCCTTAATAGGGGCAGGCTCGGTAGTAATTGATAATGTGCCTGAAGGGGCGGCAGTAAAAGGAGTTCCTGCAAGATGAAGACTTTTATCATTGCCGAGGCCGGAGTAAACCATAACGGCGATGTAGTGGTTGCAAAGAAACTTGTAGATGCAGCAGTTGAGGCAGGGGCCGATGCTGTAAAGTTTCAGACCTTTAAAGCCGGCAGGATAGTGACGGCTAAGGCAGCAAAGGCAGGTTATCAGTCAGAGAACACCGGCGCCGGCGAGACCCAGCTTGAGATGTTAAAGAGGCTTGAACTTTCACCTTCTGCGCATATAGAATTAGCCGGGCATTGTGCAAAAAAGGGTATTATATTCCTGTCAACTCCGTTTGATGCGGAAAGCGCTGATATGCTGGATATGCTTGGCATGAAGATATTTAAAATACCTTCAGGTGAAATTACAAACAAATTTCTCATAGGGCATATTGCCCTGAAAAGAAAACCAATAATACTTTCAACAGGAATGTCTTGCATCGGCGAAGTGGAGAAGGCAATCGGCTGGATTAATGAGAGATGGATGCAATGGGATGAAAAGCCTCAACTGACATTGCTTCATTGTGTCTCAAATTATCCTGCCTTGCCCGAAGACTCCAATTTGCTGGCAATTAAGACAATGGAAAAGGCCTTCAGATTGCCTGTCGGGTACTCAGACCATACGCCTGGGATAGAGGTTGCAATTGCCGCAGTTGCATTAGGTGCAAAGGTAATAGAAAAACATTTTACGCTTGACACGAAGATGGAAGGGCCTGACCATAAGGCATCCCTTGAGCCGGATGGGTTTAAGACGATGGTAAGGGAGATAAGGAGTGTAGAAAAATCTCTGGGAGACGGCATAAAAAGGCCTGTGAAGAACGAAGAAGATATAAAGACAGCCGCCAGAAGGAGCTTGGTTGCTGCAAGGGACATAGTGGCAGGAAAGATAATATCATCAGAGGATGTTGTGGTAAAAAGGCCGGGCGATGGCATCTTGCCGGAGTTTAAGGATATTATAGTAGGCATGAGGGCAAGACAAAATATCGCTGCGGATTCAGTAATTAAGTGGGAGTATTTAAAAGATGCGTAAGATAGCGGTTATAACCGGCACAAGGGCTGAATACGGGCTGCTTTACCTGATTATCAAGGGGATTCATGAAGACCCCAAGCTTAAATTGCAGTTAATCGTAACAGGGATGCATCTCTCGCCTGAATTCGGTTTGACTGTAAGGGAGATAGAAAAAGATGGATTTCCTGTTGCAGAAAAAGTTGAGATGCTGCTCTCTTCGGATACCGAGACTTCAGTTGCAACCTCTATGGGAGTCGGAATGATAGGTTTTGCGAAATGTTATGAACGGCTGAGGCCTGATATTTTGCTTGTTTTAGGCGACAGGTTTGAAATCCTGGCAGCTGTTTCTGCCGCAGTCCCTTTCAGGATTCCGGTTGCTCATATTCATGGAGGAGAAGTTACCGAGGGAGTGATGGATGAGCTTTTTCGTCATGCCATAACAAAGATGAGCCATATCCATTTTCCTGCTGTTAAAATCTATGCCGATAGGATCATCCAGATGGGCGAGCAGCCGGGAAATGTCTTTTGCTTTGGCGCGCCTGGTTTGGATAACCTGTATAAAATGAAATTGCTTAATAGAATACAACTGGCAAAAAGATTGGGGATACCGGCTGAAATGCCGTGGGGTATTGTCACATATCATCCGGCAACACTTGAAAAGGGCAGCGCCGGAATGCAAATGAAAACAATCCTGGCTGCATTGGACAGCTTTCCGGAGATATGCTGGATTTTTACTCTGCCGAATGCAGATACGGAGAGCAGGGGAATAATCAAGAGTATTGAAGCTTATGTTAAGAAAAATTCCGGGAGGGCCTTTTTGTTCAGTTCACTCGGCCAGCTGAAATATTTGTCGTTAATGAAGAATGCTGTTCTTATGGCTGGTAATTCTTCATCCGGGATTATCGAGGCTCCTTCATTTAAGCTGCCTGTTGTAAATATAGGCACCAGGCAGACGGGAAGGATCAGGGCCAAGAATATAATTGATGTGCCTCCTGGCGGAGAAAATAAAATAGTCGCTGCCATAGATAAAGCCCTTTCCGGGAAATTCAGAAGGTCGTTAAAAGGGCTGAAAAATCCATATGGCAATGGCAGTGTGAGTAAAAGGGTAGTTAATGTGCTGAAAAAAATTCCGTTGTCAGATAAATTCAGAAAACATTTTTATGATTTATAAGGCTTAATTTTATGGACAAGACCAAATTTAAATCTTTATTGATAGCTGCTGATACAAGCCTTAAGCAGGCCATGCAGAAACTCAATGATACTGCGGAGAAGATACTTTTTATTGTTGATGAGAAACGCAGGCTTTTAGGGACGGTTACTGACGGCGATATACGCAGGGGCATAATAGCAGGCACTAAGTTTACCGATAACGTTGAAAAGGTAATGCACAAGGGTTTTACCGCAGTGACCCTGAATCAATCATATACAGAGGAAAAGGTTAAAAGGTTAATGCTTGAGACTAAACTCGAGCAGATTCCTGTATTGGATGATACGGGAACAATAGTGGATGTTGTCCTGTGGACTAATATCCTGGAGGAAAAGAGCCGGTTAACCCCAGGCCATCTTATTCCGAATCAGGTTGTAATAATGGCAGGCGGAAAAGGTACGAGGCTGGATCCATTCACAAAAATACTTCCCAAGCCTCTAATCCCGATACATAACAAGCCTATTATTGAACATATAATGGACCGGTTTTACAAGAACGGCTTCCATGAATTTATATTAATACTTAATTACAAAAAAGAGATGATAAAGATGTATTTCGGTGAGAACAATCTCCCTTACAATGTCAGCTTCGTTGAAGAAAGCGATTACTGCGGCACTGCCGGCGGGTTGTCATTGCTTAAAAATACTTTAAAACAGACGTTCATAGTTACTAACTGCGATACAATACTTGAAGGCGAGTATATAGATTTCTTCAACTGGCACAAGGAAAGGCGCAATCTGATGACGATAGTCGGTTCTCACAAGGAAATCACAGTGCCTTATGGTGTTTTGAATATGGGTGACGGTTCACTCATCGGGATAGATGAAAAGCCAAAGATAGACTTATTTGTGAATACAGGCACCTATATTTTTGAACCTGTTATCCTTGACCTCATCAATGAAAATGAACATGTTGATATGGATAAATTTATAGCCAGGGTTAAGGATAATCATAATGATAGGGTTGGTGTTTTTCCGCATTGGGGAGGCTGGTTTGATATAGGACAATGGGATGAATACAGAAGAAGCCTGAAACATATAGGGGAGCAGAGCGATGAGTTATAAGGGCTTGTTTTCATGCGAAGATAAGGTGGCGCTTGTTACAGGCGGAGCAGGCCTGCTGGGCAGGGAGGTAGCGAAGGCCTTATATGATTTTGGCGCCAGGGTTTACATCGGTGATGTAGACGAAAGAAAAGCCAAAGAGATTTCAGGAGATACCGGAATCGGTTATGTACATTTTGATATCACATCTGAAGATTCGATAGGAAAAGCCATGGAAACTGTAATCAGGGATAACGGCGGGCTTGATATTATGGTAAACAGCGCATACCCGAGGACAAAGGACTGGGGAAACAAAATTGAAAAGGTATCACTTGAATCGTGGAGAAATAATGTCGACAGCCATATGGGAGGCTATTTCTTTTGCTGCCGGAAGGCTGCAGAGCAGATGAAGCAGCAGGGTGGGGGCACAATTATTAATCTGGCCTCAATCTACGGAGTTGTAGCCCCTGATTTTTCCATATACGAAGGAACAGAAATGACGATGCCGGTTGCATATTCAGCCATAAAAGGCGGGATAATTGCGCTGACAAGATATATCGCAACATATTATGCAAAATATAATGTGAGGGCAAATACAGTTTCTCCGGGAGGCATCTTTGACAACCAGGAAGAGACTTTTGTTAGAAGATATTCGGACAAGACCCCGCTTGGCCGGATGGGCAGCCCTTCTGAGGTTACAGGGGCAGTGGTATTTCTTGCCTCTGAAGCATCATCCTATGTTACCGGCCAGAACCTGATTGTGGACGGAGGATGGACTGCATGGTAGGGGGATTTAGTTCTTATTTATGAAGGCGCTGGTCGTTGGCTGCGGAGCATCAGGCAGGAGGCATATCAGCAACCTGTTACAGTTAAAAAACATTGGGAGCATATCTGTTTATACAGAAAATAAGGAATGCCTTAAGGGTTTGAAAGGCGATGGAAAGATTAATACTATAAATGCACTGGATAATATAGAGGCTGACTTTGCAATTATTGCCAACGAGACCTATAGGCATATAGATACTGCCCTTTCCCTTGCTGCCAAAGGTATGGATTTATTTATCGAAAAGCCGCTTTCATACAATCAGGATAAGGCGGATGAGTTGAAGGAAATAGCCAAAAAGAAAAAAATAAAGATATTTGTTGGATATAATTTAAGGTATCTCGGCGCAATGAAATATGTAAAAGACAGATTATCTGAAAAAATCATCGGAGACCTTTATTTTGCCAAAATAGAAGTTGGGCAATTCTTGCCGCTATGGAGGCCTGACAGAGATTACAGGGATTCGTATAGTGCAAGTAAGGCAAAAGGCGGAGGCGTAGCCCTGGATTTATCCCATGAGATTGATTACATGCGATACCTTTTTGGAGACCCCTGTAACTGGAAAGTACTTAAGGCCAGGGCCAGTAAATTAGAAATAGATTCTGATGACGTATTTGAAGGCATATACAGGTATGATAATAATTTCATCTGTAATGTCCATATGGATTACCTGCAAAAGGATAAAAAACGTGAAATAAGGATAGTTGGAAGCGAAGGGATGCTGCACTGCGACTTAATAGGCAAAAGTATCAGGATAATAAAAGGCGATAAAGAAATAGTTATGAATGACAGGGATATGTTTGATATTGACAGGACTTACATGGATGAGTTGAAGCATTTTATCGGAGCCGCGGAAAGAGATATAATACCTGATATTACGCTGGATGACGGCATTAAGGCGCTCGAACTTCTGGAGGATGGGAAAAGATGAGAATTCTTCTTGTAGTATATGATAATGATTCATATATCCACTTTTTTCCTCAGGGGCTTGCATATGTTGCTGCGGTGCTCGTGAAAGAAGGGTACGATGTGGAGATATATAATCAGGATAAATTCCATTACCCTGATGCGTATCTTACAGAGTATCTGAA